>DFHP01000074.1 GCA_002371335.1 Eubacterium sp. UBA3720
CAGAAATACTGATCGGAGGAACAGCCCATGAGAACAAGAGAATTAAGACCCGGATGGTTCTTCCGGAGAGGCGATATTTACCTGGCAAACCTGAATCCATTTACCGGATCGGAGCAGGGAGGCACGCGGCCGGTACTGGTCCTGCAGAATAATGACGGGAACTTCTACTGCCCCACCCTGATCGTGGCGCCGATGACGACGCAGATCAAGAAGCTGAACCAGCCGACCCATTATCTGATTAAAAACAACCGTGCGCTTGCGGCTCCCTCGATGGTCGAGTTTGAACAGATCAAGACGATCGACAAGAGCCGGATCAAAGGCTATCTCGGAAAGCTGACGAAGGAACAGCTCAGCGAGATCGATGATTACTTGAAGATCAGCCTGGGAATGTATATCCCGGAGACGGTCGAAGCGCCGTAAAGACATAAATACCGATGAGGAGGACGACAAATGAACGAGATGAGAATAGATGAGAAAGAGATGGAAAAACAGGATAATGCAGATTTTGAAGTAAATGCGGATGAGGCGGGTACCGTTCCGGAAAACCGTTGTTATACAGTGGAGGATCTGGAGGCTATCCTGATGATCAGCAAGAGAAGCGTTTACAACCTTCTGAAGAAAAAGGAATTCCGATGGATCAGGGTCGGCCGTTCCGGTTACCGGATCTCGAGGAAAAGTTTTGATGAATGGCTGAATCATACTGCCTGAAATCTGTCAAGGATCTCGTTTCGGCAAAACAGCGGAATCGACATCCTAACAATTCCGAAGAAGGGTTGATAGGTTATATCCAGGCCGTGCGGCCTGGATATATCTTTGAGAGGAGGAACTGAAAATGCCGGATGAAAAGAAAACCACAATGTCTGTCGCAGAGATGGGGAAAATGCTGGGCCTCGGGAAGACGGAACCCTACTGGCTGGTACATAAGAACTGCTTCGAGACGATCATGGTGAATGGAAAGATGAGGGTCGTGATTGAAAGCTTTGAGAAATGGTATGCCAACCAGACCAAGCGCAAAAAGGTGAACGGACCGCCGCCCGGAGAAGAACTGAGGGCAAATTCCTATTCCGTGCAGGAGATCGCAGATATGCTTTCCCTTGACAACACGTCCGTGTATTACCTGATCAGGAGGGATCAGATCCCGACTTTCAAGGCTGAGACGTGGACGCGGATCCGAAAATCGGATTTTGAAAAATGGTATGCATCCCAGAACAAGCACCGGACACAGGAAGACCGTGAGAAGGATGCTGCGCTTGAGGCAGAGACCCTGACGATGCCGGAAATGGCAAAGGAGCTCTATATCGAGAGGGATGAAGTCTACAATATCCTTGAAAGGAAGGAGAATCGGGATGCGTTTGACTTTGTGATCATTGCGGATAAGAAAAGGATCACACGTGAGAGCTTCGAGCGGTGGTATGCAGGGCAGTCAAAATACCGGAAGCTGTCGGATCGGACGCCGGAAGAACTGGAAGAGATTCGGATGGCAGAAAAGAAAAAGGAAGCTCCGCGTCTTGAGGTCGATCCGGACAAGCCCAGCTATAACGTCCGGGAAACGGCAGTTCTTATGGATCTTACACCCGATGAGGTCCGGCGGCTGATCCGGGAAGGGAAGCTCGCAGCGAAGAAGTACGGCGCCAGCTATATAATCCGCAGAGAAAATATTTCCTGGTGGCTTGAGCAGCAGAAGCGCTTTGCTGAATCATAAGGAGGTGCAGGAAATATGGCATCAATTGTTCAAAAGAAGAATCGGTACTATGTCGTCTATCTTTACGACTCTGAAGACGGCAGGAGAAAGCAGAAATGGGAGTCTTTTAAGACGAAGGAAGAGGCCAAACGGCGAAAGGCAGAAATTGAATACAGACAGGAGCTTGGCAGCCTTGTGATTCCCAAATGCAAAACGGTCGAGGAGCTGCTTCGGGAATATGTTTCCCTCTACGGCAAAAACACCTGGTCCATGTCCATGTACGAAGGCAGTACCGGTCTGATCAAAAACTACATCAATCCCATTATCGGCCCGATGAAGCTTTCCGAAGTGACGCCGAGAGTCCTGGAAAAATACTATATGTCTCTTCTGCAGACAAAGGCGGTCATCCGGTGCACGGATAAGCAATATACGAAGCGGCAAACACCCGGGAAAAGAGACAGTTTTGTTACGCCGGGGACAGTGCGGAGAGTACATAAGCTCTTAAACAGTGCTTTTACACAGGCTATGAAGTGGGAACTGATAGAAAAGAATCCTGCACAGCTGGCAACTGTTCCGAAGGTGGAGAAAAAAACACGCGATATCTGGGACGCTGACACATTGTTCCATGCACTTGAGGTATGTGAAGATGAACGCCTGAAGCTTGCGATCAATCTTGCATTTTCCTGTTCACTGCGAATTGGTGAGCTGCTCGGCCTGACCTGGGACTGTGTGGATATTTCTGAAGAAAGCCTGGCGGAAGGAAAAGCTTCCATTTTTATCAATAAGGAGCTGCAGCGGGTCAGGAAGAGTACGATGGAAACGCTGGAGAAGAAAGATGTTCTCTGCGTGTTTCCTGAGCATACGAGTGGAACAGCTACGGTACTTGTCCTTAAAAAGCCGAAGACCCTCACCAGTACGAGAAGAATCTATCTTCCCAGAACAGTTGCTGAGATGCTGATCGGTTGGAAAAGGGATCAGGAAATGACAAAGGAGGAGCTTGGCAGTGAGTATCATGACTATCAGCTGGTAATTGCCGGTCCTTTCGGAGCACCGATGGAGCATGGAAGGATCAATGAGCTCTTTAATCAGCTGATTGAGCAGAATAATCTGCCGAAGGTAGTCTTCCACAGCCTCCGCCATTCAAGTATTACCTACAAG
>DFHP01000063.1 GCA_002371335.1 Eubacterium sp. UBA3720
TGCGGCGCGAGAACTCCCAGTATTCCAAGGGCCATGAGTGAGGTATTGAAGCCCAGGATGAACCTGTAGTTTCCGTTTACGCGCTTCATCAGCCGCTCTGTCATACACCTTAACGAGATCAGATCCGAAAGATCCTCCTCCAGAAGTGTTATGTCCGCCACTTCTTTGGCCAGATCTGAAGAGTCTTTCATGGCTATAGAAACGTCAGCCGCCGCCAGTGCCGGAGAATCATTGATCCCGTCGCCTACCATGACTACTTTGCGTCCGTCCTGTTTCAGTTTTCCGACCATGCCTGCCTTGTCTTCAGGCAGTACCTGGGCATAGTATTCGTCGATACCCAGTTCCTCTGCCACGCGTTTCGCGGCCGCCTGACCGTCGCCTGTCATCATAATGATCTTTTTGAATCCGATGCTGTGGAGCTGATCAATTACTTCCTTTGCGTTTTCGCGAACAGGATCTTCGATTCCTATCATACCTATGACTTTTCCGCCTGCGGCCAGATAAATAACCGAAAGTCCCTGCATATGCTCCTGCTCGGCCTGACGGATCTCATCTGTATATTCATTATCTTCGTCATCAAAAATAAAATGCGCGCTGCCTATCTGCGTGCGCATTCCTGAAAGGACTGTGCTTATTCCATGGGCCACGATGTATTCGACCTTCGTATGTTTTTCTTCGTGCGCAAGACCTTCGTCCGCAGCCTGATTCACGATCGCCCTTGCCACGCTGTGCGGGAAATGTTCCTCAATGCAGGCCGCGTCGCGGAGCACTTCTTCTCTGGTATACCCATTGAAGGCAATGACCTTTGCCACTTTTGGCGAAGCCGACGTCAGCGTTCCTGTTTTGTCAAAAAGGATCGTATCCGCATTGGCAAAATTCTCCAGATATTTTCCGCCTTTTACCAGGATCTTATGATCCGCCGCTTCGCGCATCGCGGAAATAATGGAGATCGGGATCGACAGCTTCAGCGCGCAGGAATAGTCGACCATCAGCACGGACAGTGCTTTTGTCATACTTGACGTGAAGAGATAGGTGAGGCCCGATGTGATGAAACTGAACGGCACGATGCTGTCAGCCAGCTTTTCTGCTCTTCCCTGGGCGCTTGCCTTCAGATCTTCCGAAGTGCCGATCATACGGATGATATTGGATATCCTTGTCTCGTCGGATGTTTTCGAGACGCTGATCACGATCTCTCCTTCCTCCATAACCGTTCCGGCAAAAACCGTCTTTCCCGCTGATTTATGGACAGCCTGAGCTTCCCCTGTCATGGACGATTCATTGATCATACAGTCTCCGTATACCACAAGTCCGTCCACCGGTATCATTCCTCCGGTTCGCATACGGATACTGTCGCCGATGCGGATCTGCTTCAGCGGAACCTTCACATCTCCTGCCTCCGTCACCTGCCATACCGTATCTACATTCATTGCCAGGCTTTCCGCCAGAGCGTCGCTCGTCTGTTTCTTCGTGTATTCCTCCAGACGGTCGCTGAGCCGCAGCAAAAACATGATCGACGATGCCGTTCCGTAGGAGTTCTGGGCAAACGCCGCTATGATGGAGGCCGCGTCCAGGACTTCCACATTTACTTTTCCCTTTCTGAGAGCCCGCAGGCCCTTCAGGACAAAACCGCATCCCTGGAACAGCGCCCGCGCGTATCGGACCGGTGCCGGCATCAGCCATTTGATCAAAAAATGCGCGGCGGTCATTCCTATCATATCATCTACGAACTCGTCCGTGGTCTCTCTCCTGCGGATCTCATCCGTCTTTTTTTCTACAGGAAGGGAATCTCTCCTTAAAGACTTAAGTACGCTCAGTATTTCTTTCTTAGTGATCCGGTCATTATAACAAATAAGGAGGCTTCCGTTTTTACTGGAGGCCTCCGCGCGTATAATACCGCTCCTGCAGGTCAGCATCTGTTCGATGCCGTATCCCTGTTCCTTCGTAAATGCATACATACCAAAACGCACACGCAGTCTGCCGGGCCGATTACATATGATCTCATATTTCATAGTCTTTCTCCTCTGCTCGCTTTGCGTTCTATGATGAAATATTATTCGTCTTCCTCAGCGCCGGCTTTCTCTTTTGCTTCTTCATAGATATCTGCCGCGTCCTCTTTTACGCTCTGGATCTCCGCATTGATCTTATCTCTGGTCTGCATACCGCATGCGATTCCGTTAACGGCGATCTTTCTCGCTGTCTTTCCTCTTAAAAATAAACCTGCGGCTGCTCCGCCGATAAACGCCCATAATTTTTTGTTCTCAAACATAACGTTCCTCCCTTAAATGTAAATACGGCGCCTCAGGTCTGTCTGTATTTCCCGGTAAGGCTTCTCACCTGTCATGACCTTCCATAAGACGTCATATTTAATACTTTAATAATGCTTTGTTTTCAGATATTCTAATTTCTTTTCATATCCTTAGTCAACACTAAATTGTCAGTTATTTTGTATTATTTTCTATTTATAACGTTAGTTTCTCTTAATTGTGTTTGTTAGTTTGTGCTATTCATATTTTTTCAAACAATTTAGCTTCTACCCGAAACTAATTTACATCTGATGTTTCTGAATGTCCGTAACGGTGAAATCCTGTCCCTCGATCACTTCACGGATCACCTTTTCATCTACCGGCTGATAATAAGAGACGACAGCCTGTTTCCTGCCCAGATTTACCTTTGAAACAACGCCCTCTATCTCATTCAGATGACGCTCGATCCGGTTCTTACAATTCTGGCAATGCATTCCCTCTATGCTGACGATATACTCGCCCTGTTTTTTGCCGGCGATCTTCTTCTTCGGAACCTTCTCCTTCGGACCGCCGCAGCAGTCGCCCTCTCCCTGCATATGCTTTATCGCAGTCCGGACCGCCGGCACCAGGATAAGGATCAATATAACTACAATGATAATGTTTGAACTGTTCATAACTAATACCTGATCTTTCTATAATACAAAGTCCGCGAGCGGACTTTCCTTCACCATTCCTTCACCATTCCTTCGACTCTCTCTAAGAGCGGACCGGACTTTGCGCGCCGCC
>DFHP01000119.1 GCA_002371335.1 Eubacterium sp. UBA3720
AGGGGTTTCGCAATTGCCAGTTTTTGTGTACAGGCAATTGTGAAACTTATATATAGCCAAAACTTCCCGCATAGCATTTCTGAAACAGTCTGATCATGAAAATAACATATCAGGGACGCTCCCGGGCGAGACTTGAAATATTGTAGTATAAGAAATAATTTCAGAAATGAAAAAAACAACTCAAAACAATTTTAAGGGCTACCCGAAGAGTTTTTTATCTCTGCGAATAGCCCTCTTAATGAATGATCTGAATCTTCATTTCTGACCTCCTATGAAATTGTTTTACAGAATTTACAGTTACCTCATCACTCGAATAATCTTACCGTTTATCCAAAGGCTTTATGGACACGTCCTGCGTTCCAAATTCATCATTTCTTTCTTTGCTTAGGATCATCATTCGGGATGAATCTATGTAATGAGAAGATCTCTTCTCTTCTGTTGAGACAATAATACTAAAAAAAGGTAAAAAAGTCAATAGTTTTCTGAAAAAATATTCAAAACATTAGCGTTGTGAAAAAAGAAACATATTAAAGGGACTATATTCAATAATTAACCAAAACTTCCCACTTCATGCTGAAGGGGCTGTTGGGATCATAATCCCAACTATTCAGAAATGACATGTGGGAAGTTTAGTTATAAACTAAAAATCCCCGCGTCCGGCATCAGAATTAACTGAAACCGGGGAGGGGATGGGCAGGGATCCGGTTGAAAAAAACGAAGGAGGATACACGCGCCATAAAAATAAAGGCGGCAAAGCTGCGCTGAAGAGATGCAGCCCGGATCAGATGTGCCGGTTGATCCAGTTGAGAATGCTGTTTCCTTTGACAGCTACAAAGGCAAGAATCATTATCTGAATTCCGATCGCAAACACCATAAACAGGAACTGGCCGTTGATCAGAAAACTTCCTGCCAGGCAGTTGAAGAATATCTGGATCCAGCATGTCGACATGAGTGATATGATAAAACGTGAATAGCGGATCGGAGTTCCGGCGGCAATATAAGGGATAATGCCGTTTGGAATGACCGGAAGCAGGTTTGCCACTGCCACAACGAGGGTGGGGCGGAACAGCTTCATCTTTTCCTTCAGGAAATTTGTTTTATCGTTCGAGTCTATGTCAATTATATCTGAGATCCTGTCGCCCAGACGTCTCACAAAGGTGAATACGACAATATTTCCAAGTACAAATCCGAAGTAGCATGCCAGAAAAGCTTCGATCCACCCATACAGGGCGCCGGAAGCGATCTGGATAGCGATGCCGGGGAAAAAAATGCTTACGACCTGAAGGATGGAAAGGAGAACGGTACATACGATACCCTTCCATTTTCCTTCGTTCTCCAGGTAAGACTGGATCTCGTCAGCGCGTCCATCCACCAGGAGCTTGAACAATCCCTGCAGAGTGTCTCCAAATGCGTGCCAGATCAGCATAACAATGACTGCCAGAATGGCAAGCATTAACAGAATGTGCAGAAGAGAGCGGAATTTTGATTGTTTCTTCATATTTAATGTCCTTATTAGCAAAAAATCATTTATACATAAAAGCTATGTATAAATGGTTCTTAGATTCTTTCATATTAAAAGCAGATTGCATTATATACAATATTATTTGGAAAGTCAAATATATGACAAATGATTGAATAAATGCATAAAAATGTAACAAAAACGTAAAAAATCTCATTGCGATTTAATAATTTAAATTATCAAAGGCAGATACCGTATGATAAAATGAACACATATGAATTTTTATCCTGTGCCGCAGCCGCGCATCCCCGGTGAACCGGAGCCTGAGGCGGCAAAGGCAGATACATCGTATGAGCCGGAAAATAGAATGAGCCCGAAGTTAAAATGAATCGAAAAACAGAATGAATCGGAAAACAGGAGGAGTGATCTATGACCATGATTAATAAAAACGATATTTTTGAAATGATCGAAGAAGAGGACGTGAAATTTGTGCGTCTGCAGTTCGTTGATCTGTTTGGGGAATTAAAAAATATAGCGATCACATCAGGACAGATTCATAAAGCGCTCGAAGGAAAGGTCAAAGTAGATGCTTTTCATATAGAAGGAATGCATGATCTGGGCTACGATTCAGTCTATCTTAAGCCTGATCTGAGTACATTTGCGATTCTGCCATGGAGGCCTCAGCACGGGAAGGTCGCCCGTCTGCTCTGCGATCTCATGGATATGCAGGGGAATATGATAGAAGAAAGTCCGCGTTATATCCTGAGAAAGGTCATGATGGATGCGGAGAAGAGAGGTTACAGTTTTGATATCCATCCGAACTGTGAGTTCTTTCTTTTTCTGAACGATGAGAACGGCCATGCGACGACCCATACGGGCGAGTCTGCGCAATACCTGGATGTTGCGCCTCTTGACAAAGGGGAAAACGCCAGACGCGATTTGATACTCACGCTGGAGGAGATGGGATTCGAAGTAGAATCTTCTCATCATGAGATGACGCCCGGACAGCACGCCGTGGACTTTAAATCCGCGCAAGGGGTCCGTATGGCGGATCAGATCCTGACTTTCCGCACTACGATCCGTACCATAGCGGTGCGCCACGGGATGCACGCTACCTTTATGCCAAAACCAAGGACAGATCTTCCGGGTTCCGCCATGCGTGTGACTATATCCATCTATAAAGACGGAAAAAACATCATGAACGGGATCAATGGTGAAAGATTCAGCAAAGAAGCTCTTTCCTGCGCAGCCGGCATGCTGGAGCATCAGAAGGCTATGGCGGCTTTTGCAAACCCGATCGTCAACTCCTACAAACGTCTGAAGGCGAAATTTTTTGCTCCCTCAGAGCTGTTCTGGTCGACGACGGATTACTATGCGCCGGTGCTGCTTGAGGTAGGAGATCAGGATAATGTATATATGGAATGGAAGATGCCCGATGGCGCATCGAACCCCTATCTTATGCTGGCTCAGGCTGTTGCTGTCTGTCTGGAGGCGATCGGAAAAGAAATGACCCCTCCCGGGGAAAACGAGAAGCTTGGCATGCTGCCCGCAACCCTGATGGAGTCGGTCAATGCATTTAAGGAAGACCGGTTCCTCCGGTCTATCTGCGGGGAAAGCTACGCGGACGCCTATATCAGGGGAAAGGAAGCTGAATGGGAGAGATATTCCAGGGAGGTGACAGACTGGGAACTGCAGGAATATCTCAGAAGAATATAAAAAACATATCAAAGGAGCAGGCTGGCACGCTGAACATTTCCGCATCGGAATGATCAGTTTTTCTTTGAAAGTAGGAGGTATGGATCGTGAGTAATATCATAATAGCATTTCCTGCGTCAAAGGGGAAAACTGCGTCAAAGATAAAAGAACTGCTTAAACGATACGGTTTTCAGGAGATCATAAGTGTTACGAATGGAAATGAAGCGCTTCAATATATGCAGGAGCTTGGCGGCGGGATCGTGATCAACCCTCTGCAGCTGGCTGATATGTATTATACGGAAATGCTGCAGTATATGCCGTCGTATTTTGAAATGCTCCTTCTGGATTCTCACGCAAAGATCATGGAGTCCAGAGAAGAGAATGTGATAGCGGTCTCTATGCCGGTCAGGGTTCATGAATTCATTGAGACTGTATCGATGATGTCAGAGAACACGGACGGGAAGATAAAGAGGGGGAGAAAGCGAAAAAAGGTACGTTCCGAAAGAGATAATAATTATATCAGGAACGCAAAACAGGTTCTTATGGAGAGAAATCATATGTCGGAGGAGGAAGCTCACCGTTATATTCAGAAGTGCAGCATGGACAGCGGGCGATCCATGGTAGAGACGGCGAAGATGATTCTGACGATAGGAATTATGTAAAAAAGAAAAGACAGGCAGGCGGGTTTGTACACAAAATGAGAAGGTCATAAAATCATACAAAACAATGAGGCGTGAAATGTAGAAAGTGCCCATAAATCGGAGTTATAGCACAAAAAACATATGAAAACACACAAAAATCAAGGTTTGATGGTGGACGAATAATGTGATTTCTGATAAAATATTTTCGCTAAAGAAATGAATTGTATAAAGAAAAGAAGGAAAGAATGAAAATTCGTAGGAGGAAAAGCGAATATGGCGAGAAAATGGGTTTACTTGTTCACGGAAGGTAATGCAAACATGAGAGAGCTTCTCGGAGGAAAAGGAGCAAATCTTGCGGAGATGACCAATATCGGTCTTCCTGTTCCTCAGGGATTTACCATCACAACAGAAGCGTGCAACCAGTATTACAAAGACGGTCGTAAAATCAGTCAGGAGATCATGGACCAGGCAATGGAAGGCGTTGCAAAGATGGAAGAGATCAACGGAAAGAAATTCGGAGATCTTGAGAATCCTCTGCTCGTATCTGTTCGTTCAGGAGCGCGCGCGTCTATGCCGGGAATGATGGATACGATATTGAACCTTGGTCTGAATGATGACGTAGTAAAGGCCATGATCGCAGGAAATCCCGATCCGAAATTTGAGCGTTTTGTGTATGACTCATACAGACGTTTCATTCAGATGTTCTCAGATGTAGTCATGGGCGTGGGAAAGAAATATTTCGAAGAGCTCATTGATAAAATGAAAGAGGAAAAGGGAGTCGAGTTTGATGTAGATCTGACATCTGAAGACCTGAAACAGCTGGCAGTCCAGTTTAAGCAGGAGTACAAAAACCAGCTTGGAGAAGAATTCCCTTCCGATCCCGTCGTACAGCTGAAGGCTGCCATTGAGGCAGTATTCCGTTCATGGGATAATCCGCGCGCGAATGTATATCGCCGTGACAATGATATCCCGTATTCATGGGGAACAGCTGTCAGCGTAATGCCGATGGTATTCGGAAACCTGAATAATGAATCCGGTACGGGCGTTGCGTTTACACGTGACCCGGCTACCGGAGAAAAGAAAATGATGGGAGAGTTCCTTATCAACGCACAGGGAGAGGACGTTGTAGCAGGCGTTCGTACGCCGATGCCGATCTCTCAGATGGAGAAGGAATTCCCGGAAGCATACGCAGAATTTATCAATGTATGCAGCACCCTGGAGAATCATTACCATGATATGCAGGATATGGAGTTTACGGTTGAAAACAAAAAGCTTTACATGCTTCAGTGCCGCAGCGGAAAAAGGACAGCTCCCGCAGCTCTTAAGATCGCCTGCGATCTGGTCGATGAAGGACACAGGACAGAAGAGGAAGCGGTATCTATGATCGATCCGCGTAATCTGGATACGCTGCTTCATCCGCAGTTTGACATGGAAGCGCTGAAAAAAGCAGTGCCGCTTGGCAAAGGCCTTGGCGCTTCACCGGGCGCCGCATGCGGTAAGGTCGTTTTCACTGCCGATGACGCGATGGAATGGGCAGCAAGGGGCGAAAAGGTGGTCCTTGTACGTCTTGAGACATCGCCTGAAGATATTACAGGAATGAAATCCGCAGAGGGTATTCTGACAGTCCGCGGCGGAATGACATCTCATGCTGCAGTTGTGGCACGAGGAATGGGCGCATGCTGTGTATCCGGATGCGGAGATATTGTCATGGACGAGGCGAACAAACAGTTCACTCTTGGCGGCGTCACATTTAAAGAAGGCGACGAGATCTCCATTGACGGAAGCACTGGAAATATTTACGGAGGAATCATTCCGACAAAGGATGCAAGCATTGCCGGAGAGTTCGGCCGTATCATGGAATGGGCTGATAAATACAGAAAACTGAAAGTACGTACAAACGCGGATACACCTGCAGACGCGAGAAAGGCACGCGAGCTGGGAGCCGAAGGTATCGGACTTTGCCGTACAGAGCACATGTTCTTCGAGGAGGACAGGATCGCTGCTTTCCGTGAGATGATCTGTTCCGACACCGCGGAAGAGAGAGAAGAGGCGCTCGCAAAGATCCTGCCTTATCAGCAGGGAGACTTCGAAGAATTGTATGAGGCTCTCGAGGGTAATCCCGTAACGATCAGGTTCCTGGATCCGCCGCTTCATGAATTTGTTCCGACTGAAGAAGTCGAAATAGAAAAACTTGCAGCCGCAAAGCATAAAACGGTTGCTGAGATCAAAGCTATGATCGCTTCGCTGCATGAGGTCAATCCGATGATGGGACACAGAGGATGCCGTCTGGGCGTTACTTATCCTGAGATCGCACAAATGCAGACAAGGGCGGTCATCCGTGCGGCAGTAAATGTTCAGAAAAAACATCCTGAGTGGAACATCAGACCGGAAATCATGATCCCGCTTATCAGCGACGTTAAAGAGCTCACATATGTAAAGAAATTTGTGACAGAGACAGCCGACGAGGAGATCGCAGCCGCAGGAATCGATCTGGAATATGAGGTCGGCACAATGATCGAGATCCCGAGAGCTGCTCTGACCGCAGATGAGATCGCCAAAGAGGCAGCATTCTTCTGCTTCGGAACAAACGATCTGACACAGATGACTTACGGATTCTCGCGTGACGATTCCGGAAAGTTCATGAACGCATACTATGACGCAAAGATACTTGAGAACGATCCGTTTGCAAAGCTTGATACTACAGGCGTAGGAAAGCTGATGGAAATAGCTATCAAACTCGGACGTCCCGTAAATCCTGATCTCCATGTGGGAATATGCGGAGAGCATGGCGGCGATCCTGCATCCGTAGAATTCTGCCATCAGATAGGTCTGGATTATGTTTCATGCTCACCGTTCCGTGTTCCGATCGCTCGTCTTGCGGCAGCACAGGCAGCGATCAAAGAGAAGGCAGCTAAGGGAACAGATTCTGAGGCTGAAGGACGGGCAGCCGGAAAGGAAGCGATCAAAACGCAGATGGAAAAAAAGGCTAAAGAGGTGGCTGAAAAGCTCGAAGCCGGAAAGGAATCGGCTAAAGAGGCGGCAAAGAAGTTCGACGAGAAATACGACGCAACCGGCAAAGCCAAAGAGGCTGCAAAAGAAGTAGCAGAAAAGATCGAGGCAGGAAAGGAAGCGGCGAAGAAGTTCGATGAGAAATACGACGCAACCGGCAAAGCTAAGGAGGCTGCAAAAGAAGCTGCCAGAACAGCAAAGGAAGCCGCAAGGAAATTTGATGAGAAATATGACGCCTCAAACAAGGTAAAAGAAGCGGCAAGAAAGTTTGACGAGAAATATGACGCTTCAGGTAAAGTGAAAGAGGCTGCCAGAAAGATCGATGAAAAGATCGACGCCAGCGGAAGAGTGAAGGCGGGCATTGCCGGAGCCAAAGCAGGGCTGGATGAAGCAAAAAGATTCTACAAAGAGCATAAAGAATCCAAATGATCCGGACCAGACAGATGAAGGCCGGAAATATTAACAGGAGGGGGTATCGCGCGTGCGCGATACCCCCTCCTGCGGCGTACAGATCAGATGTATGAAGGGGCGTTTTCAGCCCGGAGCTTCCTGAAACTGGAAGGCGGCATACCTATATACTTGGCGAAGATCCGGGAGTAATACGCGGCGTCTGAGAATCCGGTCGCAGCCGCGATCTCGCCAATGGGCATTTTTGTAAAGGAAAGCAGAGTCTGGGACTGCCCCAGACGGCGCCGGAGCAGATATTGCTTAAAATTATATCCTGTCTCTTCTTTCAGGAGATGAGAAAGATAGTAGGGACTTATAAAAAGCTTTTGAGCCATCGATTCAAGGGTAATATTTTCAGCAAAATGTTCGTTGATATAATCCTCCGCCTTCAGGCAGATCTCGTTGATCTTCATTTCGCCCGCGGGAACATTTGCCGCCGTTTTCCTTACGAGATCGATAAACAGCCCGTTCAGATGATAAAGCAGCGATGAAGACAGGGAGGGATCGTTTTCCTGAGAAACATCTTTTTCCGTGCCGTATTTTTTTATCATAAAAGCCAGGGAAGCAAGTTCGTCAAAGACAGAAGACTGATGTATGACCGGAGAGCAGTTTTTCGGCACGAACTGCCCCGGAGCGAGGCCGGGGAGCAAAAGTCCGGATATGCCGATGGTAATGGTACCGTAGCGCTCATCCGCAGATGGGAATTCATCATGGATCTGTTCAGTACCGCAGAGTACGATATCTCCGGGATTCAGATCATGAAGATGATAATTGATCATATATCGTCCGTGACCGTACATTAAGAGTATGATCTCAGACACATCTCTGTGGGAATGCATGATGTGACTGTGCCCGTCGTGCCAGTCGGAGAAAGAGATCATATTTATGGAAGCATTCTGCTGCAGACCCGGCTTTGTCGGAAGAGAGAGCCGGGTTATTTCGTTATTCAGAAATTGAGTCATGAAAATTCCTCTTGCTGCGCCGCAGAGTAATATACCGCGCACAGTTCAATGATGCTGAAGTAATCGGGTCTTGAGTGTTCTGGTGATATTACCGCATATAATCAGTAATGCCGAAGGAATCAGACTGTTTTTGTCGTGCCCCAAAGGGAGATAAGCGTAAACGGCAGGTCCCTGCGGGGTTTCTTTATGTCAATATTATCGCATACCGGGTCCGGATGTCAAAGGAATCGATTTTTCTGTGCCTGCATTATTCTGCTTGTGAAAATGCAGCCAGAAAATAAATAACGCCAGCATGATCAGAAATATACTTCCATCCGATATGATCGCCGCCGGCATGGATAACTGTTCTGCAATGCTGCCGATGATATATGTGCTTGCGGAGCTTCCCGCGCAGCTGCAGATAAAGCTTGCGGTAAGCACATTTCCGTTATCGAAATCCGAATTATCGATGACAAGAGAGACGGCCAGAGTCCAGATGCCTGAAAGAGAAAGGCCGATCAGGAAAGCGCAAAGCCAGATCATTTTTCCGGAGAGGAACGGCACGGGGATGATCGACGCGGCGGCCATGGGCATAAGGAACAGTTCAAGCCTGACGGCCGGGATATACCGGGATATTTTTTCGCAGGCAGCTCTTCCGGCAAAAACGCCGATCCATATAAGGGCTGATACGGCTGAGCTCATGAATGTGGTGAAAGAATGTTCCTGCACCAGGTATGTGACCACCCAGCTACTGATCCCTGATTCACCGCCGGAATACAGGGCCATGAGTATAAAGAGAAGCCAGAATTCGCTGCATCGAAGGATGACAGAAAGTTCTTTGTTTCGGGGCTTCTGACGCTGTCTCTGAACCTGATGAGGTATCCGCGCGCTCAATAAGGCTGCAGACATTGCGGCTATGAAGTAAAGAAAATATACAGCCCGCCATGAAAAGCCAAAGGTGACCAACGCTCCTGAGAAAGTCAGTCCGCAGCATGCGCCTAAAGCATTAAAAGCCATCACGCCGTTGATGGAAGATGCAGATTCCCGGTCTGATAATTCGGTCGGGAGAGCGTTGGCGGTGATCTGCACGATACGATCAAAGATGCCGACTAAGGATATCATAGCAGCGGTGATGAAAAATGCAGGGGATAAGGCGACGAAAAGTCCGGACACTCCAAGAAGGGGAATAAAAGTCCGGAGCAGCCGGATTTTGTCGAAGCGTACGAGCAAATGGCTGCAACAGATGCATCCTATGAGACATCCCGCAAACAGACAGGATAAAAGAATTCCGCTTTGTCTGACGCCGATATGGTATTCCGCTCTCATGGAAATAAGAAGCGGCGCCAGCATGTTTGTGGCAAATTCAGTGATGAATGCCACGGTCTTGCACAGACGTATGATTCTCCTGTTCATAATATGTTCTGTCATTTCTTTGTTCCTTTTCTTTTTCTTTTTCTTTTCTGTTTTGCGGTTTCAGATCATTTTATTCCGGCTTAAGGAAGGTCAGGTGTTTCCTTTGCCCTGCTGAAACTGTTTTCTGAACTGAAGAGGCGTGGTCCCCGTTTCCTGCTTAAAAAAATGATCCATTGCACTGGAACTGCCGAAACCGGAGGAAAGAGCTATCTCCAGAATACTGTCCCGTGATGTCAGCAACAGCTTTTTTGCGTGTTCGAGGCGAAAACGCTGCAGATAATGTATTGGCGAATCCTTCACGCATGTGCGGAAACATCTCTGGGCCACACTGGTGCTTAAGTTTGCTGATGCGGCAATATCCTTCAAAAGTATCGGACGGGAATAGTTTTCCCAGATATATTGAAGCATGAGCCGCTGCCGTGCCTGCATGGTCATGATACTGCTGACCGATCCGGGTTTTTCGAATTCTGAAAAATGTATGTACAGTTCCTTCCAGATCCGGCATAAGAGGATATGGATCGAAAGCTCGGCGTCCTTCTGTCCGGAGAGGCAGATATCAAGGATCTGCTCCGTGAGAGATCTTATATACCGGTGCCACTCGTCAGACCCGCTGAGGTTAAAGCAGCAGATACCTGAATTTATGACAGGCGCGATAGTTTTTTGATAAATGACACTGTTGACAGGCGCAATCATATCCGATGAAAAAAGAATGCTGTGCCATTTTCCTTCTTCCGGGCCGGTATCTTCAGGGGCCTCATAGCGGTGTATGACGCCGCTGTTCAGCAGAATGCAGTCTCCCTGTTTCAAATGGAGCACCTGATCTCCGGCTTTACATACCAGAGCCTCGCTCCGGAGGACAAGTATCTCCAGCTCCTTATGCCAGTGCCAGTCAACGCAGCTTTTCTTTTTCCAGTCGTAAGAATCGTTATAGAACTGAAAGGGGAATGAGTCCGTACCGTGCGGCCGGGTCTCCTGCAGTGTGTGATCTGTCTCTAATTGTTCATTTTTAACATTTATAGATAAGCTTTCTTTTGTTCCGGTCTTCATGATAACTTCCTTTCGATTTGCTTTTATTATACATTTTGTACTTCTCTGTATCTATTATAATCGAATCAGAAAATTGTCTGAAATGGTCATTTGGATATTTTTGCTGTTAAATCATTTGTTTTGGAGAAAAAAGATATATTCATAACTCTTGGACTTTCTTGCTTATAAAAAATATGGAGAACTCAGACGCTTTTTTGTGCAAAAGTATTATTTTAAAGGCTGAAAATGGTCTGCCGGTGAGAAAAGAAACTTCTCTGCCTTTTAAATTTGAAACAATCCGCCTTAAATAATAATAAAACAGCATATAAATCGTCACATTCCTGCACAAGTGTTTTGATTAATAGCAAGAATATCCAAATGAATCAGAAATCTCATCCGGCAGCTACTATTCCGCAAGAAGTTCCATTTCAATACAAATTTGCTTCTGCTATGGTTTTATTGGGAAGTTTATTCTCTATCCGAAGACAATAATGATGAAACGAGAAACTTATAGAACTGTGTTTTTGGTTCCGGTTCGCTCCTGCATGGGGCGGAAGGGAGAAAAGTTTAGCAGGCACCTGAAATGGTTTACAGAAAGGAATGGTTTACCTGGCAATTGCGAAACCCCTTGCAGTCGAGAAATTGTGTGACGATTCAAACGGTTTCCGCGCAAAGAACTTCTATGTATTGACTTCATCTGCTGCTAACATTCGCGAAATCATAAACTCGCTTCGCCGAGGCAGTATGATTTCTGCTCATACAGCAGATTCCGTTCATACAGAAGTTCTAATGCTTGTGCAGATTGTTTGAATCATTCACACAAATTTCCCGCCTC
>DFHP01000120.1 GCA_002371335.1 Eubacterium sp. UBA3720
TTTTTCCTTCTTCATGTTTGCCTTGCGGTTTACCTTCTGCTCTTTATAATAATCCACTTTTTTCTGACTCATGTCCAACTCCTCATATCTATATAATTTCCAGGTAATTGAGAGACCCCGGAAGGCAGGGAATTTATGCGATTGATCCAAACACTCTGTAAAAACATTCAAGAACGCCAGAGGCTTTAACTTTGAACCGTTACACCATTTTCCAGCCATATGGAGTTCCGCAATCCCTGATGTTAATTCACAGTATATTGCGTCACAAAAACCATCGAATAATATATTACAATACTTCGGCTGAAAATGAAAGCATAATATTTGCATCTGCGGGTCATCTTTCCGTTCCCCCGATCATTTCCTTCTTTTACAAAAACTTCCCGCTTCATGATGAATCGGCAGTCTTCATCATGAAAAGCCTGTCTCAGAGATGGCATGTGGGAAGTTTTCCTTCTTTTACTTTTTCCAAACCCATGCTATACTATCCGCTGAGCGGATCCGCGAGCGTTATGACCATATTCATGATACGGCATTGCAAAGACGGTCTCCCGCAATTTTGTTTTCAAAGGAGCATCGAATATGCTGGCGATCCGGATCGAACATATAAAAAAATTCATGAGCGCTCTTCTTCTCAGAGAAACATTTGATACATTTCTCCTGTCCGAGGCTTCGATCACCACTTTTGCCGAATTCCATATCGACGGAAAGCTTCACAAAGAATATTTTGACTCCGGAACAGCTGACGCGCTGTCCGAAGAAGCTCGTTCTCTCGTCCGCTGGAAGGATGTGAAAGAGCATTGCTTCGCCCTGATCAAGGGCAAACGCACGCCTCTTTCCTTCAGGATCATCTTCCAGCTTCCGGCAGACAGAACCGAAAAGCTCATCCTTTCCTCCGGAAGCCCAATCGCCCCTGAAGACGTATACGGACTCTTTCTGAATGTTCAATTCCGTAACAATACGCTGACCCTGACCACCGGCACTTCCCTCCGGACCTTCACTCCCGACAAAACGCCGGAGCTGACCTGGGATAAATATATGAACGACTTTCTCGCTCATTTTGATCTCGACTGAGACACTCAAGTATCAAAGTCCGGCTGAGGACTATAACTTTTTTTATTTTTTCCCCTGATTCTTCCCTTTATTCCGGATTTAAACAGGGCTGCCGCGAACGCGGCAGCCCTTTCTGTATTTCACTTCATTTTATTTTGTCAGTCTCATCATGATCTCATTACTTCTGGTCACAAAGCCTGTCATTTCTTCCGGTGAGAGGGCTCTGTTGCTGATCATTGCCAGCGAGTAAAGCTGCTCACAGAAAATATCCACATCTTCCTCATTATCCTTATGCTCATACACATACTGAACAAGAGGATGTTTTGCGTTCAGCGTCAGTTTTTCATCTCCGCCCAGCATATCCTTGTTTGCCATACCATACATACGCATCATTTCATACATACGGCGGTTCTGCTCGGAAAGTGTGATGATCGCGGATACGCTTTCGTCCTTCAGGTTCTCTACTGCCACGTCGAGTTTGTCATTTTTCAGCACTTTTCTGAAGAGCTCCTGCATAGCCTTTGTTTCCTCTTCAAGGTCAGCGGCTCCATCCTTCATATCGTCAGTCAGCTCAGCATCGATCCTCTGGAATTTCACTCTGTTGTTTTTGCTCTCCAGGTGAGTGATGAAGGCGCTGTTAATACTGTGGCGCATGATCACCGCGTCCATTCCCTGGTTGCGGAACATATTAATGTACTGGCTCTGCTGCAGCGGATCTGTCACATAGTAAACAGTCGTCTTCTCAGGCTCTTTTTCCTGATCATCCACTGCTTCGACCTCGACCTTGGATCCATCCTCCGCACTTGCCTCATCCTTCGTTACGCCGTTGATCTTATCAAGCAGCTCATTCAGCGTGAAGAATTTGTCATCGATATCCTTATAAAGGACATGCGGCATGATCCTGTCTGAGAACTTCTCATCCTTAATGCATCCGAACTTGATGAACGGGCTGATGTCATCCCAGTACTTCTCATAAGTCTCACGGTCTGTTTTGCACATGCCGGAAAGCTTATCTGCGACCTTCTTTGAGATATAGTCGGAGATCTTCTTTACAAAGCCGTCATTCTGAAGCGCGCTTCTGGAAACGTTCAGCGGAAGATCAGGACAATCGATTACGCCCTTGAGCAAAAGCAGATACTCCGGGATAACCTCTTTGATATTATCCGCGATAAATACCTGGTTATTGTAAAGCTTGATCTTTCCTTCAATGCTCTCATACTCTGTGTTGATCCTCGGGAAATACAGGATGCCTTTCAGGTTGAACGGATAATCCATGTTCAGATGTATCCAGAACAGCGGCTCTTTGTAATCCTGGAATACCTTGATGAAGAACTCTTTATACTCGGCGTCCGTACACTGGCTTGGCTGTTTTGTCCACAGAGGATGAATATCATTGACAGGCACCGGACGTTTTCTGATCTTTACCTGCTCTTTGGCCGGCGTCTTCTCTACGACTTCTTTTGTGCCGTCCTCTTTCGTCATTTCCTCGGTCTCAGCCGGAACAGAAATATGCTCGATGACTTCATCATCGTCGCGCAGCTCGCTCTCGTCGATGGTCTCGTACTCAGGCTCCGCGTCAGCCTTTGACACATAAATGTTATAAGGCATGAAGGAGCAGTATTTTTTCAGCACTTCGGTAACTTTGTATTCATTGGCGAACTCAAGGCTGTCCTCATTGAGATGAAGGGTTACTTTTGTGCCCATCTCCTTCCAGTCGCCTTCACCCATGTCATACTCGGTATTTCCGTCGCATTCCCAGTGGACCGGCTCAGCGCCCGGCTGGAATGAAAGCGTATCGATGTCTGCCTGGTCGGCTACCATGAAGGCTGAATAAAAACCGAGACCGAAATGTCCGATGATCTGATCCTGGTCGGCTTTATCTTTATATTTCTCCAGAAACTCCGTCGCTCCGGAAAAAGCGATATCGGTGATGTTTTTCTTAACCTCGTCCGCCGTCATGCCCAGTCCGTTATCTATAAAGGAAAGTGTTTTTTCCTTATCGTCGACGATCACATGAATCTCCGGTTTATATCCCTCCGGAAGCTCACATTCGCCTACCGCATCCAGTTTTTTCACCTTTGTGATAGCATCGCAGGCGTTCGATACCAGCTCTCTCACAAAAATATCCTTGTCGGAATACATCCATTTCTTGATGATCGGGAAAATATTCTCACTGTTTATTGAAAGATTTCCATGCTGCATTTCCATATAGATCACACTCCTGTTAATTTATAATTTATTCAGGTAATTATTACTCCTTGTGGTTGGAAAATTGTGTGACGGTTTAAACAAATTCCCCTCCCTCCTTAGTTTCGCAATTACCCACATAATTTATTCATCTAAATCTGATCCTGTCCCAAAAAACTCTGCCGGACTTTTCCGGGACTACATAGGTTATATATTAGAACACAAGAAACATAAAGTCAAGAAAAAGTTAGCACTCATTTAATTTGAGTGCTAACAAGTTTTTTCCCAAAAAAACGAGAACTTTAATTTACAGGAAATCTGGACATTTTCCCCTGAATCAAAAAGAAGACGCATCATTACTGCGTCTCCTTCATTTCTTCTGTATGCAGAATGTATTCAAGCACATGCTCAACAGATCCCGTGTGGATTTTGAAATGATCCTTAAGGTCCTGCACGCCGTTTTCCATGACCACCGGAAAACCGACTGTCTCCAGCATTTCCACATCGTTATAGTTATCTCCGAATGCAAAACATTCATCCGGAGCAACGCCCAGATATTCCAGAATCTTTCTGATACCCGTACCTTTATTTACATTCTTTGGCATGATATCCATCCATGCGGCTCCCGAAGTAACCACTGTCAGGTCATCCCCAAACGTTTTTTTCCAATATTCAAAATCTGTAACGCCTGTTTTCTGATAGAGGGAAATCTTCATATATGGCTCGTTCACCTTGAAAATATCCGGAACCAAGGTTACATTGTTTTTCATTTTGTCCCGGGCGTAAAAATAAAAATCCATGTTCTTTGGCTGCATATAGCAGGTCCGCACGCCGGAAAGCATAATCTCGCAGCCTTCTTTCTCATCGATCGCGTGCATGATTTCCTGCCCCAGTTCTCTTTTCATCGTTTCCTGAAACAGCATTTCCTCCTGGTAAAAAGCCAGGCAGCCATTTTCGCACAAATACCCTATCTCTCTTTTGATAGGCGAGAACAGTCTCTGCAGGCTGGCGTACTGTCTTCCGCTGGCCGCCACAAAGTCTATTCCTTTCTGATGCAGTCTATGGATTAGTTTGATAGCGCCCGGACTTGGTGTCCTCGCCCCGTTAAGAAGCAGCGTGCCGTCCAGATCGCTCGCGATAAGTTTGATCGCCATGATATTTTATCCTCTAATGTTTAAACACTGATTTTTATATATGTTTTTCATAGGAAATTTCATGATTTTCTACTGCTACAGCCTTCGGATTTTTTTCATTTGGGTAAGTATATCTTCATCCATCCGATTTCGGAAATCACAAAAGACCTCACTCCGTACATGAATTGTGCAGGCACACTAATGATCACGGGTCAGGTCATTTGTTATGAAAAGTATATTCACCCGTAAGATATCCGTGCAGGAATTCCGACGCAAGACTTCCAGGGGCTATATTCTTCGCGGCCTCCTCTTTCGAAAACCACTCCCAGTAGTCTATCTCACGGTTAGGTTTCGGAGTTTCCCCGCTTACCGTGACCGTAAAATTCAGCATCAGCGTGTTCGATCCGGCAAAGTAATGACTATGGTTGAAATGAACGCTGGTAACGTTAAGACCAAGCTCTTCCCTGACCTCGCGAACGCAGGTGTCTTCCGCGTCTTCTCCCTTGTTCACATACCCTGCCACAAGAATAAATCTCTTCTTATTATATTGTTTGATCAGAATGATCTTCGATTTCGACTCATTCATAACGATCATACTGACTGCTGTATTGAATACCGGAAAGCGAAAATCATCACACTTCTCACAGAATGGAATCATCCCTTCCCCGTCAAGATGCTTTTTCGTAAGCTTTGCACCGCACTGCATGCAATAATTCATCTCAACCATCTCTGTCTCCTTCTCGATGGAACCGGGGACGGAGACGCGTTCCACGTTATTGCACATGCCCGCCGATTCCGACGAAACCGGGGACGGAGACGCGTTCCACGTTATCGCCCTCTAATCATCAGTGACGTAAGCGACCGAAACAAGGCTCCGTCCCTGGTCTCATGGAACGAAACTCCGTCCCCGGTTTCATGGAACGAAACTCCGTCCCCGGTTCCGTTTTGCATATAAAAACAAGGCACATCTCTGCGCCTTGCCCATAAAAATCAAAAAAGCTGATGAGCGGACTTGAACCGCCGACCTCCGCCTTACCAAGGCGACGCTCTACCTGCTGAGCCACATCAGCATTTCCAACATGTGAAATAATAGCAGAGCTCTTTAATTCTGTCAAGTTAATTTGCCTCCGCGTTTCAATCGCAATCTCTGATCGCGCGCGAGCAGCGCAACGCACTTGTGCGTCTTCCTCTGCGCAGCTTTGCGATCCGCCGGAGGCTCAACTCAGATGGGGATTGAAACCCTCCACTGATTCAGGTTTGATTCAATACCCACCTCCTATAGAGGCGGGGACTCCCTATCTGAGTTGAACAGAATGTTGTTTAAGTTATGCCCGGATTTTAAGCCCGTATTCAGTATCATATTCGAAACGCCCATAAAAAGCACTGACTCTACGAGACCTTAAAAGCGGCTTTTCACCGCTAAAATGATGCTGTAAAACAGACTCGAAATCAAAAATGTTAGTTACTTGTTTTTATTTAAAAACAAGAATTATTCCTATTGTTTTTTAGTTTTAATATGTTATTATATGACTAGAGTAAATAGTAGATGTTCACCAGCATATTATTTAACATATTAATACAAGGAGGTTACTTTATCATGAGCTTTAACATGAAAATGCTTCAGTCCGATGCTTGGAACGGTTTCGAAGGCCGTATC
>DFHP01000090.1 GCA_002371335.1 Eubacterium sp. UBA3720
CCAAGATTCCGTCCGCACCCCCGAATGGTTAACTTAACCCGACCCTAACACCGATTTAGGTCGATCGCTCTAATTTGCCAAATTACTATCCAATGATTCTTCTAGTAATTAAACCAAAACTCTCATGTTTGGATACTGATCACTACCAACTTTCTTCAAAAGAGCATAGGTCTGAATTATTTTTTTCCTGTCGTATTAGTAGCTCTTAATGTCCATGTTGCAACAGATCTCATTTGCTCTGCAGAATAATGCTGGTTTATTTGTGAATCGGTCATAATTCTTTTACAAAATCCTTGGTCAACATAACTTTGAACTTTATTTAATGCAGCTGCTTCACTTGTATATGTGGTTTCTGCGGCCGCTCTTCCTGCTGCATTATTTAAATTCTTCAAGTTCACTCCCCAGATATGACGAAAACATTCCTGCCTGATTGCTGCTTTTTGGCGCTACCACGATCTCGCCGATCTCCCCGCATTTAACTGGAGCACCGTCACGATCCCTAAGGTCTATTCTAAATAATGGGGAGGGGAAGCCAAGAGAAGCATCCACGGGTTCCCTGTCAGTGAAATTGGCCAGAAGGAGTACGGTTTCTGTCTGCCCATATCCTTCATACAACTTAAGCCCTGTTTTTTTAAAAAGGCCCTGAACACTTCAGGGGAGAGGGCCTCGCCTGCAGTAGATGCATGTTTCAACGACGGCATGTCAGGTATGTCGCGGCGAACGAGATATCGGTACACGGTTGGAGGCGCGCAGAAGGATGTAACGCCATACCGGTTGATGATTTTTACCAGCATGGCCGGATCAAACGTGTCAAAATCATATACCATCACAGCACTTCCAACGATCCACTGTCCATAAATCTTCCCCCAGGATGCTTTTCCCCAACCGGTTTCCGCAACTGTAAAATGAAGTCCTCCGTCCTGAGCTCCCTGCCAGTATCTTGCCGTTATAATATGGGCAAGTGGATATGTAAAGCTGTGAACGACACCTTTCGGATTGCCTGTCGTTCCGGATGTAAAGTATAGGATCATGGGATCTTCAGCCCTTGTTTCCATTCTTTCGAGCGTCTCCTGCGCCTGGTGCATCTGGTCTGTCAGGTTGATAAAACCTTCCCGGTTCTCCTTTACGGTCCACAACAGGCAGCCTGCGTTTTCTCTTAATGCTGCGTTCCTGACTTTTTCTGTCACGGAACCCTGGGGCGTTACGATGAGGCCTTTTGGGTTGCTCAGCCGGATACGAATTTGGAAGTCCTGCTCTGTCAGCATGTGCGTCACCGGAAGAAGGACTGCGCCGATCTTATGAAGCGCAACTGCTACGAACCAGTATTCATAGTGGCGCTTTAGCACAACCATCACCGTGTCTCCGCGTTTTATCCCTTGCGAGATGAATATGTTTGCGGCCCTGTTGCTCCACTGCTTTATTTCACGGAACGAAAAAACATGTTCTTCGTCATCCGATCCACGCCAGACCAGTGCCGGTTTTTCCGGCTCCTCATCTGCAATCCTGTCTACTACATCATAACCAAAGTTGAAATTCTCTTTATAGCAAAGGTTAAAATCCGTCAGCACCCCTGACGGATCGAATGTTTCCTTACAGAATTCCCTATATATGTTCATCACAGCTCCTCGTTTTTGAGGTTGGTCACCTCCGGGGCATATTCCCCTAACTTGCGGAAGCGAAAATACCGCTTTTGCAAAAGATCCGGGTCCTCTTGCAAATCCAGAACTTCGTGTTTCAATTCTCGCTTAAGACTTCGGTAAAAATCTGCTGTCCCGATTCCCGCTTCCGGCACAATCCTTTCAATGACCCCCAGCATCAACGCGTCATCTGCCGTCATGCGCAGGCTTTCAGCCGCCTCTTTTGCTTTATCTGGCTCCTTCCACAAAATGCTTGCACATCCTTCCGGTGAAATCACGGAATAAACTGCGTTTTCCAGCATCCAGACACGGTCTGACAGGCTTAAAGCCAGCGCTCCGCCGCTGCCTCCTTCGCCGATCACAATCGAAATTGTAGGGACACAGAGCGTGCTCATTTCCATCAGGTTTTCCGCGATCGCCTGCCCCTGGCCGCGCTCCTCCGACTCGCTGCCGCAATATGCACCAGACGTGTCTACAAAACAAATGATTGCCCTTCCAAACTTTTCAGCCTGCTTCATTAAGCGCAGCGCCTTCCGGTAACCCTCCGGGGACGGCGCGCCGAAATTCCGGTACGCCCGTTCCTTGGCAGTGTGTCCTTTTTCAATGGCAATCACTGTAACAGGCATATCATCCAGAAATGCGATTCCTGCCATAATGGCAGGATCGTCGCCGAAAAAGCGGTCGCCATGCATTTCCATAAACCCAGTAAAGACATTTTTTATATAGTCTGATCCGGTAGGCCTTTTGTTATCCCTGGCGAGCTTTACTCTCTCATATGCAACAATGGACATATCCTTATTATCCTCCATGAGCCTTTAACAGCGCAGACAGATAACTTCTCTGCCTGTTTCTGGCTATAATGTTGTCTACAAAGCCATGATCCCGGACAAACTCTGCCGTCTGGAATCCTTTCGGCAGAGCTTTTCTTGTGGTCTGTTCCACGACTCTTGCCCCTGCAAAGCCGATTGTCGCACCGGGTTCTGCAAGGATAATATCCGCCTCCATTCCAAAGCTTGCCGTTACGCCTCCCGTTGTTGGGTCTGTAAGGATGGCAACATACAAAAGGCCTGCATCATTGTGGCGCTTGACAGCCGCGCTGGTTTTTGCCATCTGCATTAAAGAAAGCAGCCCTTCCTGCATCCTGGCTCCTCCGGAAACCAGATACCCGACGACCGGGAGTCGATGGGATAATGCATATTCAAAAAGACTTGTGATTTTTTCCCCGACAACGCTTCCCATGCTGCCCATCATGAAATGAGCTTCCATGGCAAACACGCAGACACACCTGTCGTGAATTTTTGCCGTGCCGCATATCACGGCTTCTTCCTCCCCACTGGCTTCCTTTACCGTATCCAGCTTTTCCTGATACCCGGGAAAAGACAAAGGGTTGACTGCGTGCATGTCGCAAAACAGTTCCTCAAACGTGTCTTTATCTGTCAGCATAAGGATTCGCTGTCTGGCCTTCATGTGAAAGTGATAGCCGCATTTGCAGACCATCCGGTTCGCCCATAACTGGCTCATCGGTGTTCTCTTTCTGCAGTTTGGGCAAACTTTTTCAGGCTCGCCGGCATCCTGCTGCACAGGCGCTTCTTTCCTTCCGCCTTCTTCCAGCTTGTTTTTAGGTTTCATAAAATTGAGCAATATCGCCATCTTCTTCACCTGTTCCCCATGAAATCAAGGTCATATGTCCCGCTCAGAAATCTCTCATCATCAATAATCCCAAGCTGCTCTTCTGTGTTGGTCTGAACCCCTTCAATCAGAAGCTCACAAAGAGCTGCATTCATCTTCCGGATTGCCTCTTCCCGCGTCCCTGCGTATACAATGAGTTTTCCTATCAGGGCATCGTAATAGGGAAGGATTTCTGTGCCTGGCAGAAGATAAGTATCAAAACGGACCTGTGGGCCTCCTGGTATATGAAGCATTTCCACTGTACCACAGCCGATCGCGTTGATCCTGCATTCGATAGCAGTTCCCGAAAGACGGATCTTCTCCTGTTTAAAAGGAAGGGAAATGCCTGCCGCAATCCGGATCTGCCATTTAACAAGATCAATTCCCGTCAGCATTTCGGAAACACAGTGTTCCACCTGCAGCCGGATATTCATTTCCATGAACCAGAACATTCCCTGGGCGTCCAGCAGGAATTCTGCGGTGCCGATCCCTGTATATCCGATCTGTCGTATTGCCCGGCAAAGCATCGCCTGCATCTCATCCCGCATTTCTGCTGTTACTGCAGGGGAGGGGCTTTCCTCTACCAGCTTTTGATGCCTTCTTTGGAGAGAACAGTCCCGCTCTCCGGCTATAACGATATTGCCCGCTTCATCAGCGAGGATCTGAAACTCTACGTGTCTAGCCGGATAAATATACTTCTCAAGATAAACAGAACCATCGCCAAACGCTGCTTCTGCCTCAGCAGATGCCTGCGGGAACAACCGCCGTACCTCATCACCGCTTTTTGCCAGGCGGATTCCCCGTCCGCCGCCCCCTGCGCTCGCCTTAATCATAACGGGATATCCCAGTTTTTCAGCTTCGCTCACGGCAGCCTCTTCGGATGGAAGAGTCATTGTTCCGGGAATGACCCGTATGGATGCAGCTTCCATCTTTTCCTTCAGCTTTGCTTTGTCTCCGATCTTTTCCATGATATCCGGTGACGGACCGATAAAAACAATGCCGTTCTTTTTACAAAGCCGGGCAAAATCAGCACTTTCCGACAAAAAGCCATATCCCGGATGGACTGCCTGAGCGCCGGCCAGGCATGCGGCGCTGATAATCCGCTCCTGGTTCAAATAACTATCAGAGGCCTCCGCCTCCCCGATGCAATAGCTTTCATCGGCAAGTGCTGCGTGAAGGGAATCCGCGTCCGCCGCAGAGTATACCGCAACTGTCGCAATCCCCATCTCCTTACAGGCGCGAATGATACGAACGGCTATTTCTCCCCTGTTTGCTATAAGTATCTTTGAAAACATATCCCGGCTCCTTAAATGAGAGCAAAGGAAAAGTCAGCTGATGCGCATACTTTTTCATTTACGCTGACCGTTCCCCTTGCGAAATAAAACGGGGGCCTCTTGCGCAGTATTCTGCAGGAAATCTCAACCTGGTCGCCCGGGTAAACCGGGGAGCGGAACCTGGCCTTATCTATTCCTGTATACAGCGTTTTTTTTCCTTCATGTAATTCATCTTTCAAAAGAACACAGGTAGACTGCGCCATCATTTCGCACAGGATTACTCCCGGAACAATTGGGCTATCCGGAAAATGCCCCTGAAGAAAAAACTCGTCCCCACGGACAAGGTATTTGCCTGCCGCAATGTTGTTTTTAGCCACTACCTCATCCAAAAGAAGCATAGGTTCCCGGTGTGGAAGGATTTTTTTTAATTCTTCTTTGTTCAAGACGTTATCCTCTCCTTATTTTCATGAGTTCCGTCCCGTATTCAACCACTTGACCATTGGTCACACAGATTCTTTCAATAACACCGCTTACGTCAGCCCGGATCTCATTCATCAGTTTCATGGCTTCAATAATGCAAAGAACGTCTCCTTCCTTCACAGAATTTCCAGCGGAGACAAACGGATCCGCGTTTTCTGCCGGAGCGGCATAGAATATTCCAACCATTGGCGAAGTAATGCTTATAAGGCCGTTGTCTTTTTCTGTGTTCGCCTCTGTTGATTCGTTACGGGGCAGAGACGGTAGCATCTTTGCGCCTTGTGCTTTTTCCAGACAAACCGTCATACCTTCCTCTGAAACGGTAAGGCTTGTAAGATCCAGTTCCTTCATCAACTCTGCATATTTGCGGATTTCTTCCTCTTTCATGATCGCACCTCCCGCATAGCAAGGCAGGCGTTATGCCCGCCAAATCCAAAAGAGTTGGAGAGTGCCAGGGTAGGAGAGGCCTTCACAGCCTTTAACGGTGTATACGCCAGGTCGCATGACGGATCCGTTTCTTTTAGGTTAATTGTCGGTGGAATCATCTTGTCACGCAGTGCCAGAAGGCACACCAGTGCTTCAACAGCTCCGGCAGCGCCCAACATGTGCCCAGTCATGGACTTTGTTGAGCTTATATATGCTCTCCTGGCTGCCTCATCTCCAAAAGCTTCCTTAATCGCCAGTGTTTCCGTGCTGTCGTTCATGGGTGTTCCTGTCCCATGGGCGTTAATATATACTACATCTTCATCGATGTATCCGGCCTCCTCCATAGCTTCTTTCATGGCACGTGCACCGCCGGATCCGTCCGGGTTTAAAGCCGTCATGTGGTAGGCGTCACAGGTCACCCCGTAACCGCAGACCTCTCCATATATCTTCGCGCCTCTTTCTTTTGCGTGCCTGTATTCTTCAAGTACAAGAATAACAGCTCCTTCGCCCATCACAAAACCGCTTCTTCTTTTGTCGAACGGGAGGGATGCTTCATCAGGATCGTGTGCCTGTGAGAGTGCCAGCATATTTGAAAATCCAGCGACTGCAATCGGACATATAGCAGCTTCAGTGCCTCCGGAAATAACCGCATCTGCATACCCGTGGCGGATGAGTCTTGCCGCCTCCCCGATCGCATTGCTCCCAGACGCACATGCTGTAACCGCTGGCATGGAGGGCCCCTTGCAGTTATATCGGATCGCCAATGTTCCAGCGGCCATGTTAGCAATCATCATCGGCACAAAAAGGGAGGAGACCCTGTCCGGCCCCTTTTTTATCAGTTTCATATGCTCTTCTTCTAAGGTGCGGATTCCGCCGATGCCGGCGCCAAGGTATACAGCAAACCTTTCCGGGTCAACGCTCCCTGCAATCCCGCTGTCAGCCAACGCCTCCTGTGCTGCAGCAACAGCAAACTGCGTGTTCCTGTCCGAGCGCACGGCCTCCAGCTTTTTCATATACTGCAAAGGATCAAAATCTTTCACCTCTGCGGCCAGTGTTGCTTTATATTCTGTTGCGTCAAACAGAGTGATTGGGGCAATGCCGTTTTTTCCCTTCAAAAGGTTTTCCCACATCTCCGACACGCTTTTTCCGACTGGCGTGATCGCTCCTGCTCCTGTTACGACAACTCGTCTTCTTTCTTCCATTCTTGTTTCCCTGCTTCTATCTTTTTTCGTACAACAAATCAGTTTTTCGTGTGGATGTATGCTTTTGCAGATCACATCGCAAATCCACCGTCCACCCGCAGTGTTTCCCCGGTTATGTATTCTGCGTCAGCCAGAAATGCAACCGCCTGTGCTACGTCTTCCGGCGTTCCTTTCCTGCCGAGCGGTATTTTGTCCTCCAGTGGTTGTCCTCGTAGTTTTTTCGTCATCTCTGTATCGATGTAGCCCGGGGCGACGGCGTTACAGCGAATTCCCCGGGAAGCATACTCTCTGGCCAAAGATTTCGTCAGGCCGATCAGCCCTGCTTTGGAAGCAGCATAGTTACTCTGTCCGACATTTCCTGCCAGCCCCGAAACAGAACTGATATTAATGATAACG
>DFHP01000181.1 GCA_002371335.1 Eubacterium sp. UBA3720
GGTTAACCCGTGAATGGTAACATTGTATTGTCATATTTAAACGTGGTCTTGTGTATTGACTACTTTACGTGTCAGCAAAAAGACTGCGCCGACCAGCGCAATAAGCGCGGCGCCGGTCAGACGGAAAAGCTCTGTGCCCGGGCCGCCGGCCTCCGGCAGGGATCACAAATACGCCACTACTGTTCTTTACGCAGAGCATAAACTTCGATCCTGCGATTGGCGTCTCCTCTTCATCCTCCCCGCCGGTATATGTCATACCGTTCCCTCATACAGGAGCTTGTCTCCGATATGGACCGGCTTTACGCCCGGTTCCTTATGCTTGTCATCCCGGTATGATGATCTGTCTCATACTCATCCAACATGCCCCTGATACCGGCTTCTGACAGGCTCATGTCAATAGTGAAGTCGGCGGCGATATTCCAGGAACTGTTTTCTTTATGTTGTTCATCAGGACGGGTCCTGGATCTCAGATATTTAACGTCAGTAACTCCTGCAAGAATGACAGATTGAAATGTCGGAATCCCCTCGGTATCTCTGCTGATATACCCGTCTCTGAGTAGTGTAAGAAAATCCATAAATACCTTCACTGATTTTCCCTCCATAAAAATCAGAACAGACTACCGAATCCTCTTTCCGGGCATTCTTAACTGTCCTTTGCCCGGTGATGTTTGTTCGAATAGTATAAATCTTTTTCCGGCAAAGTGTCTTTTTTAAGGCGCGAAAATCTTATGTTGTCGGCAATTCTGACGTGTTCAATTTTGCTCTGTACAAGAAGGTAACAATCTGTCCTCTCGTACAGTTGTCATTGATGCCGAAGCTGCCTTTCTTCGGGCCGGACGTATAGCCTTTCGTGATATTCTTTTGCGAACCCCAAAGAATCGCCTTGTAAAAAGCATGGCTCGTCGGCACGTCCGTGAAGGGGATCTTGGAGACCGCCTTCGGAGCAGGCTTGCCTTTTAGTCTCCAAAGGAACATCATGGCTTCGCCACGGCTTACGTTGCGATTAAGTCCAAATACACCGTCCGAATACCCCTTTGTAATTCCTTCCTGATAACCCCAGAGAATTGATTTGTAAAAGGTATGTGTTTTTGGAACATCCTTGAAAGGAGACTGCGATGCCTTTTGGGGTTCCGGCTTTCCTGCGAACCTCCACAGGAACATCATCATCTCACCGCGGGTGCAGGATCTATTAATACCAAAGGTCCCGTCCGAATAACCTTTGGTGATACCTTCATCAGCTGCCCAGTAAATTGCATTGTAGTAAGGATGTGACTTATCCTGTACATCAGAAAATCCGCTGATAACAGGAGTTGGCGTTGCGGTTGGTATTGGGGTAGGCGTCAGTGTTGGCGTCGGCGTCAGTGTTGGTGTTGGCGTCGGCGTTATTGTCGGCGTTGGGGTGACGTCAAGTTTCACAAGTTCCAGCTCAAAATCACCGAGCTCCTCAGCAGTTATTGAAACCGTATCATCGTCCGGCTTAAATATGCCGATTACCTTGACATCATCTCCTATAAGCCTCACCCGTATACTATACTGATCCCAATCCATAGTTTTCCAGTCGTCGGGAATGGTCAGTGCGAAAGAGTATTCGGGATTTTTTATATATATAGGATTATGAATTACGACCCCACCAAGTGCTGTGTCACCGTCATAGGCTGCAACCACCGAAAAAACGTTGTATGCGGCAGTCGGATTTCCGGAAGTGCCCGTTCCTATAAGGCCATCGGCCATGACAATCTCATAATGAATCGAAAAATCCTCTTCGCCCATGCCACAGGTATTAAGCAATGTATCAAGCAAATCTTTAGAGGTCTCATAACTGAAACAATAGGGATCAACCTCTGTCTTCGTTATTGCAAAATTTTTTTTCAGACCGCATGCGTCGCATTCATAGCTGGCTACAGGTCGGCCGTAGTCGTCCTCGTAAAAATCGCTAAAACAATAATGATGATACACACCGGAGTTGCCATAGTAATAGTAAGACGACGATAATGCCAGTTCGCTCTCCTCATAAACAGTCGTTGTAGACTGATCACTAACTGTATTGTAGATATATGTGATCGAGTCCCCCGGCAGGTTCCAGTTATAACCTCCGAGATTAGCTGTATAATCGTCCCATGAAATCACATAGCCATCGTTCACACTGCCGCTTGTGGCTCCTGCCATAAAAAGCTTTCCGGCACATCCGGGAGAATAGCTGAGGCCTCCACCGGAGGTAAATTGGTATTCACTGTTCGTGACATCGACAAGATAATTATTTCCGCCGATCGCGACGACATTCCACATATGGGCACCGCCGTCCATATAGCCGACGACAGACCTGCATTCAAAATCCCGGTTATGCCAGCGGCTCTGATCACATAGATACTGGAAAGCTTTCGAATACCCTTCGCAGACGACCTTTGTTTCGGGATCGCCGTCGAATACCCAGATGAGCTGCCATGGATTGCCGTAGTTTGCGCCGCCGGCATTATAATTGTAGTCGGTCGCCTCGATAATATAATCTTTATAGGATTTCAGCTTATCATAGTCATCTTCAAACGCATGTTCCGCAACGACCAGCTGCGCCGTTTGAGCTGCCATTGTTGCCGCGCCGGTCTTTTGAGTGTCGGCATCATAGGTACTTTTTTTGCCGGATTTACTGTAATCCGAAGAGACAAAGAACCTGATTTTTGATAAGCAGATGTTATAAACGCCGGTGGAAGTGCCGTCATCGACGCCGACCAGATTATAGCGATATCCTGTTTCTTTGTCGAACCAATACAGATGATACGGGATATCGAGCAGCAGGGTCCCCAGCAAGGTAATGACTTTCTGCCTCATTGCATTATTTGCTTCTTCGGTAATACTGCCGCCACTGACATTTGCGCTCACCCCAAGCTCTTCGGCAGTATAGGAAAGGCTGTCGTACCCTATATCATTTGCCAAATCGAAAGATGTCGATGAAAGACTGCCGTCTGCGATTAACATGATCTTTTCTTTCAGATAGTTGTAGATAACTGTCTGCTGTTCATCAAGCGCATTCCTGTAAAGCGGCGGTATATGTATGGCATCACTGTATTCCTCAAAACCGAACACATCATTGACGTAGCTCTCAAAGAGCTCGTCGCTGTCCGGAAGATATTCAACGGTCCCGGTTTCGTCCTCTTTCACAATATAATCAACAGGGACATCCGCAGCATCGCCTATATCGTCAAGAACCGGATCCGCTGCTTCTGTGGTTATAACTGAATCATTAAGAGCCGGCTCCGCTTCTGCGGTTATAACTGAATCATTAAGAACCGGATCCGCTTCTGCTGCATAAGCGGAAATGACCGGAATAATCAGAAGCATCAATGATAATACTATACTCAATAATCTTTTCATATTTTACCATCCTCACTTTGACGACCTGTCCATTGGAAATACAGCCCGATTTCCCATAACTCTCAAGTCATCAAGATAATCCAGTATATCATGGCTGCTGTATTGATAATTCCCCTTATTTTCTCCCATGGATCCTACAAAATTCTCCTTCAACTCGTCCACGGGGACATTATTCTGTTCCATACGTTTCCGCAGGGCTTCATACAGCAAAGCGTATTCAAATTCCAGATTTGTATCAAAGACACCCAGATCGTCCGTGTTTATACAGACATTCAACTGGATCGTATTGTCTCTTGCCTCTGGCCTCGCTGTGCTCTTCCAGGCCGTCAGTTTCCGGTCATTGAATCGAAATACAGGGTGCAAGCAATAATCCTTTCCTGTCCCGCGTTTGCCGGAGAAAGCAATGATATTCTGAGGGGATCGATAGAGAATATCATTGCTTTGAGAATCCGTCCCTCTCTCTCTTGCATTTTTCAACTCGTCTCTGATAAGTCTGGACTGATCAAGATAGCGCTGTAAGGCATGGATCGCTTTCAGATAGCCCTCTTTCAGTATATCCCCCTCCTCGATAGCCTTGCCTATATCGTCAATAACGAGAGATGTCTCTTTGCTCTTTATAATTTCGATTCTCATTTGTGTAATGCCCCCTATCTTTTTGTGGTGATCTCCTATCGTCTAAATTCCCCAGATATAAAATTGTCTTCATAAACAAATACACGCTGTGTCTTTGTTTGTGAAGACAATTGCAGATTCTGAATCATCTGTTTTTCTCAGAATCTGACCTATTTAATATGTTATGCCGGATTCATATACCGCAGTGCGATCTGTATCTATTAAGTGTTTACAGCGGTGAACTTTGAGTTTTTATTACTGTAGACCTCCCTCTCTTTTTCCCACAACAAGTCTTGTGCAAAATAGTCAAGATAATCCCACAATTCAGATCCGGGTGTCCGATGCATGCAGCAGTCCCTGAACAGACTCAGAATCTCATAGCGAAACACCTCGCCTGTATCGAAATTGGAAATGATTTTATTGAAATCACCACTAACCAGGGTTCGCTAAGATCGCCAAACAACGGCAGCATAGTTGAGATTCAGCATCCGTCTGGCCATCATTACTTTATACTCAGCCGGATTCTGCCAGATATTATCCAAAAACATCAAAAGGTCTTCGTTGTAATACTTTTCCTGAAAAATGTTTTCCAAATGAAAATCTCCATGTGCGGCTTTGAAGTACTGTTCATTGGTTTGCCGTCTTTCTATTTTTGCCAATGATTAAATCTCGTATCGACTGGTCAATACGAGTGGTGAATTAGAAGTCCAGATTATAAGTTGCATGAAAACCCTTGAAATATTATATAGCAATGGATATCGTGTTGCAAATACATTTTTCTTTTTTGCAATTGTGAGCAACTTCTCCTGACTAATCTCCACAGTAAGGAATCTGGCCTCCTGACAGAACTCTTATTTGGAAGGCGCGGGTCGTCATTCCACGCCCAGATCAAAATGTACGTGTCCAGAAAGATATTTGTGTCTTTTGCTCTGTAAAGGATTTTCCTGCTTTAATCAGCCCTCAATGACATCAATAAAGTCAGGCACCGATTTCTGTCAAACAGTACCCTCATACAGAAGCTTGTCTCCGATGTGAACCGGCTTTACGCCCGGCTCCTTATGCTTGTTAAAATTGAAGCTCCTGACCATGTGGCAGCTGCTCCGAGTTCATGGCTGACCTGTTCATCAAGCAGCTGGCAGATACGGCTCACCAGGTAAGGATATCCGCCGGTATAAACCCGGAGGTGCTTCGCCATCTCCGCTGTATCCATCCCGGTGAGATGATCCGTCTCATACTCGTCCAACATGCCCCGGATACCGGCTTCGGAAAGACTCATGTCAATCGTGAAATCCGCCACAATGTTCCAGGGACTGTTCTCCTTATGCATATCCTCAGATCGGATCTTAGTACTCAGATGCTTTACATCTGTCACGCCGGCAAGAATGACCGATTGGAAGGTTTTTACTCTTGAATTCTTTTTTGAAAACTCATCATTTTATTGACTGGATATTTATAGCATCAACATGAGAGTAGCATGAGCACTTTTTCTGACTGTCGCAGCAGTTACTCTGGCAACCTCATGCTGATATTTGAAAATTCTGCCCCGCCTGACTCCGCAAACACACCTATATGTGCACCATCGATTGAATGACGAATCCGGGAACTTAGCGCCTTCATATCATCGACATAGAGGACAACGATCTCGTTTTCGCAGACCAGAGTGACATGGTGGACTTCATTGGCTGAAAAATCGAATTTAGTGAAAGCCTGTGGATCAAACCTAGATAAATCTGCAATCTCATATCCCTCATAGTGAAGGAGTCCACGTTTCGCGTCCAAGCAGAGGACTGTCCAGGTCTCATCGCTTTCACTCCCGCCGAAGGCAAATCCAGCACATCCGTCTGCATCCAGAGTTACATCGCACTCAAGCAACATGGTTGCGGGTCTTGTTCCCATATCGGCTAGCGCGCCTTCCGAGAGGGTGATCGTGTTGTTCTTGATCTTCACGCTGCCCTCTTTTTTTACAGCGGCAAATTGCTTCTCGGTCGTAAAATACTCCTCGAATGTAACAGGTTCGCACACGCCCAATGTCCCGTCCTCACGCTGAATCAGCTGATGATTAAGGACATTGCCTGCCCACTGGTAAACACCTGAATCGCTGGATAGTCCTGCACGTCCAAGCCATCCACACAGATATCGATTGCCGTTCAGCTCTGCAGTCTTTGCTGCATAGAAGATAAAATTATTGCCGTCAAGTACATTATCCTCGGGAACGGTAAAAGGTCCGTTCGGTGAATCGCTCATTGCGTAATATGTTACACAGTCCCAGCTGTATGTGAGATAATATGTCTCTCCCATACGGAACACATCCGGGCACTCCAGCATATACTGTTCCTTCGGAGCGAAAATCGGTCCCGCAAACTCCCAGCTCTTAAGGTCGGTAGATGTGTACTTTGCGACGACACCTCCCAGCGTGTTCTCTCTTGCCGCAATCAGCATCCAGTAGCAGTTCTCCTCCTCGGACCAGAACACCTCCGGATCTCTGAAATCATCCTTTGAATAATTGTCGGGGCTGTAGAATGTGTCCTCCGGAATCTTTGTCCAGTTCTCACGATCTGTGCTCGTGGCATGCATAACACATTCTTTACCCTTACCACTGTTACCGGTATCGTTATGACCGGTGTAAAATAGATGGTAAAGCCCCTCATTATCGCGGAGGACAGACCCGGTTCCGATTGCGGGATCCGGATCCGACATAAGACCGTAATTTAATGCCATTCCATGATCTGTATAGGAGCAGAGATCTTTGGTCGAATATTTATAAATCGGATGATAGCCCTGACCGTTGTGGTCAGTGTCATACAGATAATACAGTTCCAGAGTCCCATCCTCGGTCACATAAGGCATGGTGTCTCCAACATAGGCTCCTTCCGGGCAGGGATATAGAGAATACTCCACCGGTGAATAGGGCTCGTCCGGGAGAGTGGTCTGTCCGTCACAGGCCGAAATCAGGATGACGAGCAGAATCAAAACAGACAATAACCGCACTTTTCTCATAGGGCTTCCTCCATTTTCAACATACGTGGTCTTCTTAAACCGTAGACTTCGAGTGTCCGTCTAACAGTATCGACAAATGATGCAATACCTGTAAAAATTATACACATTGTGCATTTGACAATCAACAATTCATTCAAAAATATGTGCATATAGAAAATTATGTAAAATAAAGCGTGCATATGCACGCTTTATCCTATCCAACTATATGGTTACCTGTGAAGGCATCCGATACTGCTACCACAAGTCTGTATGAAATCAAGAAACATAAAAGCTAATATAGCTCCTGTCATCAAAACTCTGATTTCCGTTTATTACTCTCTTCGTTCCACGAAGTTCATGAATACACAGAGGGTCCTTATCCAGCAGGTTAAATAAATACTTTTCCGTTTCTTCAAGTGTGTCAAACAGAGCAGGATACCCATCAGAAGCCAGAATTATGCGGTCGCCCGGCTTCACGTGATATATAACAATATTGTCTGTGCAAATGTCACCACCATTAATCACATCATACCCAAACTCACCAGCCTGATTCGCCATAACGTGGAATTCCTTTAACAAAGGTAGTATAGCTTCTCTTCCCGGATCCTCACCTGTTTCAATAACATTTTTCAATCCATACAACTCAGTATAAAAGGCTCGCAAATCTGATAGCAGCTTATCACCCGCCCGGGTATGCTTATATAGCACATTATTAATCTTTACACTGCAGTCACCGAAGCACCACACTTCTCTCCGATGTACACTGTAGATAATAGCACTGACTTGGAGCCTTTCTTCGGGAGGTAACTCTTCGAAGGATACACCATTTTCAGCATAGCACTTTTTAATTACATCGTTTAAATATGAAATCA
>DFHP01000131.1 GCA_002371335.1 Eubacterium sp. UBA3720
TTCTTCGCCTACATATCCGTAACGTTGCTCCATATAGCAATCAATGTTGTAAAAAAACCCTTCCCGGACCAGCTGTTTTCCTTCCAGCAGCCAGGTCTCATAGTCGTCCCAGTCAACATTTGAATAGTTGATCTTGGCAGGAAATCTGCCGGCAAATTCCAGTACACTTACAAAGGAATCAGAGTCAAAACTGCAGGTCATATTTTCCCAGTCAACATATTTGTCCGTTGCAAAATACATTACCATAGTGAGGACCTGTTCGCTGCTGACCATGCCAATGACCGTATCATATCCGAGATTCCTCTCCTTCATCATCTTCTCCAGGTCAGCTATCTTCACACCTTTTGCATCTGCGAAGTCTTTTCTTTTGCCGAGCATACCGATCAGATTGAATTCAGGAACTACAAAATACATTTCCCCATTGATCCGATGTAGATCCAGCACATTTGCAAAGTAATCATTCTGCGAAATCTCAGAATCGGATTCAAAGCGGCTTTCTATGTCTTCAAACATTCCTTTTGCGGCATAGCTCTGGACCGGCATATCCGGTGTGACACAGATCAGATCCGGGATGTTCCCGGCTGCCAGCTCCTTATTCAGCCCGCCGCTTCCCTCTTCGTCATGGCCATATTCTCTGACCACAAAACGGTATTTTTCGTTCGTTTTATTAAAATCGACCACCGCTTTTCGCAGCCCGGAGTTCATATAGCTGCATCCGATCGTGATCAGGGTCTTATCGACAACGGTAGAGGGATCCGCTTTATTTAAAAGATAAATAATTGCATCTCCGTTTTGTCTGTAGAAGACAGTCAATGCGCTGTCCGGGGAGATCACCGCAAAGTACATGACAGATTCTATATCCAGGTCGGAGGCAATAAAATCCACGACCTTAACAGGCTCCGTACCATCCAGGACAAAACCATATATTCCATCATCCCGGGAAAGGAAAAAATCATATCCTCCGTTTCCGTTTGAAATATTGCTATAATCGTAAAAGCCTTCTGAAGCTATTTCCGCTTTTGTAAAAGTTCCGGCGGCAGGATCCAGCCGCCATGCGTTCGTATCATTCGACCCTGCCCCTGCCAGTACAAATTCGTTCTTCTCATTCAGACATATTCCTCCATAAAAATCACCAGAAGGAAGGTCGACAGTATGTAGATTTTTTCCGTCCTCGTTTGCAAAGATATGAGCAGCCTTTTCTGAAATCAGAACCGTATATTGCCCGTTACAGACAACGCAGTTTGAATTGAGCGTTTCTTCTTCTAACACCTGTTTCCATTTTTCGCTTATCTGCGGTCCGTTTTCAGCAGCCTGCGCTTCATCATCAGCGATGGAAAAATATAAAAGTTCAATACTTCCTGTTTGCGTTTCTTCCTCATACAGGCTCTGTACCATAACGAAACCGCCGTCAGGATCTGCGCCCATTCCGACAACCCATCCGTTTTTCGCAACAGGAAGCGGGATGTTCCGGACATTTTTTCCATCCGCATCAAAGGTGCACAAAGAATACTGATTCGTCTCATCTCCGTAGATCGAATACAGAACATAATATCTGTCTCCGGCTTCGCTGATGCTGTTGAATCTGATATTTCTGGAGGCAATATCCTCTGCAGAAGGGATAGTGTCAGTCAGGGCATCCACGGACCCGGAGTTCTTCGCGGTATCTGAGGCCTGTGAAGGATCCGATATTTGTGCGTCGTCCGCCATCTCCGAACCCTCGGTCATTTCTGAGCTTATCGAATTCCCGTTTTCACCACTCCTGTCAAAGGGAGAATCAATCACATTATAAACAACATTCGGGTCAATCGACGTTTTTTGCGATTCTGTCTTTGATGAAGTACCGGAATTCCCGCACGCTGTCAAAAACCCGCTAAATATCACTGAGATCATTATTGCGAAAGCAATGACTCGCTGAATTCTTTTTTTCATTTTGCCCCTCTCTGCACCCTCTGAGCCCGTACTGACTTACATGTATGTGCTCTGCCCTGAGTCTGCGCTCATTTCTGAGTTTGCACGCACTCCGGAGCCTGTACTGACTTCTGAATCTGTTCTCATTTTTGCAACCGCGCTCAGCGTGGTAGTCAATGAACGATTAATGGTCTCTTAATGACCTGTATTATGAGGGATACATCTTAACGCTTAACTAACGAATGACAATAAGGCAGTCCACAGAAAGTTCATAGAGAAATCAAATCCATGTATAGGCAAAAACGGTTTTTTTATGTACAATATATAGTGTTGGTAATACGTTAGTAGAATTGTTTTCCCGAAGCGGATTCGGCGCCGTCTGTTTTTACGGCCCGGTTTTGTTGTATGGAAAGGCGTAAACGAATTTATGGAAGCGTCTAATACAGGCACCTCTGGAATTAAAGAGGATTTTTCCGAGGTTTTTGAATCTCAGTTTTCAAACATATATAATTACGTGTATGCCAGAATTCTTCACAGGGAGCGTACCGAGGATCTTGTCAGCGAAATCTTCATCAAAGCAATGAAGCACTATGACTCCTATAATCCATCGATTGCCTCCGAAAGGACCTGGCTTACAAACATTGCCAGGAACACTCTGATCGATGAGTACCGTAAGAGCAGCAAAGCCCAGGTCTTTTCTCTTGATGCGGAGACCGAGTATGTTGAGCCTTCTGAGGAGGACACATATCCGATCATGCAGAATCCCGTCAACGCTGAGGCACAGGCCATCCTCAGTAAGCTCAATGACTCTGAGCGGGAGCTGATCGCTATGATCTACTTTCAAAATCTGTCGAACCCTGAGATCGGTGAAATCCTGGGAATCAACGCCAAGGCTGTCAGCGAGCGCCACAGACGGCTCCTGGCCAAGTGCCGGAAGCTGGAGGCCGGCAAGAGCCTTTCGGATTTCCTGTAATTTTTTATTTCCTGTGATTTTTTATATCGTGACTTTATTATTTTGAATATCCGCCTGAGCATCAAAAAACCCGTCAGCCGATTTTGCATTTCGGCTGACGGGTTTTCGGTGGTTGCCAATATTCTTGCTGGCCAAAGGGCCGGCGGG
>DFHP01000172.1 GCA_002371335.1 Eubacterium sp. UBA3720
ATTTTTACTGTGACACAAAAAAAGTCCGCGGTGTTAATGATTATTATCATTAACACCGCGGACTTTCTTTTTTTCACATTTATGATCACTCGCCTCTGCCGAGATCGAATGCTTTTAGATTGATATCCACAAATTTTGCCGGTACCAGGTCCCTGATCGCCTGCTGCCATTTTTCGACAGGAATATCGAAGTACCTGGAAAGTCTTCCCATCAGAACAATGTTGACTGCCTTCGCGGATCCCGCTTCCTGTGCCAGAGACAGACAGTCCATGGCGTCTACCCTGATTCCCATGGCCGTCATCTTTTCGATCAGATTTTCCGGATATGATGCGGCTCCTGTGATGACCGGCATGGGGTCTATCATCTGTACATTCGTTACAATACGTCCTTCCGGTTTCAGATACTCCAGATATCTGGCAGCTTCCAGCTGTTCGAAGGAGATGATCACGTCGGCCTCGCCTCTGTCTATGATCGGAGAATAAACTTTTTCTCCAAACCGTACATATGTCACTACGCTGCCGCCTCTCTGGCTCATGCCGTGAACCTCAGAAACCTTTACGTCATATCCTTCCTGCAGCAGAAGATATCCCAATAATTTACTGGCCAGAAGGGATCCCTGACCGCCAACTCCGACGATCATTACATTTTTTGTCATTCTTTATTCCTCCCCTGCCAAAAGTGCGTCTTTTTTGCAAAGCTGCTGGCATACGCCGCATCCTACACAAAGAGTAACGTCGATAACTGCTTTTCCGTTCTTCATGCTGATCGCAGGACAGCCGATACGCATACATGATTTACATCCGATGCAGTTGTCCGTTTTGACCTTAAGCGGCTTTTTATGCTTCACATATTTAAGCAGGGCACATGGACGGCGGCTGATGATAACAGACGGTTCTTCCGCTGCCAGTTCCTCTTTCACTACTCTGTCGCAGGCCGCCAGATCATATGGATCGACGACTGCAACGCGGTTGAATCCCATTGCCCGGCAAAGTGCCTCAAGATCTATTTTTCCGGCAGGATCGCCTTTGATATTATAACCCGTGGTAGGGTTCTGCTGATGTCCCGTCATACCTGTAATAGAGTTATCCAGGATGATGACTGTAGAATTGCTCTGGTTATAAGCAACGTTCGCGAGTCCTGTCATTCCGGAATGCATGAATGTGGAATCACCGATGACCGCTACAGTTTTGCCCTCGGCCTCGCTTCCGAGCGCCTTGTTAAATCCATGCGCCGCACTGATGGACGCGCCCATACAAAGCGTCATTTCGATCGCTGAAAGAGGCGCTACCGCTCCAAGCGTATAACATCCGATATCGCCAAGCACGGTGACTTTATTTTTTGATAATGTATAGAACATTCCTCTGTGAGGACATCCTGCGCACATAACAGGCGGACGCACCGGGAGCTGTTCATCCAGTTTTACATATTCAGGAACGGGCATTCCCATTTTTGCCGCAACAAGATTCTGTGAGAACTCTCCGAGGATCGGGAACACATCTTTTCCGGTTACTTCCAGTCCGAGCGCTTTGCAGTGATTCTCGATGATCGGATCAAGCTCCTCTATTACTACAAGCTTATCCACCTTTGCGGCAAAATCCAGAATACTCTTCACCGGAAGAGGATTGACCATACCTATCTTCATGATACTGGCCTTATCTCCAAAGACCTCTCTGGCGTACATATAACTTGTGGAATCGGTGATAATACCGATCGCAGTGCCGCCCATTTCAATCCGGTTAAACATGCAGTCTTCCGCAAGCTCGGTAAGTTTTCTGGTCCTTTCCTCGACAAAAGGATGGCGGCGGATGGCGTTGCCCGGCATCATCACGTACTTGGCAATGTTTTTCTCATACGGCTTTGCAGGCGGAACGATCCTCTCTCCTGTCTCTACGACGCTCTGAGAATGCGCTACTCTGGTACACATTTTTATGATGACCGGCGTATCATATTCTTCTGAAAGCTCATACGCGGCTTTGGCGAACTCAAGAGCCTCAGCGGAATCTGACGGCTCGAGCATCGGCACCTTGGAAGCGATGGCGTGATGACGGGAATCCTGCTCATTCTGCGAAGAATGCATTCCGGCGTCATCGGCAACACAGATGACCATACCTGCGTTTACACCTGTATATGAACACGTATACAAAGGATCGGCGGCCACGTTCAGACCCACATGTTTCATTCCGCAGAAGCTTCTTTTTCCGGCAAGGCATGCGCCGAAAGCAGCCTCCATGGCAACCTTCTCATTAGGAGCCCACTCGCAGTAGATATCATCAAACTTCGCGGCTTCCTCAGTAACCTCTGTACTTGGGGTTCCCGGATAGCTTGATACAACGCTGCAGCCGGCTTCATACAGGCCTCTTGCAAAAGCCTTATTACCCAGCATTAACTGTCTCATTTTATTCCTCCTATATATGCAATCATTTTCTCTTATTATGCATAACCCAGTAAGATTTTAGCATTTTAAGGCTCTAAAGTAAAGGGCATGCAAAATTGTTTGTTTACATTAACTTCATACAATATATCTCTTTTAACGATGTTCCGGGCCTGCCGAACTGCCATGAAGAATACTTGTTTTGACCGGGCATCAGGTGATAAAATACCCTTTGCAGGCATTCGATTTGGAAGATATCAGCTGAAGCTGATCCGAATCCCGCGCCAAGTCTCGTGAGCGGGACTTCAAAGTCTGCAGAAAGGAAGGCCCTGTATGATAGTTGATTTTCACGTACATACATTTCCGGAAAAAATATCCAAAAACGCGCTGGAATCCATGAGCCGCAAAAGCCGTACGCTGTATTTTACTGACGGTACCGAGAAGCAGCTCAGGGAATCAATGATAAAAAACAACGTTGTTTACTCTGTAAATCTTCCCGTAATGACCGCCCCCGAACAGGTTCTGAAGCTTAACAGCCGTATCATCGGGCGGCAGGAAAGCCTTATGGCAGAAGGAATTATCCCGTTCGGAGGAATGCACCCGCTGTATGAGAATTACAGATCAGAGCTGCGGCGTCTCCGCGAAAACGGCGTCCCGGGCATAAAGATCCACCCGGCTTATCAGGGACCGGACCTTGATGATATTCATTATATGAGGATCATTGACGCAGCTTCCTCGGAGGGGCTTATCGTTGTCACCCACGCCGGTATCGATATCGGCATATTTGATCACGATTACGCCTCGGTAAATGCAGTCCTTCACATACTTAAAGATGTCCATCCGGAGAAGTTCGTTCTTGCCCATATGGGCGGCTGGGGGAACTGGAAACAGGTAGAAAGCGACCTTTGCGGTGCTCCGGTATATTTTGACACCGCATTTTCCCTGGGACCTGTCTGCGCCCGAAAAGATAAAGGACGCGCTCCGTACCTTTCAGAAAACCTTTCGCCGGAAGATTTTATCCGGATCTCCGTAAAACATGGTACAGACCGCATCCTTTTCGCCACCGACTCTCCATGGGCACGGCAGGGCGTATATATCGACCGGATCCGCAGCCTTGGTATGTCCGAAGAGGAAACCGATGCTATTCTAGGCAAAAATGCCGCAGAACTCCTGCATCTGTGAATCTTAAATACCAGAAAGTTACAAGCGGGACTCTTCCTGCCGGCTTCACAGCCTGCAGAAGGGTCCCGTTTGCAATTCCACTCTTTGTTTAATTAATTAATCATTCCCAAGCCAGCCGCGACCAAAACAAAGTCGGTGGTGGGAATTTTTTATTATTAACCTTACATCATTGTGTACAGATGTCTCCTGTCAATGACTCTCTTAGCCTTTCCTTCGCTTCTCACAATGGTCTCCGGCTCTACTATATTTACTTCCACCTTGATGCCGAGCATATTTTTCAGTCCGGCCACGATCTTTGCAGTGGCCTGCGCTGTATCGTAATCAGGATCGGCCGCCATTGCGGGCGTTTTCTCAACATTTACCTCAATACTGTCTTTGTTATTTGCACGGTCAACAACGATGAGATAGTTTGCCTGATATCCAAGACGGAAAAGGACCTGTTCAATCTGTGACGGCCATACGTTAACTCCTTTTACGACCATCATATCATCAGAACGTCCCATCAGTTTGGTCATACGAATATGTGTACGTCCGCACGAACATTTTTTTCTTGTCAGACGGCAAAGGTCGCGGGTACGGTAACGAAGAAGCGGGAAAGCCTTCTTTGTGATCGTAGTGAATACCAGCTCTCCCACTTCGCCCTCCGGAAGGACTTCTCCTGTCTCAGGATTGATGATCTCGGGGATGAAATGATCCTCCTGGATATGCATGCCGTTCTGCTCTTCACATTCAAAGGATACGCCGGGACCCGAAATTTCAGTCAGTCCATAGATATCGTAAGCTTTTATTCCGAGAGATTTCTCGATATCCTTTCTCATTTCATCCGTCCATGGCTCGGCGCCGAAAATGCCTGCCTTCAGCTTCAGTTCGTCCCTGATACCCTGCTTTGTGATCTCTTCGCCAATGGCGGCAGCATAAGACGGCGTACAGCAAAGGATCGTAGAACCAAGGTCCTGCATGAAACGGATCTGGCGCTCTGTATTTCCTGAAGACATGGGCAGCGTCATACTTCCCACCCTGTGGGATCCGCCGTTCAGTCCCGGTCCTCCGGTGAAAAGACCATAACCATAACATACATGAACTACGTCTTCTTTCGAGCCTCCTGCAGCCACGATCGCTCTGGCGCAGCATTCATCCCATACATTAAGATCTTCTGCAGTATAAAATGCCACGACACGGCGTCCCGTGGTACCTGATGTAGAATGAATACGTACCACATCTGAAAGCGGAACCGCAAGGAACCCGTACGGATACTGGTCTCTCAGCTCATCCTTCTCTACGAATGGTAGCTTGTAAAGGTCCTCAATGCCCTTGATATCCTCAGGTTTTACTCCCTTTTCATCCATCTTTGCGCGATAATACGCCACGTTATCGTATACGTACTTAACCTGTTTTACCAGTCTTTCACTTTGAAGTTTTTTGATCTCTTCGACCGGCATTGTCTCGATTTCCGGCTGGAAATAATTTTTCATGTCAGATTTCTCCTTTTAAATATGTCTTTATGAAAAAAACAATATATTTTCAAAGTTTTTCAATGTTACGCCAAATATATCTCCTTCTCGCAGGCACTAACACGATTTAATGTATTAAATCATAAAAAACCGCTATTATTCTATCACAATTACAGGCGCATGTCACCTTAAAGCATGTTTTTATTTAATGCTATGCCAAAAAGAATATTTTTTATGGCGTTTTTCTTTCTTTGCAGTGATATTTCTTACGAAACCTATTTTCATCACAGGTGAATTTTCATAATCATTTTTAAAATCGTTATTGATTTCCTTTGCCATCACGCAGTAAAATGTATGGTGTTATTACGGAGGATAAAAGATGATTTCTAAAAAAGGAAGATACGCGATTCGTTTTATGATCGACCTTGCAGAGCAGCGCCCGGACAAACCGATTCCTTTAGATGAAATTGCAGACCGCCAGAATATCTCGATGAAACATCTGGAGACCATTGCGCGGCTTCTGGTAGCGGGCAAAGCTGTAAAAGGTTCCGGCGGAAAGGACGGCGGATACCGGCTGCTTCGAAACCCTGAAGAGTATACCGTTTATGAAATACTGTCCCTGACCGAATCCGCTCTGTGCTCTGTCACATGTCTGGAACAGGATTTGGATGAATGTCCGCGCCGGGACAACTGCAAAACCCTGCCCATGTGGCAGGAATACGATAAGATAGCCCGGAACTATTTTTCGGGGATCACTCTGGCTAATCTGGTGAATAATCATTCACCGAATACAGCGCCTTCTTTTTAAATGTTAATGATAAAAACTTCCCACATGATATTTCTATGCCAAAACAAAAGCCTTCCGGCTTTATTCCTTTCACCCAGGAAGACTGCCGGAAGGCTTTTTTATTCTGTCATATTCTTTTTCCGTTCTTCATTCAGCGGATCTTGTTATCTATTTCATATGTAACTTTCTCAATGAATTTATCGAGAGTCATTGTTTCATTTTTTACCTGATCACGTTTTCTGACGGAAACAAGACCTTCCTCAGCTTCTTTTGCTCCGATGATCAGCATATACGGACATCTGTCTACCTGCTGTGCCTCACGGATCTTATACTTCATGGTCTCTTTTCTGTCATCAAGCTTCACGCGAACGCCTGCATCCTCAAGAGCATCATAGACCTTTTCGGCATAATCCATGGATTTATCTGAGATCGGGATGATCTTCACCTGCAGCGGAGCAAGCCATACAGGGAATTTTCCTTTTGTTTCCTCAATAATATATGCCATGAAACGGTCAAGCGATCCGAGGATAGCCCTGTGAAGAACGACCGGAGTCTGTTCTTTGGACTCATTATCCACATACTTCAGATCAAATTTTGCCGGAAGGCAGAAATCAAGCTGGCATGTGGATAGCGTGTACTCCGCTCCGACAGCCGGTTTTACATTTACGTCCAGCTTCGGTCCGTAGAACGCAGCCTCTCCGATCTCCTCAGTGTAATCCACGTTCAGCTCGTTCAATACCTGGCGAAGGGCATCTTCTGCCTTATTCCACATTTCATCATCCGGATGGTATTTTTCAGTGTCTGCCGGATCACGAAGTGAAAGAACACACCGGTAATCCGTAATGCCGAAGTCTCCATACACGTCAAAGATCAGATCCACTACTTTTCCTACCTCATCCTTGATCTGATCCGGAGTAACGAAAAGATGCGCGTCATTCTGACAGAAGTGACGTCCTCTCTCAATTCCTTTCAGTGCTCCCGAAGCCTCAAAGCGGAAGTCATGAGCGATCTCGCCAATACGGATCGGAAGCTCTCTGTAGCTGTGCGGCTTGTTTGCATAGATCATCATATGATGCGGGCAGTTCATCGGACGAAGGACAAAATTCTCACCCTCGACCTCCATTGCCGGGAACATGTTTTCCTTGTAATGAGCCCAGTGTCCGGAAGTCTCATACAGCTGAACGGTTCCCACGCATGGAGTCATGACATGCTGATAGCCAAGCTTACGCTCTTTTTCTTTGATATAGTTTTCAAGCTCCATCCACACTGTATAGCCGTTTGGCAGAAACATCGGAAGACCCTTTCCGATCAGGTCATCCGTCATGAAAAGTCCCATCTCTTTGCCGATCTTTCTATGATCACGGGCGCGTGCCTCTTCCTGCTGTTTTTCGTACTCTGCAAGTTCATCCTTTGTAGCAAAAGCAACGCCGTTGATACGTGTCAGCATTTTGTTTTTCGCGTCATTTTTCCAGTATGCTCCTGAAGTCTGTGTCAGCTTGAACGCCTTCAGAGCCTTTGTATACAGAATATGCGGACCAACGCACATATCCAGATAGTCTCCCTGCTGATAGAAGGAGATGACTGCGTCCTCAGGAAGATCTCCAATATGTTCCTCTTTATACTTTGCGCCGCGCTCATGCATCAGAGTCACCGCTTCTTCTCTCGGCAGGATAAATGATTTGAATTTAAGATTTTCTTTGCAGATCTTTTTCATCTCTGCTTCGATCATACCCAGATCCTCATCCGTGATTTTTCTGTCTCCCAGATCCACGTCATAGTAGAAGCCCTTCTCAGTAGCCGGGCCATAGGCAAAATCCGCACCCGGGTACAGTCTCTGAATTGCCTGTGCCATGATGTGTGCCGCTGAATGACGCAGAACGTGAGTTTCCTCCTCTTTCGGGCACTCCCCTACTGTTCCATCATTGTAAATAATTTTCATTTATTTCTCCTTTCTCTTTGCGATGTTATTTTCCATGATCAAAACCGACGCTTCAATATGAAGCAGGCAGTTTCTATATTTGAATGCGAAATCTGAACTCAACTCAGCTGGGGAGTCCACCGCCTCTACAGGCAGTGGGTATTGAATCAAACTTGACTCAATGGAGGGTTTCAATCCCCCATCTGAGTTGAGCCTCCGGCGGATCGCAGAGCTGCGCATAGGAAAACACACAAGTGCGTCGCGCAACTCGCGCGCGATCAGAGATCAAGATCCAAAAAAAGAAACACCCCCGGATCTCTCCAAGGGTGCTTTATTGTTCAAGCACGGTTCCACCTTGATTATTCACTCATTACCCGATACGCCGGGCGGACGGCTTGCTTGTGTCCTCCATCTGCCGGACTGACGCCGTTCTTATGAAAGACCTGTGCACAAGCGGCTCAGGAGCGGTATCATCCACAAACATCACAGCGCACTCTCAGCACTCGTACGCCTCTCTGTCATCAGTTTTTCCGCAGAATCATTCTCCGTCAACACCTTCTGATAAACTATACCACAAATCAGACCTTGTGCAAACTGTTTTTTTGAACTGATTATAGTTATTGAACCTACATTCCGATCAGCGCCATTGCCTCATCGGGAAGGATCCTGTTCGTTATGATTCCTGCGGCGCCCATTTTCAGTTTATCCGAAGCAGTTTTCGTATCATCGGTCGTATGTACATATACAGTAATTCCGTAGCTGTCGGCGATCTTGATAACTTCCTTTGTGGCAAGCACATCCCACATGCTCATGCTGGTCACTTTTTTTGATCTGCAGAATTTGCAGAAACCCCTGAACTGATCTTCCGTAAAGTATTTCCAGCCATAAGTATATGTCGCATAATGCATTTCATTGAAATGAAATGTACTGTAGATCCAGTCATACATCCGCTCGTTGAAGAAGTACGGAACGATCTGCTCCCTCATAACAGATACCATGCCCATATCGGATGCTTTTTTTGACAGAAGCTTATATAGGGTCCTGATACTGGTCTCTGAAGTATATTTGGGATCCAGCAATACCTTTACATCCCTGTGCTGTGACAGATATGTCAAAAGATCGCCGTAATCCGACGTCGCGTATGCGCCGCCATACATGGTATCTTTCATAAAGTCGCTGTATTTCGGTCCTGATGATCTGGCTGCGGAATAAGTGTAATTATCAAGTATACCTGTATTCCACGAATGATAAAGAACCGGCACGCCGTCTGATGTCATATTTACATCTATCTCAAAAGAACGGAAACCATTGGCGTAGGACGCCTCCATCTGCTGTATGCAGTTCGTATAGACCTGACTCCTGTCGGCACCGCCTCCGCCGGCGGCATGAGCCGTACTGATCGCGGACCATGACGTGGAATATCTGTAATTGTCAAAGCTGAAGCTGTCGGAACAAACATAATTTCCGTCCACGTAAAGCCTTGCCATATAATATCCCGCGCTTCCATGGTTTGCTTTCGGGATCACCGCGCGCCATCCGTTTCCGCTTCTGGAAGCCGTATACGTACGAAGATCGTCCTGACCTGCGTTATTGCTCCATACATCTATTGTAACTTTTGAAGAAGATGTATATCCCTGAACGATGCAGGTCGCCTGATTTTCAGAGTTAACCACCGTGTAAAATCCCACGTCTTCCCTGACGGTAAATGTCGTACCGCCGGTGTATTGCCTTGTACCGTCGGTATAATCCACATAGCAGTCGGCAAGATAAAGGCCTGTCTCATAATTGTGTCTGCCTATGTTTACCCATACGGCCCAGCTGCCGTCGGGCTGCTGTTCTCCCTGATACCAGGCAAGATCATCCTGACCGTTTGCCTGCGTCCATACAGGAAACCAGACGGCTCTGATATTCTGATTTGAAAGAAAGGACGCCAGGACCTTCATGCTTCCATTATCTGTCTGCAGGCTGACGGAATTATGACCCGCGCCGACTTTAAACGAAGTGGTTCCGATACAGCCGGACATGCCGTTCGTTCCATATATATAAACATGGGCGGTATACATGCCGAATCGAGAGTTATGTCTTCCTGTATGTGATGCAATATAGTAAACACCATCGGAATTCTTTACCGCGTCATACCACACCATATTGGACTGATCGGCGCTGCTCCAGACGGCGATCCGCACGGATCTGATCTCAAACGGAACCTCCGCAGGCTTCATGTTTACTCTGAACCATGTGCCCGAAACGCTGTTGGTGATCTCCGCCGATGCATTGACCTCGAAGGTCGTTCCGCCCAGCCCCATCTTGCTTCCGCCGGCAGTATATGCATAACAATGTACGTAATATAATCCGAAATCCCTGTGCGCTTCCGGTCTGAAATCGAAGGATGCGGTATTTGACGCGGCGTCATAGGTACCGGTATACCATTTCAGATCGTCCTGACCGTTTGCCCGGGACCACACCGCATAAGTGACGGATGTAATATCGTCAATATCAATATTCTTTGTGAGGAACCGATATCCTCCTTTATTTTTTTTCACCTCCACTGATACCTTTTGCTCCGGTTCCGGCACAATTACCTTTGTACCTCCGGTATAACTCTGCAGACCGTTTCCGTCCGTGAGATAGGTATCCACGAGATATTCTCCCGTATTCTTTTTGTGGTCTCCCTTATGAACGGATATTACATATGATCCGTCCGGCTGTTTTGCCGCGGGATACCACTTAAGGTCATCCTGGCAGTCCTTTACCGTCCATACGGCGATCCTGATCTCTCTGACGCCTGAAGCTGCTTTCACTCCGGATAGCCTGACGTCAAATCCTTTTGTGGTCAGATTACTGATCTCTATGACAGGATTAGCCGGTTTTGATATGGATGCGACGGCAGTCTTAATATATTTCCCTCCGTCATAGGCATCCACGTACACCTTTCCGCTATGCTTTAATGATGCGGTCCTGAAACTTCCCTTATATCCCCCTGTGGAATCCTTATTCAGCGTGATCCACTGAAGGTCATCCTGCCAGCCTGTATCTGTCCAGACAGCGGCTCTTACGGAAGAGGCGTCCGACACATAGTTTTGAAGCGTCACCGAAAACACTGCTTCTTTTTGATCAGGCATAATTATCAACTCGGGAAAAATCTCTTTGTTAAAACTGGTTTTTGTCTGTCCCACATAGCTTCTGACGCCGAAAACATCTGTCACATAGACATGATGAGTATAGGTCCCCGTATGATATGCATGATTTCCCGCATTGATATCCGCCGTATATGTGCCATCGCTCTGTTTTTTTGCCGTATACCATTTGATATCGCTCTGATCGGTACTGCACCAGGTCGGGATCCGGACCTCCTGTATCAGCTCCTCATTCTCCATTCCGGATACCACGATCCGCCAGGAGCCCTTATCTTCATCGATCCATTTCTGCACAACAGAAGCTTTCTGGACGCCTTCGGCCTGCATGATCCCGGAAGCGATATATGTATTATCTGAATATGCATCAATATAATATTTTCCTGTATGTTTGTGTCTTCTGATATCTATTGCGCAGACATACGAATATTCTGTTCCTTCATGGCTTTCGGACGCCGTGTACCACTGAAGATCATCCTGCCAGCCTGTATCTGACCAGACGGCAAACCGTATGCCGCCGTTTATTTTTTTCTGACTTTTTAAACTAATCTGATACTCCGCTCCGGAGATCTTATCAGCAGTGATCCCTTCAGCTGCGGCTGTCTGCAGTTCGTCTTCCCCATCTGTCTTTTCTGTTTCATCCCGATGTTCATCAGAATCGTTATTTTCGGAAGTACTCTCAATTTCAGATTCCTCCACCCCGTCTGCACTCCTCTCATCTAAATCTCCACCCGAAGGAATGACACCCGGGATATACTCTTCCCCGGATTCTGAAGAAACTTCACCTGAATAAAAATCTGAATACGCCTGATCCTCCCCGGCCTGATCTGCCTCTGCCTCATACGCCGCACCTTCATTTAATGCAAACGCGGACTGATTTATGCCCAGCAGAACTGACAGACCCAGCAACATAGCCGCCGTTTTCTTTTTCATCTTTCTCCCTCTCAGTCTTCATCTATGACCCCTGTCCGGTCATATCATATGATCATTATAAATTTTTTGGTATATTTATATTTTTTATAGACACTAAACTATATATTATCATATTCATATCAAAACATAAAACAATATTATGAGTGCACAACGTTGCAATATTAATGATCAAATGTGCATTTTTGTTTCGCCGTAAAACATTTCCGTCATGTCTGAATGACTTTCCAAAAGTTTTTTTACAAATCGAATCGTGATATAATAAAAATCAGAAAATATTTCTTTTAGATTTTTTTCCGGAGGTGGCATTTTTATGGAACTGAACAATAGTGTATTCTTACAAAAGATATTATCATCAGCGGAAGAAATGCGTGTCCGGACAAATAATAAATATTTGTCAAAGGAAATGTTTCTTCTTACCCTCTGCATGTGCACGGCGGATCCAAACGCAGAAGACAGGAACGACAAGGATTTCCAGGATGTTTCTTCGATCCTTGCCGCCGGTTTTACAGACACAGACGAAGTCATGGAAGCCTTGAAAAAAAAGATCAGCGACGCCGGCGCCACTGCGGAGGATGGTCATTCATGGTTTACTCTCCTGCATAACACGAAGGTGATCGCCAGACAGATAAACGCTTCTGAGATAAGCGCCGCAATACTGGTACAGGTTCTTCTTGCGGATCCGCCGGAATGTGTGCGGCCTTTTATGGTCTCCGAAAAGGAGGCCGAAAAGAAAAAAAATGCAGCCATGTTCGTGAAGGATGCGGATGAGCTGGCCGAGGCGGATGAGTTTGTAGATTTTGTCCACGAGGTAAGGGCAGTCGCGCCCATACTGCGGGAGACCGGCACAGAGCATACCCTGACGAGTCAGGCGCTTCTGTTTTCCGTGGAGCAGAATGAATCCGCTGTAATGACCTATCTTTATCTTTTACATGATCTGTATAACAGCGAAAAACTGGTATCTTTCCGCAATCCGCCGGATATTATAGCTATCTCCGCGGATATGGCAATGGACGGTTCCGTTCCTTCCGTAACAAACTTTACGCTGAATAATGTCTCCGATATGGTCCTTTGTATTGACATAAGCGCCTGGATAGGAAAGATGGACACTGTTGAATTTGAAGCACTGCTGATGAAGCTTTATGACAGGATCAATGATTTTGTCTTCGTCTTCAGAGTACCCTGTCTGGAAAACACGGTGCTGGAGAAGATCGCGGAGCAGATACAGGATATTTTTTCGCTGCGTGTGATCAGGTTTATTCCCTGGTCCGCTTCCTACATCTGTGATATCGCTGATAAATATCTGGAATCCTGCGGTTTTCCCGCAGACGCGGACGCGCTGGAGGCTTTTCGGATAAGAATGAACGAGGAAAAGGAAGACGGACGGTTCTACGGATATTCCACGATACAAAAGATCTGTGATGAAATGATCTACCTGAAACAGCTGCAGATGGCTGATATGCATTCCGGTGATGAAGACCGGTCCGAAGCTGTTCTTTCCGTTCCTGAACACATTGGCCGGCAAAGCGGATCCAAGACAGAGAACGCCAGTAACGCTGAAGACAAATCAGGAAAAACTGACGACATGCCCGGAAACGCCGCCGGCAAAGACACCGGAAAAGCAGCCGCCGGAGATCGGCGTATATCTCTGTCCGATGTTTCCGGCCTGATCAATGGCACGTCTTTCTCTGCCGGAGATAAAGCTGATCTTAATACGCTTATTGGCCGCAGCTCTGTAAGAGAACAGCTACAAAAAATTATTAAATCCATCTCCGGAGGATTGAATGATAAGTCTGCAGAAACCGCCGGGCAGGACAAAGATCACACATTTTTTGAATCTCCTTTTGACATCGGAGAAGTCAACGGTCCTTATAATATGTTCTTTATCGGCGAGCCCGGTACGGGAAAATCCTCTGCCGCAGGCGTTCTGACAGCCTTTCTTAAGGAAATGAACATACTCTATGACGGCCATTTCCACGAACATCATCTGGAAGATTTTCTGGGCGACTGCGAAGGCGAGACCACTCCCCGCACGCTTTCCATTCTGCGGGACGCATACGGCTCTCTTCTCCTGATCGATGAGCTGAACGGACCTATGGAAAATATGATTCAGATGGAAGATGATGATGTCGATGAAGATATCGCAAGGATGGAACAGCTTACAACCGAAAATTTCACTGCTGACGCGATCAATACGATCATTTCCCAGCTCAGGATACACCGCGATGATCTGGTAGTGGTATTTTCCGGCAGGGAAAAGGACATCCGGAAGCTTTGCGCAGATCATCCGGAACTGGAAAAACTCGTTCCCTACAGCGTGGTATTTGAAAAATACACGCAGGACGAGCTGGCACAGATATTCATGAATATGCTTGAACGCAATCAGATCAGTGGTTCCCCTGATCTGGAAAAGACGGTTTTCTCTTATTTCAGAAATCTGCCGGAAAAGATCATGCAGGATGATTCCTTCAGCAACGCCAGATTTGTCAGCAATCTGTTCGAACACGCCGTCAGCAAAGCGGACATACGTTCCGCGATGGACGGAACCAGCGGAGATGTGATACTTGCTTCCGACTTTCTGCTTGCCGCGAAAGACAGCAGCGTAGATCTGAACCGAAAGAAAAAAGCAAACCGCACGATCGGGTTTGCTATATCCTGAGATGTATAAATGCAGACTTCTTAACCGGCTGACGATCCTTTCTTTTCAGGCGTTCCGTTAAGATGACATTCTATGGAAGAGAAATGCTTATGAATTTTTTGCCCGCAAAAAAGCTACTGGCTCTTATACTCGTTCTTCCGGCGATCTTCCTGACGATTCCGGATAATACCTCTGCCGCTGATAAAGCGCTATCCGACGGCGGCCCCGTTTCCGAAAAAAAGATCACAAAAAAAGAGGCTGAAAGATCGGCGATCAGTGTGGACCCGGAAACGATCCCTGTTTATGATGATGAACCGTTCACGGTGATCAATGATAATATTCCGGGGTTTACAGAACAGGAAATGACAACGGAGCCTTTTGAATACTATTCTTCTCTGGATAACGACGGCCGATGCGATGTAGCCTACGCCAACATCTGCCGGGATATAATGCCTTTATCAGAGCGGGGCGCGATCGGAAACATCAAGCCCAGCGGATGGCAATTCGCCAAATATGACTGTGTCGACGGAAAGTATCTTTATAACCGCTGCCATCTCATCGGATTCCAGCTTGCAGGCGAAAACGCAAATCCTGAGAATCTGATAACCGGCACACGGTATCTCAATGTGGCCGGAATGCTGCCGTTTGAGGACATGGTGGCAGACTATGTAAGAAAGACAGACAATCACGTGCTATACCGGGTGACTCCGGTTTTCAACGACGATGATCTTCTGGCCAGCGGTATACTGATGGAAGCCAGATCCGTCGAGGACAATGGATCCGGCGTTCAATTTTGTGTGTATTGTTATAATACACAGCCATGTATTGATATAGATTATTCCAACGGCAAAAGCGAATGGGACGGTACATATCCCGATAAAGAAGCCGCCGGTGTGATAACCGCCGCCGATTTACCCGGCCGGAACATTTCATCAGGAAGTGATCACATAAACAGCGATACCTCATCTCCGGTCATGACCTACATTCTTAACACCCGCTCAGGATCCCGGAAATTCCATTATCCGGAATGCGACAGTGTAAAGAAAATGTCAGAGAAGAACAGGAAAGAATATACCGGAACCCGGGAAGAGATCATCGCCATGGGCTTCGATCCCTGCAAAAACTGTAATCCATGATTTGCCTTATCATGCGGAAATATTTACTTCATGATCCTCGGCGTGAAATCCGGGGTATCGGCACAGACCATACCCCCGAGAGCGCCGGTCAACATCCGGAAAACAGGTTCGCATTTTTCATATGAATCCGATGCTATCGTAATATCAAATACCGACTGTATTCCCTCCTTTTTCAGGAACATATCGTCTTCCGGTTCTCCGAAGGAAGGTTCTCTTTCCTCCACATCTATATTCATCTTTTCACCCACATTGATCTCCAGCACGCCGGCTTCTCTCCAGAGTTCCATCGCGCATCCGCTCTGCATAAGAGCGTCCCTGATCTCAGTGACCGTGATCTTTTCAGGGCAAAAATAAAACCATTGTCTTAACTCTTTTTTCCCCGATTCATTCTTAACATTATTATTTTTTACGTTCTTCTTTTTTATGTTTTTCTTATTTATAGTTTTCTTTTTTAATCCCATCCTTCTTACTTCCTTCCATATGATCATGAATTTTTTTCAAATTTCTCAGAAAATCCCGTTAGTTCCCCGTTCGGGTATATTATACTCGTTTCCCGGATCTGATCATACGCTCATTTTCTTTTTTTTCAAAAATCCAAAACAAAGTCCGCGGGCGGACTTCAACTCCACCTGCCTCCCAATCCTGAGGGGATCGAACCGGACTTTAACTCTCCCTGACTCCTTATTCATGAGACAGCCTGATTTTCAGAAGCTTCCGGACCCTGAATACAGAATACAGCACTCCGCATATTTCTGAGATCCAGAATCCGTACCATACTCCCCCGATGCCAAATACTTTTCCAAGCAGATATGCGCAGGGGATCAGCGGAACGAACTGCCTGATCACAGCACCGGCCATATTTGTCATCCCATCCTGAAGACCGGATGCTATATATCCGGAAATGAGCGTCACAGCTCCCAGGATAAAAGTGGGGGCGATGATCCGCAGCGCGGGAACTCCAAGCTTCAGCATAGCGTCTCCGGCAGCGAAAAGACCCAGCAGTTGTGCGGGAATACTCATGAATAAGATCGATCCGATCAGCGAGATGATCATTGCCGCAGGATAGATCACCCGTATGGCTTCATAGATCCGCTTTTTATTTCCAGCGCCGAAATTGAATCCGACTATCGGAATACCTGCCTGGCCAAGCCCGTTCATGGGCATGAAAAGAAATGTCTGAAGTTTGTAATATACGCCGAAAAACGCAACCGCAGTGGTAGAGAAAGGCTGCAGTATGACATTGAAACAAGTGACCATCATGCTCTGCATGGCCTGCGTGATCATCGTAGGAAAACCGACCTTATAAATACCTTTTACGATCTTTGTATCAAAACGAAAGCCTTTGAATGATACGTTAACGTCTTTATTGCAATATTTCTGCAGTATGAGCCCTGTAACCATGCTCACCCACTGTCCCAGGACCGTTGCTGCCGCAGCGCCCCGGATTCCGAAAGCCGGACATCCCAGTAGTCCAAAGATCATTATGGGGTCCAGCACGATATTTGTTATCGCTCCGACTGCCAGGATCACCATACTGAGAAAAGATTTTCCGGCTGCCTGCATCAGGCGCTGATAAGTCATACAGACCAGATTACCGGTAGAATAAGTCATGCATATAAAAAGATACTGGTGACACATTTCTGCGATTTCTTTATTTTCCGTAAACGCATTTGCGATGGTTCCGGAAAAAAGCAATCCCGCCGCGACAAACGCCAGGCTGGAAAGAACTGCGAGGGCCACTCCCGAAGCCGCGATCTTCGATGCTTCATCGTATTTTCCAGCTCCCAGAGCTTTGGATAGTACTGCATTGAGTCCTACCGCAGTACCTACTCCCACCGCGATCATCAGCATCTGTACAGGATACGCCAGCGAGGCAGCCGCCAGTGCATTTTCTCCGAGCCTGGCGACAAAAATACTATCCACTATGTTATACAGGGACTGAATCAGCAGTGAAAGCATCATCGGTATCGACATATCCGCCACCAGTCTCTTCATCGGCATTACCGCCATTTTATTACCACGTTCCATTTTTCCTCCTATCCATAGATCAAAGTCCGCGAGCGGACTTCAGCTCTCCATCCTCTCACTCCCGAGGCGAGCGAACCGGACTTTGCGCGCCGCCGCACGGCAGCTCAGCTGCCTTCCTTTGTGCGGCGTGTGCATCCCCCGGAGGGTTCTGTCATAGGAAATGATCGTAATTTACTATGACAAAAAAATAAGCGTAAAATCAGGAAGTTGGCATTTCTTCCGATTTCACGCTTTTAAAGCCGGCCAATAAACAGAATTTATTTTAGCACAGAGATTTTATAAAAATCAATTATTATTTCTCATTTTTATATCACGGATCTTCTTTCGCAGCAGTACATTGTCCTCCTGAAGGGCAAGGATCTCCGAATTAAGCTCCTCGACTCTCTTCTCGTATCTTGTTACAAAAATCTCGGCTACAACGCTGAGATCATGCATTTTTTCCTGAAGCACACGGATTATTGTTTCAAGCTCCGGGTATTTTTCTCTCGCATAAATGCACATGGAATAATAATAGTTTTTCGTTTCGTATATATATTCATGAGCTTTCCAGACCGAAACCCGGTATAATTCCTCTGCCACATGTCCTCTGTCAGCCAGACGCAGAAGTAAAGCCAGCTTATTATCCTGCACCTTGTCAAAGATCTGCTGTCTCTCCTCTTCCGTTTCGCAATTTCCCTCATAGATCAGCTTCAGGATCTCGGTCACTCTGTGATCCAGCTTATAAATATCAGTCATTTCTTCGCCCTGATCAGGAAACTGCAATACAAAAAGAATATCATGGCACAACGCCGATGCAAGCAGAATATCCTCCTCGTCATGCGCAAGAGGAATTCTGAGAACGATAAGCATCTGACACACCAAAAGGCTGTGTACAAAATACGGACGTTTCCATTTCTGTCCGGAGGGCGATACGATAGTTCCTCTGTAGCTTCCCTGGTGCAGTGCCCTTGCAACCGGAAGGGCAAGCGCTGTGTTCAGCAATTGCTTTTTATACGCGTAACTCTGGATTTCCTCGTAATACTCACGATACATCCATTCCTCCGACTGGTCATAGATCAGGTTTTCTTCATTTATCTCTCTTAGAATACTATCAAGTTTTTCTTTGAAATCGTCCATGATCACCCCTCCAGTTCCTGAAGGATCGATGTAAGTCTCCGGTTTTCTTCCCGAAGTTCCTCCAGTTTTGTGAGCATCTGATACTCCTTTCGCTCATAACGGATCACCAGAGCTTCAGCGCTCTCAGTCAGCGTCAGCATTTTGTCCCGGAGAATGGCAAGCACCTCCTGCAGTTCTGGAAACTTTTTCATCCCGAAATCACACATTGGAAAAAAATACTTTCTTGTCTCTTCCACATACTCATGCACTTTCCATATTTTCATGTTATAGAGATCTTCCACGTTATTTCCCCTGTCGGACAGTTTGACCATCAGCGCAAACCGATCATTCATTATATTGTCAAAATACTGCTGATGTTCCTCAAGGGTAAAATCTTTTCTCTTCGAGACAAGTCTGACCGTGTGGTAAACCCGCTTATCCAGATGATATAATGTCATCATTTCGGTCCCGCCGTTTGCAAAAGGTATATCCTCGATCATATCGTGGCACAACGCCGCTGCAAGAACTATATCTTCATCTTCTTTATTAAAGGGCAACTTCAGGTCGATCAGCATCAGGCAGACACGCAGGCAGTGGATCATATACGGCAGACGATAGGTATGGCCATCCTTCACGGCAGTTCCTTTCCGGTGGCTTCCGTTATGAAGCGCACGTATCAGCGGCAGAGCGACCGCCGTATTGAACAGCTCCTTCTCCGAGGCATAATCCTCGATCTGCTGATATATCCGTTCTACCATCCAAAACTCTGTCTCGTCATAAGCAAGCGTTTCTCTGCCGATCTCATCCAAAGTTTTTCTTACTCTGTTCTGAAAGTCTTTCATTTCATTACCTCTGCCCTGAACTCAGTGTTTCTCATTACATCTGTATTTCTTTATCCCCCGGAGGATTTGTTTCATGGGAAATTAACGAAATTTCCTATGCATTCAAGTCTCACTCATAGCTTTTCTTCCAGCTCTTTCGCAACTTCCTTCCTGTGTTCCAGTTCCGCCTGCCGGTCCAGATATCCCTGCAGGATCAGCTGCGCCGCTATCATATCTACATATTCTTTCCAGTCTTTTTTAGGAATCCCTGCTCTGTTCATGATCTCATTTGCTTCAACCGTAGTCAGTCTTTCATCCCAGAAGACCACCGGAAGGCCTGTCTTTTTTTCCAGTCCTTCCTTGAAAATCCTGCACATCGCCACCCGGTCTCCCTCATCTCCGGATAGCATGACCGGATATCCCAGAATGATCTCATCTACTTCATATTCCTCGATCAGTTCTTTGATACGGGCATATGTCTTCCGCAGTTTGTTTTCTGATTTTCTTCTTATTATTTCCACGCCCTGCGCAGTCCAGCCCAGTCCATCGGTGACGGCGACTCCGACTGTTTTTGACCCGTAATCCAATCCAAGTTTTCTCATTATATTTTCTTTCCCATGTTTTATCTCAGTGTGAGAAGACCCCCGCTTCTTAA
>DFHP01000113.1:0-11807 GCA_002371335.1 Eubacterium sp. UBA3720
CAGCAGGTCATCACAACTCTTCCTGCGATCCATGGTTCATTTTCTCCTTGCCGGCGAAGCTCGAGCGGGTCTGTAAAGATAAGTGTTTTGCCGTCATAATGTTCCGGGTGATCTGCCGCGTCCAGCCAGAGCGGCAGATACATATTTTCTGTGATCACTATCTCTGTCCGGTCCAAAGAGAAGGGGACAAAAATATCAAAGGCTTTTTCGTGATAGCCCATCGGATCCTGACGCAGATAAGACGCGCTGCGATTCATGAGCCGGAAAGTCTGGCTGTAGGGCGCAAGTACCTCCTTTGAAGGACAGTCCACAAAAGTGATCTGATGGGACGCCCGAACCATCTCGTTCATCATCGGACTGAAATTATCGAGATAAAGCTTGAGAGTGCGCCAGGCGATCCGGGTCGTCACATAGGTAACGTTCATTATCTCGGGGAACATATCGCGAAGCCCCTGCATCATGATATTCATTTCTGCATAAATACGATCAGGCTGATATTTGCTGATGTTTTTTTGACAAAATACGGCAACATCTTCAGGTTCGGCCATGCCTTCGAAAAACTCCACGTGTGTTCTTTTTGCCGACAGCAGATCAAGGTCATACTCCGACTGTCCCTGTTCAAAGCAAAGAATCAGAGTTGTCCCGTATTTGTGAAAAAAGTCATTCCTTATACAATCCTGGATAAAAAATGTCTTTCCTGAACTCAGGAATCCATAGACCAGCCTTGTGTCGATCGGTTTCTGAACCATAATACTGCCTCATATCAACTCAGATGGGGAGTCCCCCGCCTCTGTAGGCGGTGGGTTATAACAAATTCAACTCAGTGGCGGGGGACAATCCCCGACTGAGTAAAAGCCTTCTGCGGATCGCAGCCGCGCTCAGAGGAAGGGCTTCGCCCCGAGCGTGGCGAGGCAAGAACGCAAGAGGCGTTCTTGAATTCCCACTCTGAGTTGAGCCTCCGACGGATCGCAGAGGAAGACGCACAAGTGCGTCGCGCAGCTCGCGCGCGATCAGAGATCGCGATTGAAAGAATCAGTCGTAAACGCATACAAGACGTCCGTCAACTTCTCCGCGGCGCAGCTTTTCAATTCCTTCGCCGATTTCGTCAAAAGTACATGTATGGATCGTTGGATCGAGTTCGCCGCTGGCGAGAAGATCAAGACATTCTTTTAAATCCTGAGTGGTGCTTCCCTGAGAACCTTCGATCTTCAGCTCTTTAAAGATGATCGGATAGGTGTTGATCTGGGAAGTGTCGGCTGCCATTCCGACAAGAACCACTTTGCCATACTGGCCGACTGCGTTAATAGCGTCAGCGGTGGTTTTTCCGGCTCCGGCAAAATCCACTATGACATCAAGATTTTTATCAGCAAACTCCATAATGTTTGACTTTACTTCTTTTGCGCCAAGCTTGCGGGCACGTTCCTGGGCAGAGGGTTTTCTTGTGGCCACGTAAACTTCGCAGCCTTTTACAACTGCAATTCGTACCGCGAATTGTCCCAGACCGCCGATGCCGATAAAGCCCACCTTCATTCCGGGCTTGATGCCGCCAACGGTGCAGACTGCGTGATAAGAAGTGGCTCCGGCGTCTGTCGCAGCCGCAGCTTTTACGGGAGAAAGACCTTCAGGAACCTTGACCAGCTGTTCAACAGGCGCTGTCGTCATCGTTCCATAGCCGCCGTCGCGGGTGTATCCCGGCGTTGTTCCGTCCTTCGCATAAAGAGGACATACGGCTACAATATCGCCTACGCTGTATCCCTCTACGCCTTCTCCTATTTCAACGATCTCACCACAAACCTCATGTCCCATGATGACAGGTACGCTGAAGCTGGACATCCAGGATTCAATATCCAGAGCGCTGACATCTGAATGGCACAGACCGCCTGCCAGCGTTTTCAGCACGACATATCCCGGTTTTGCTTTCGGGTCCGGTTTTTCGACAATCTTCAGCGGCTGATGGGTTCCTGTAAATTCCCAACCTTTCATAATTCAATGCACCTCCTTTATAAAATAATAATATGAATTTTCGCATAATGCCTGCTATTTAGCACATAGCATAACAAAAAACATAATGATTATAAATAGCATTATGCAGAAATAATTCGGGAAAACAGGCGTAATGAAAGATAAATTTCTGCCGGCAAACGAAACAGGGGCGAACGAAACAGGGGACGGAGACGGGTTCCGCATTGCTTCGCAAGCGTAACCCGTCTCCGTCCCCTGTTCCATTATGTGGAACCCGTCTCCGTCCCCGGTTCCGTTTATTGGGTTTATCTGGAGCGGGCGGCTGTGATGAATGATTTCCACAGGCGGAGACTTTCCGCGTCGCCGCTGTTTCCGAGGCATTCGGGATGCCACTGAACGCCGACGAAGAATTTTCTGTCATAAGCTTCAATAGCTTCGATGATAGTGCCTCCTTCAGAGACCCAGCCGGATGCTCTGTAATGAAATGCATCTAACTGCTTTATACCCTCATGATGTGCCGAGGTCACGGAAAGAGAGGTGGTTCCGTACGACTGTGCCGTAAGACTTCCGGGTCTGAGATCTGCAATGTGGCGTTTGGCCGTCACGCTTGCATTGCCCATATGGTTAAATGTGGAAGCACCCTGAATGTTCAGATCCTGATACAGCGTTCCGTAGATGACGCCGGAAGAAGCGTTATCAAAAGCAACATTCATGATCTGAAGCCCCCGGCAGATCCCAAGCACAGGAATGTTCATGTCATACGCGGCCTGGATCAGGTACATGTCAGAGATATCTCTGGCGTAATTTGATCCATAGCTGTAGGTTTTTGCCTCGCCGTAAAGAGAAGGAGTCACATCGCTGCCGCCGGTAAGACAGAGCGCGTCTACGCCATTCAGCGCGGAGCATGCCTGTGAATAGTTTGTGGCCTGCCCGAGCATTGCAGATGCGCCGCCGGAGCGGCTGATAGAACCGGTATACCAGTTTATGCCTGCCCTGTCATAACCCCAGGCAATTCCTACAACAGGTGTTGCCTTTACCCTTACAATAGTGTATTCCCAGATATTTTTCCTTATATTTGCATAAGCTCCGGAATCAAAAGAAGCCTTTCCGTTTTGCCAGGAGGATAATCCTTTTGTGGCAAAATACTCAATCATACCGATATCATCGTCGCCGATGGAGGACAAAAGAGAAGGATTCTGCGTGGTGTAGTAATCATAGTCATAAACAGATGACAGATCAAATGAGAAAGCGTCGTTTTTATACCGTCCTTTATAATTGCTTCCGGAAAAAACAGTCACAGGTTTCTGCAGAGACGTGGTTCCTGTTCCTTGTCTTTTTTCCTTACATCCATAGTTGATATAATGCAGATAATACAGCCGGTACTGATTCCGGTATGCTGCCCGCAGATCCGGGTACTGATAACGGTAGGATTTTTCGTCAAAGGAGCTGATGGCCTGCCTCTGTTCCCGCATACCGTATATAACGAAATGATTCAGAACAGCCTTGTCGTCAAATCCAAATGTTTTTTCAAGGTCAGCATATTTTCTGACATAAAAATTATAATCATAGACAGGTGAAAAATTTGTTCCATATTGAGAAACGGCGAAGCCCCTCATCTCAGAAACATTTTTACACTCCCGATGCTCCTTATATCCGTACCTGATGTAATGGAGATAATATCCCGAAAGATCCTTTCCGCAAAGATTTCGTACGTCAGGATTTGCGTATGCATATGAGCGGACGTCAAACGTTTCGCTGCCATGCCTTCCGGACGGCATACCCCATCTGACAAAATTTGCCAGCGCCGCGATATCATCGTCGCCAAAGGCGCTCCGGATGTCCGCGTTGGAAGAATAGTAGTCATAATCATACACAAGGCGATAATCCTGCCCGTTAAAGACCGTAATTTTTCCAACTCTGACGGAGACGCCTTTTGTAACGCGCCCCTCGCGGGCACCCCACTTTATGTAATGAAGATAGTAAGCGGCGTTGTCTGTTCCATATGCCGCCCTGAGATCAGGGTGAGCCTTTTTATACGAGGGAAGGTCAAAATTCAGGCTGGATTTCCTGCCCTCTGCCATTCCCCATTTGACAAAATGAGATAGTGCCGAACTTACGGAGTTACCATATGCATTTTTTACATCCGGATTCTGCTCAAGGTAATAAGAAGGATCAAAAACCGAAGTGTAATCAATATCTTCGTAAACGTAAGATCTCGCCGGCAGATCATATACTTTGAAATATCTTACAATTGCTTTTTCGCCCTGTTCCCTGTTCCTCCGAAGGTAGAGATGGATAGTATAGGTGCCCAGGGCATTGTGCTGTAAAATCGGAATTTTTACATACATACCGGTGTTATCGCATCGAACCGGCGTATACCAGACCACATCATCCTGGCCGTTTTCACTGCTCCATACCGCAAATCTTCCGCTGTAGTACCAAGAACCATCGTTAAAATACGCAGTGTATGTTTTCAGATCAGATGAAGAAGAAACCTTAATACAAGTTTCCCGGATACGGTCTATGGAGAATTTCTCGGAACGGCCCTTAAGCCATGTTTGGATCTCATCCACATTGGAAATATATTCAGGATGACTATATGTTCCCTTGGAATCCGTGGTATCCCCCAGAGCCCAGCGTATATAATTCATTTCTGCTGATCCGGAAATGATATTTTTGTAATAATTCACATTGTCTGTCGCGGAAGCAAAAAGAGCTTTATACTTATTGTTATACAAATCCACCAGCAGGTCATAGAATTCAGGATACTCAAAAAGAGCCTTGAACAAATAGTCTCTGTAAACGTAATATATGTCGTTTGGAAATCCCTGAATCCCCATGCAGCTGTCAAAATCCCAGAGAGGTCCGGGATGGATCTTATCATTTGGTCCGTCCATGTACATGAAATAGCTGGTCATGAGCACTTCGTCATTAGAAAAGAATTCATTTGCCAGGTAGAACTCTGCAAATGCTTCAGCATCGATTATTGAACATATATCGGACCACCTGGTATCCCCTGCGTTTAATAAAGCGTTAAGGGAATTGATTTTATTCAGGAAAATTTCCAGAGTCTCGACATCTTCATCTGTATTCGAATCTTTTAAGGTATAATGTTTGCCCTTACTGTCTGTCAGCCAGTGATCCTCTTCCGCGAAATTAGCGTCGTCGCGCTCTGCGATAATTGCATGCTCATCTGTCAGGTTCAGCCTGTTCTTATCCAGTTCGACCTTTTCCCCTATAAGGTAAACCCCGCGATAATCTCCGTTTATCCATAAGTCGACATAACGCTCATCAGGGACGAAGCCCAAATTCATTTTCGCTGCAATATCATATACGACAGAGGTTCGCATGAGTGACGGATCGCTGGAATTTGCCAAAAGGATCCATTTTTTTGCCTTATCCATACCGAGTACGGAAGTCCTGGATGAAAATTTGATCTGATAACCCTTTTTTTCATATTCCGTCCAGGAAGAATTGCCGCGGCCTTTCATTTCTACGTTATCTGCAGTTAAACAGTATGAATCGTTCGAGGGATCATAGATGGTTACAGTATTTCCCTTGTATTTCACATCTTTGTCCCGGTGCAGTTTCTCAAGGTCAGTACCATTGAGTGAGATGGAGACGGCAGGCAGAGATGACTGCATGCAGTATAGCAGGATTTTCTGCTGAAGCGCGGACATCATCTGTATACTATTGTCACTGGAAAAATCTACGGTAATAGTTTTGGTTTCTGAATCCAGATTTCCTCTGTTGGCAGATATTATCCCGCCGCCGGTATAGTGAAGGGTGACATGTCCGATGTTCACGGAAGCGGGCAGGAACAGGTAATGATCACCATTATCGGATATAAAGTCATTAAACGGAGTGATGTCATTTCCTTTACCGTCATCTGAGACGGAGAAGGAAAAATTATCTTCAGGTTCTTCGGACAAGGCCTCGGGTACGGAGTCAGAAGAAAGGTCTGAATTTTTATTCTCCGGGTTATTATTTCCCGGGGCATTATTTCCTGGATGATCTGTGTTTTCTATATTATTTGCTGATAAAGGAGAGTCTGTGGATTTGAGTGAGTTCTCTTCGTATCCGGAATCTTCCGTTTCGCTGTTTTTTTGCCCTGCAGATGTAGAAAGGGTCTCTGCAGGACCGTTTTCTTTTTCCTGCGCCCCGGACGGGACAGCCGTTTCTGCTGCGGACTCTGACTGTGATCCCTGCTGAGGCGCAAAGTATGCCCCGGTATCGATCTGCTGTACAGGCATTATATCCCGGGAACTATCATATACGTTTTCCGCAGAAGCTGACGCATTATCCTCTTCCTCTGCATACGTCCTGGATGCGGGCGCAAAAAATAAACCGGTTATTAACAGAACCATGGTAATGAGGATTCGAATAGTTTTCCTGTTATTCATTTTGTTTCCTTTCTTCCTGAAAAATCAGGTGTTATATTAAAATGTTCGAAAATATGGAACCGGGGATGGAGTTTAGTTCCGTTTTTTTCAGATAAGACACGACCCCGATGTTTCCGGCTTTAACCGTGAAAGCAATACTCTAATACTCAATTCTCCTTCGACCCGGGGGGTAGAATATCTCTATCCTTAACATCAGAGTGGAACCTGCTCCCGTCTCCAGTTCCAGAGTAAAACCTGTCCCCGTCCCCGGTTCCGGAGTGGAACATGTCCCCGTCCCCGGTTCCGTGTTGTGGTATACTGATGGTATTAACGGGAAAGGGGAGTTTGGTCATGGTGGATAAGGTAAAGAGGAGAAAGCGGTTGCTGTGGCTGATACCGACCGCGGTGATCGGGCTTGGCCTGATAGGTTTTCTGATGTATGCAGCGGTTTATTACCACGCGGACGTGAATGCGGAAGAGGCGATGAGATCAGGCGCGGATGTTCAAATCACAGAAACAGACTACGGATGGTTTTTTGACGGAGAGGGAGAAGAGAATGCGCTGATCTTTTATCCCGGCGCGAAGGTGGAGGAGACGGCTTACGCTCCTTTGCTCCGTGAGATCGCAAAGAGGGGGATAGACGTGTGCCTTGTAAAAATGCCGCTTCGTTTTGCTGTTTTTGGAGCAAATAAGGCCGAAAAAGTCATGAGAGAGTATGAATACGATCATTGGTATATAGGCGGTCATTCTCTCGGCGGCGCAATGGCGGCTGACTTTGCCGCGACCAAAGGAGACGGCCTTGACGGCGTGATCCTGCTCGCCGCGTATTCGACGAAAAAGCTGGATCAGCATCTTGATGTGGTATTGATATATGGTTCCGAGGACAAGGTTCTGAGCATGGAAAAATACAGTAAATACATGAGAAACGTCCCGGATATGACATCAGAGCATATCATCGGAGGAGGAAACCATGCCCAGTTCGGTTCTTACGGACCACAGAAGGGAGACGGCAAGGCCCTGATCCCGCCGGAGGAACAGGTAAACAAGACCGTAGACGCCATATTAAAAAAAGTAAAGCCGTAGAAAAAAACAAATAAGGAGAAAATATTATGACTTTAAAAACACTGAATTATGACCTGACAGTTTGTAAAACCGCGGCAACAAAGGATATTGATCTTTCCGCTGATTTTTATTTCGTGGGAAAAACAGACGAGGAGATCTCTCTCGTATGCAGAACGGAGGATACTCCGGCAAATACTGTTGCCCGGGATGACGGATGGCGCGGATTCCGTATTCAGGGAGTGCTGGACTTTTCGATGATCGGAGTTTTGTCAAAGATATCAACGATCCTCGCGGAAAATAAGATAGGGATATTTGTAGTGTCTACCTATAATACCGACTACATCCTTGTGAAAAAAGAAAATTTTGAAAGGGTAATGAAAGTGCTCGAAGACAAGAACTATGAGATCACCCGCTAAAAGCGAAATGAAATCAAAAAAAGAAATTGACACATTCATTATATAAGGCAGTAAGGGGCGAATCAAGTCAAAACTATCTGTTTGGCTAAAGAAGACTCCATCTGTCTGAATAAAGAAGAAACCAGGCTAAAGAAGACATGATCTGTTTGGGAGAAAGAGAACAACAGTCTTTCAGGGCAAAGGAGGCGATAACGAATGATGCGCAGACAGAACGCACGTGATAGAAAGCGGCAGGCTGAGCTGAAAAGTTAGTATGATGTTATTTCACTCCCATTACTATTCTTACCTGGCTGTCATGGCTGCATATGGTCAGCGGAGAAAACCGCGGCCGGGCAATGTGAAGAACCGGTGAGGAGAATCTGTGCCATTAAAAGGGCGCTATCCTCGCATCCGGGATTTTTACAGCTGTCTGCAGGGCCATGAAGCAAGGAAGGAGAATCTATATATGAAAAAAATCATCAAAGTCATACTGGCCATCTCGGCAGTCGTCTTTATTCTGCTGGCAATATCCTTCGGAAGGATCATCTACCTGATAAAATTTGCCGAAACAGAAGTCCTGACCACGGAAGCTGACGACGGAGAACATTCACTGACGGTTTACCAGATCGGAGAGCCGGAATGGCCCTTTGGCCTCACACACTGCCGCCTGGATCTGTACGAGGGTAAAAAAAGGATCATAAAAGAGCCGGTCGCGATCGCCGATGACGGAGCGGTGGCCTACGCAGGGAACTTCCTGATCACCTGGCAGGAAGACCGGGTCGATGTAAAAGTGGTAGGCTCGGAACAGGAACCGGAGATGTACAAATTATTTTTTGACGGAAAAGTTAAAAAAAATTAAAAAAAGTATGAAAAACGTTTGTACAATGTTTGTGTGGGGCGCATAGAATGACAATTGCTTGTTAATATCCTAACAGCGCTGCATTTTTGAACCGCATGTAATATCGTTTCTGAGAATGCAGCAGGAGGTAATAGGGGTCTGGAAACCACGTCTCCGAATTATTACGGTCAGAATGACCCGGCATCATGGATGGACATAAAGAATTTACGGTCATTTTGACCCGGCATCATGGTTGGACATAGAGAGATGGGTATGATAAAACAAGTATTGCAGCTTGCTTCTGCAATGCTTCCGTTATCAGCGCGAAAGACATTCCTGTTAAATGAATTGCCCGAATTTAAGATGAGCGCACATGATCCCTATTATCCCACCCTTCCAGCGATCTTCCCCCCTTTATGTCAAATTTCAAGAGATGCAGATACTGAACCGTATTATCCGGAAAGTTGTTGAATCATACAGTGTGTGGCTTGAAAACTATATATAAGGAGAAATGATCTATGAAAACAATCAAAAGAAAAGCGGCGATGCTTCTTCTGGCGTCGTTTTTGGTACTTTCCATGCTCGGCCTTGCCGCGTGCGGAAAAAAGAGCACGAAAGACATCGTCACAGCTGCCACCGAGAAGGCAAATAATGCCAAGAGCATGACATATGACATAGACATGGAAATGGCAATGAGCATCATGGGGCAGGAAATGACGATGAAGATGTACGGCTCCGGAGAAATGATAAATGAGCCGGTCCAGCTGTCGATGATCATGAATATGGATATTTCGGCAGCAGGCAATTCTCAGGCTAACCTGATGAAAATATACGCGACGAAGGAAGATGATGATTTTGTCGTTTATATGGGAGCAGGTACCGGCGAAGACGATATTTCCTGGTCAAAAACCACAGAAGATGCCTCCACTTTGAACCAGTACAACGCAAGAGAGTCCCTGGATATATATGTTGATGCTGCCGAGAGCTTTAAAGAGACAGAGACCGAGAAGATCAACGAAAAAAATGCGACAAAGTATGAAGGCGTTATTACAGGTGACGCAGTAAATAAAGTAATTCAGGAAAGCGGCGTTATGGAGCAGTTTGCTTCAATGGGAATCGATGAGAGTATGGTCGAGACTATCTCAAACATCTCCGCTGATATTCCTCTGACACTCTGGATCACGGAAAAAGACGAAGAGATTGTTCAGTACAGGATCGATCTGACGGACTACATAACGGAATTTATGAAGGCTTCCATGAAAGATCAGGGCGTGGGATCTGAGGATATGTTTGCGCTTGATATAACAAGTATGGTAGAAACGATCACCGTGACCGGTTATGACAATGTTTCCGAGATCCAGATCCCGGACGAGGCGCTTAACGCGCCGGCATTGGATGATTATTCGGATGGCTCTGACACATCGGATGTTTCAGATGTTTCCGCAGTCCCGGATATCGCTGATGAAGAACCGGCACTCGAAGAGTAAAATAAATGGGGATGTACGTCGCTGACAAACCCGTCAGCTTAAAATAATGGGTTAGCTTATAATCAAAAAGATCCGGCAAGGCAAAATGAAAATGCTTTGCCGGGTTTTTTTAGATGATAATGTAAAGCGAACTTGACATCTTGGCGTGCAGGTGATATATTTAAGATGTAAAGCAAACTTTACTTTTTCCGGGAGGAACAGTAGTGAAAAACAGGATCTCAGAACTGAGAAAAGAACGAAAACTGACGCAGCAGGATCTGGCAAAGCTTCTGGGAGTGACGCGTCAGACGATCATTTCCCTGGAGGGAGGAAGATATAATCCGTCCATTACTCTTGCGTTTAAGATCTCGCATGTATTCGGTACCACCATTGAGGATGTTTTCATTTACGAGGAGGACGAGATATGAAAGAAAAATTACCGCTTTGGGTTTATGTTCTAATGACAGCCGCCGGTCTCGGCATCCTGATCGCCGGCGGGATATTTGAAAAACAAATCATAATCAGCACCGCCGTCGGATCGGGACTTTTTGCCTACGGCATTGCCCGTCTGTACAGAGAGGGAAGGATCAGAAAGGATCCCGCGTACGCTGAAAAACTGAAGACGCAGGCGAAGGATGAAAGACTGATATATATCGCGGACAAGGCCAGGAGTATGACTCTTATCATTTCTATCATATTGCTGGCGGTCCTGAGCATCGTGCTGCGGGCGGCAGGCCGGGAGGGTTACGGATTTGCCTGCCTGTATATAATGTGCGGGATAACGTTTCTTTATTTTATAGTATATCTGATCATCAGAAGGAAATACTGATCTGGCGGAGGCGGAGGGGGAGATTGCATTAAATAGGGGAGATAGTATTAAATGAGATATTCTGCGGCAAATATCTCATAATGATACTTCTAAACAGGATTTGTGATTGCACTCCGGCTTGATTTTGTATACGATAAATACATAATTGTGCACAACTACAGCCGCGTGATGATATGATGGGGCAGCGGCTGACATGGCGCAAAATATAATACAGATGGAGGTAATATGATGGTCATTAAAGCAGTCAAATTCAGAAAAGATGGTTTCTCAACGCAGCCGTTCGCTTTCGGCGGCGAAGAAGGTCCGGACAAATTCGATCAGTCCGTCAGATACCGCGGCGGACTTACGAACTATCTCATCGATACAGGGGATGAAGTGATCCTGGTCGATACAGGAATCCCCGCAGGAACGCCGGAGGAAGTGCCGGATGAGAAAAGCATCGCATATACAGGGAAAAACATTTCAAGCTATATGGAAGCTTTTGAAGCTCTGGGCTACAAACCGGAGCAGGTCACAAAAATCCTCCTTACACATAAACACGCCGATCATTCCGGAGAGCTGCGCTCCTTCCCGAACGCAAAAATCTATGTGAACGAAGACGAGGTAGCAGCTGACGAGCTTCAGGGCATCCCGAATCTCGTTCCCGTGAAATTTACGGACGGCGCGTACTACAACTTCCCGGCGTGCCAGAAGATCCGGGATGGAATCTATTTTATCAAGGCAAAAGGTCATACGAACGGAAACAGCATCGTCATCGTAGAACTCGACGGTCTCTTCTACATGATTCACGGAGATATCACCTATACGGATGAAGCGCTTTACGCAAATAAACTCTCAGTGGTATTTGAAGATCTCCCGGCAGCGCGTGAAACG
>DFHP01000113.1:11912-12111 GCA_002371335.1 Eubacterium sp. UBA3720
CAATCATCCGACGGTTTATGTTTCCACTCATACGCCGCTCGGCTATGAAAACCTTGAGAACAAAAAAGTGATCGATCTGGACAATCCTCCGGAGACCGAGCTGGTCGATTTTGATTTCTCAGGCAATGCAGGTACGGGAAAATACGTTTGCTCAGTATGCGGCTATGTATATGATCCCGCAGAGCATGACGGTGTTGCC
>DFHP01000113.1:12208-30689 GCA_002371335.1 Eubacterium sp. UBA3720
CGCTGCAAACAGCCAAAGGAGAAGTTCAACAAAGCCTGACATAAATAAGAGACAGAACCAGGAGGCCGCATGCGGGTATTATTTCGGAGGCGGATATGTCGCAGCCTGGGGATTTTCAGCCATAAAAAAGGACATCGAACAGGAGAAGTATGAGTATGACAAATGAAGAACGCACAAAAACAACGGCAAATGAGGACAACGGTTTTAAGGTCTCAAAGGAGAGGATCTGGCTCGAGGATGAAAGCGGAAAAACAATTGCATCTGTCGACTTCCCCGAGTTCGAGCCGGGAAAGGTAGAGGTGACGCATACTGTGGTAGATTCATCTCTTCAGGGAATGGGAATGGCAGGCAAACTCACTAAATGCATGGCAGAAAAGCTGATCGGGGAAGGCAGGAAAGCAGAACTCACATGCTCCTACGCCATCAAATGGTTCAATAAACACAGAGAGTACGAGGAAGCACTGATCGACCCGCAGAGCGAGTACAAAAAAGCCGAGGAGCAGACAGCTATGGCATGCGGCATACCAAAACACAGGTAAAGGTACATAGAAAAATCCGAAAAGAAATCTACAAAAAACAAAAAGCTGAGATGTGTAAAAAGGGGAAATTCACAAACAGAAACCAATCTGCTATAATCAAATGGTGGATTTCCCCCGATACGCATAAATAAAGGGAAAACTGCGGTTTGCAAGGGCAAGAACACCTTCAAACACGTGAAAAAAAGTTTTCCCCCGCAAAATGCATTTTCAGCCCAGTAAAATCAAGGGCTCCGGGGGAAAGGGTTTAATTAAAGAGATCCCCGTAAGGGGACGGAAACGTTTAAGTCTCTTGCGTATTCGATGGTTAAATATCTTCCAAGATTGTCTTGCTTCAAGTGTGATGCGCTATACACGTCATCGCCTCTAATCCTTTCCGTCAGCTTCTGCTTCGTGGTCGGTATCTCCATCTTATTAATCATTTTTATATCTCCTCTCTGTCTCCTCTCAATTTTCATGCAGTATTATTATAAATCGAACATCTGTTCATGTCAAGCATCTCTCAGAAATCTTACCCACGTTTTGTATTTCTTAAAGAAATCATCCCACGTTATGGTAAGACCGATGTCGTTGAAAATCCTGTTGTAAACTAGGCGTTTGTTAGCGCCGTTGACGGTCAACGCTTCGTTTCCGCTTTCCATATCGGCTTTCAAATTCTGTCCAGACCGTTCACACGCTTCCGCTATCATTGTAAACGTTCCGCTGTCACGAATGGAATCATAGGTAAGAGAAGTTCCGAGGCTGTTATTGATTCTGCTTATGAATCTAGCCCATCGCCTGTTAGGGTACTTGTCGTTGTTGATCCTAGCGCCCTGCTTGAAGATGATTGTCTCGTCCTGTCGGCTGTCCACCGGCAAACTTGTTACGTGTGGCTTGCTGATAGCTGTCAGTCCGTTGTTGAAACTCGTCAGCCTAGCTGCGTTTCTAAAGGTAATAGCCAGATGATGCGGAATCGCCACAACACGCTTTTCCTTCGTGGTGAATGTATCGACCTGGTCGTACCATCCTACGCTCCGGAGTCCCAAATCATTTGTGCTTGCCGTGTCAAGGTTGCACTCATTTCCGTCATCCAGTCCGTAGTAAATAGCAAATAACACAGCAGTAAAATACGTTTGGTTAAATTCCGCAGGTATCCGCTCACATATCTGAAGCAAATCCTCTTCTGATATATACACGTCTCCGTCAAAGTATATAGCCGCCATGAGATCGGACACAGTATACTTGTCTGCCGAGATGTCTACTGTATTCTCGATGATGCCGTTGTCTATTGCCCATCGATAATATATTCTCAGCGCACCCAGCGGAGTTTTAAAAGCCTTCGGTTTATATCCTGTTTGTCTTATGCATGACAACAGTTCGTCCTCGTTCATCTCGTAGAGATCTTTGCCAAGTTCTGCCTCAAACAGAGCCGTCTTGTTAAAGAACGTGTGAACTCTTTTTACCATTGAGTCAGCACGCTTCTCGCCGTATTCTGTAAGGAAGTCTCTTTTTATTTTGTCGTTGTACAAAAAGCTCATCCTCTCTCTCTTCTTTTTTTATTAGGTCGAGAGGTCTGAGCCTCCCAACCTACAAATACGTTATCGCTTTCGCCATCATTATACCTCCTACATGATGTCCTGTCCAATGGCTTTTTCTTCAGCCAGTTTATACAGTTTGTTCATATTTTCCAGATGTATCTCTGCATCTGCATCAGCATTTGCTTTCTGACCCATGAGACAAGCATCGCTCAGAAGTTGTCTCAGATCATCGCTGTGGAGACTGATGACTGGTCTATTATCAAGGGCGAAATCGGTTTCGCCACTGTCCACTCTCTCCATGAGAGTATTCATGTCCTCGATGTACCTTCTCTCAGCTTCCGCATCAAGACCGATGTATCTGGAAGTGATGTTCGTGTTGCTATGGTTGAAGAACTTCTGAAGTATCTGCATGGAATTTACATCCTGCGGATGAAGTCTTCTTGACCACAGACCGAACGTTTTACGACAACTATGTGTGGATACTGGGTACTGAATACCGGCATCCTTAGCTGCTTTCGTGAAGGCTTTCCTGTAGCCGCTCGTCTTGTCAGAGCCACGGCTTGGGAAGATATCCTCATCGCTGTTGCACTGCGGTCTCCAGTTTTCAAGGTACTTAAACATCATCTGCGGAATGAACAGGTTGGTATTCTTGCCTGTTTTCTGCTCGATGATTGTCAGATAAGTTTTTCTTGTGCCATCTGGTTTGTAGAAGTCTGACCACTTCAGATCCATGATGTCGGATACACGTCTGCCAAGCAGGATTCCTGCCCAAAACGCTACCTGATATTTCTCGGACAATCCGTCCGATACTTTCTTTATATCTTCAAGCTCCCAGAATGGACAAACCTCGGTCGCTCCTTTTGACTTTGTGAATCTTTTATTTGCCTCGACCGCTTTCTCATATGTCTCATGAGCAGAAGCCTTGGCAAGTTTCTTCTGGATGCCGTCCGCAGTCTCAAGAACTACGGTTGTTTTCGTTTCCTTTATTACTATCGCCTCGACTATATCATCTTTGGCTCTTAAATACCATACTTTTTTCATCTTTCTATCCCTTTTCTGTTGATGCTGATTACGTTTTCGTTTCTGACATTATAACATCACGTGCAGAAGGTCGTGTCAACACTTTTTTAAAAATTTTAATTACTTTTTTTGTGGTTACATTGACCATTAAAAACGAAAATAGGAACGAGTATACTCTCTGACGTATCTTGGCGTTATGTTGTAGTTGATTTTGCTTCCCTCGTCCATCACGATCTGCGTATAGACGGAGCTTTCATTCTCCACCGTGGATTTCTCTACCGCTTTTTTCACATCGATGTTTAGCGCACGTGCACGTGCAAGCGACCTGTGCAGCACTCCACTCATAGCAATATTCTTGTACGACATCTTCCTTCCTATATATTCCTTGACGATGTACTGAATCTTGCGGTAGGTGAATAGACTGTACGACCGCTCGTAGCTTGTGCCGTTTTTGTTTCTTACGCACTTGAAGCAGGAGTCATCGTGTAGTCCAACCATCGTCTGTTCTATAATCCCTCCGACTCGGTTGTATCTTTCCCACACAATCTCAGAAGATAGCTTGACCAGGTTGCGTGCCAACTTATCAGACACCTTGACCGTCCATGTCACATCTGAGTCTTCGTCTTGGCGTAGTACGACCTCGTTTCCGTTTATGTCACCACGCCTCAAGTACATAGGCACAGTAATGCCGGATGCGAACAGTCCTTCATACACCGCCATCATCAGCGTAGTGTAGTATAGTGCATTGTTTCCTTGGTACTGCTCTATGTCTGCGATGATATTTTTGTACTCGTCTTCGTATAAAAGGTACGAGGATACGCCATCTTTCATTTCATCCCAAAGTTTTTTCCTGTCAAGGACTTCCAGCTTGTCGAGGCAAGTGCCTACCGCTCCATGCTCGGATGCGTAAGTCACAAAAGATTTCACAACACTCACAAATATACTTAGTTCGTAATGGCTTCTAGGCACGAAATTCTTGACGCATCGCACAACTAGGTTGATGTCGTATATTAAATCGTCTGGATCAGCTATTCCTGCGTTCCTTATTCCTTTCCTCAACAATGTTTTGAACGTGTAGTTTGTGTGCTCATCTGCCGTATACTCCTCAAAGTATTTCATGATTCCACCTCTTCATATCTTATTTCCATTTTGACCTCTTCAGAAATTGTTTCCAATAATATCTATATACATATAGTATATATAATATATGTATCTACTTAACTCTGACAAGAGGCGTTCTGCATTTGGCGCAGGAAAAAAATTGTGGATACTCTACGACCTTACACATCCGCTGTTTATACCACCGCTGATTACATGTCGGACATCCTACGATATACTTTGCTGAGTTTATCTGATGGTCTCGCAGACCGCTCTTCAAAGCCTCTTCCGCTGTGCCATAGGTGTTTACGTCTATTCCCATTTTCCGCTTTACCCAGTATCCCACACGTTTGAATTGCTTTCCGTGATTAAAGCACCCATCGCAAGTGTGTACAAGTTCGTGTGCAAGCGTGTTACGCACGCACTCTTCGTTCTGCAAGGCATAGGTGTTAATAGACACCTTGAATTCATAGCGATCGTTTCCAACGTAGATTCGCTGACATGATCCAAATTCACGTGTACTCTTTTCAAATTTCAACTTCGGTCTGACGTTTCCAGAATGGAATCCAACAATCTTTTTGTCGGTGAACTCATTCACCAGTTCTGCAAATATTTCCTGCGCTCTGCGCTCTTCGTTTTTCATTTCTATTTTCTTCCTTTCCTATTAATACCTCTGCCAACCCTACGGAAACCCATAGGGAAAGCACAAGCGTTAATTGCGTTGTCGATATTTGTCGTTTTGTCTATCTTTTATGCGCCTTTCCAATCTCGGAATATGTGACGAGCATCCACCATCCGATGCATACCACGAAGGTAAACACCGACCTGTGCGGTTTAATAAAGTAGATCCCCGTAAGGGGACGGCAGCTTGAAAGTATGTACGACAGTAGAGAAAGACGCTTTTTGAGCAACCGTATTCCTGTATAGGATTGTTGTAATAAATAAAGGAGGTGTGGAAAGTATGAGTTACTTGTATGTGTGTGAACAAGGTTCGACGATCAACTATGCTCAGAACAGGTTTCAAGTAAGCTTTAAAAATGGCATGACTAAAAGTATCCCGGCAGAGACCTTAGAAGTGATAGAAGTGTTCGGCGCAATTCAGATAACGACGCAGTGTATACAGGAGTGTCTGAAACGAGGAATTAATATTATCTATTACTCGATGAATGGCTCTTATTTTGGGAGGCTGATTTCCACATCTCACGTTAATGTGCACCGACAAAGAAAGCAGGCAGCCTTAGGGAGGGATAAGAAGTTCTGCAGTAGATTTGCAAAAAACATTATTTCGGCCAAGGTCAATAATCAGATTGTAGTATTGAAAAGGTATGCCCGTTCCTAGAACAGGAATATCGAAGCAGAAATTAATGCCATGAAGAATTCGATAAAGAAGATTTCAGAACCGGGGGTTACTGAGATCTCTCAGATAATGGGTTACGAAGGCATGGCGGCTAAGGTATATTTCAAGACGCTGGGATGTATGGTTGATCCGGATTTCATATTCAAAGGAAGAACAAGGAGGCCGCCTCTTGATCCGTTTAATTCGGTAATAAGTCTGGGCTATTCTGTAGTTATGAATGAAATATATGGAAAGCTGGAGGCAAAAGGTCTTAATCCTTATTTTGGATTCATGCATCAGGACAGAGAGAATCATCCGACGCTTGCAAGTGACCTGCTGGAAGAATGGAGAGCAATATTTATCGACAGTCTTGCGATGAGTCTTTTTAACGGTGGTGAACTGACAAAGGAAAACTTTTACTCTGAGATAGAAATGCCGGGGGGTTTCCTTGATAAAGAGGGATTTAAAATTTTTATAAAAAAACTGGAAAATAAGTTTCGGATGAATCAGAAATATGTTCAGGAATATGAGACCGGAACAAGTTTCAGAAGTGCAATGAATCACCAGATAGAATTGATAGCACGGGCAGTTGACAGTGGTGATCCTTATGAATATAAACCCATCAGAATAAGGTGAGTGTTTTATGGAAAACTATTTTTGGAATACAGAAGAAAATATACAGAATGATAAAAAGCTATATGTATTGATCATTTATGATATCGTAGATAATAAAAAACGAACCAGGTTTGCAAAAATGATGAACGGATATGGCTTCAGAGTTCAGAAATCTGCGTTCGAGGCTATGATATCGCAGAAGCTGTATAAGAAATTATTGGATGAAATACCGAAATATATGAATCCTAAAGAGGATAGTGTGCGCGTATATAAAATGCAGGGACGGGGCGAAGTTAAGATATATGGCGTCAATGCCAGTCCGGTGGTTGAAGATGTAATAATCTTATAACGACGGCAGCGGATAGAAAATATCTCCCATCCCATTATTATCTATGTAAATAAATGAAGAAAGGCAGAAAAAATGAACAAAACATATTTGTTTTCGACGGTCGGAGGAACAGATCCGATATCAAATTACAACGGAAGAGACGGAGCATTACTTCATATATGCCGTGTTTACAGACCGGATTATGTAGTAATGTATATGTCGGGTGAAATATATAAAAACCATGAAGCAGATAACAGATATCTTTACTGTCTGGATAAACTGAAAGAGAATACCGGATGGGAATATGAATATAAGATCATACCGCATCCTGAACTGAAAAAAGTTCATGAGTTCGATTACTTCTATGATGAATTCAAAAAAATCATAGCAGAGCTGTTCGAAAAATTGGACAACACAGACACCTTGCTTTTGAATATTTCTTCAGGCACTCCGGCGATGAAAAGTGCATTGCTGGTTCTGAAAACTCTCGGCGAATATCCATGTAAAACCATTCAGGTTTCAACGCCTGATAATAAGATGAACGAACATCATCACGAGGGTTATGATGTGGAATTTTTATGGGAGTTTGACGAGGATAATGAAGAGGGATTCGAAAACAGATGTAAAGAAGTATTCTGTCCGTCTCTTTCCGTCGTCAAAAATGAGGAGATCATCAAGGAGCACATTCGCGCTTATGACTACGAAGCGGCTTATTCAGTGGCAAAAATGCTGCCGAGAGACTATACAAAGAACTATATAGACCTTCTTCAACTGGCTTCCAGAAGAATACTGCTTGACTTTGACAGGGTAGATGAGATCGACAGAAAAAAACAATATAAGTGTGTGCCGGTAAAGGATCCGAAGACAAGGCCGTATTATGAATATATGCTGATGCTGGAATTGAAGCTCCAACGAAAAGAGTATACTGAGTTCATCAGAGGAATTACGCCGGTAGTTCTGGGCTCGTTTATATTCCTGTTCCAGGGAACATTCGGAATAAATCTTAGAAGATATACATCTAAGGGAAAATGGGATGAAGAAAAGCTTTATAAGGATGACAATGGCCGGAAGATCATCAGCGTTCTTCAGAGTTCACGATTAGAGTTTAAAGCGGGCGGGTATCTTTATTCGAGCCAGTTAGTAGAACTGTTTAAAGGATTTGGTTGTGATGAAGAAATCTTAAATCTTGTAGTTAACGTTCGTTCGATAGAAGAAAGACTGCGTAACAGAGCAGCACATCAGATCATTATGTTAGATGATAAAGTAATCAAAGAGGACACCGGGTTTAGCGGACGCGAGATCATGAACATGATGAAAAAGCTGATGGAAGAGGCCGGAATAGTAAAAAGCAGGAAGATGTGGAATTCCTACGAAACAATGAATGAACAATTGATTCGATTAATGGGAGAATAAGTCAACATTTCGATTTGAAACTCCATATTTACCGAAACGAGGAGAATACGTATAATTATTATATAGCCATAAAAAGGATCATCCACAGTAAACACCAGGGATCATAAAAAGGAAATATAATAATGAATACTAATCCTAATCATAAAAACCGTCATTTAAATAAGAATACGAGTAATAAAGCGATACCGTTTGCGATTTTTTTATGTGCCGGTCTGCTGTTTGTCAGCGGATGCAGCGCGCCCCTTCACGAAAAGGGGTCAAAGTCGGATGGTATCGCTTCTTCGTCTTCGAAATTCGAGTATACTATACATAGTGATAAGGAAGATGGCGAAGGAGTATACCCTGAGCGTGTTGAGTTTGAATCCTCGTATAAAACGGAAAATAATCAGACCTTCGAATATGCTGAGATCACTGCATATGATGAATCGTCCAGGGAGCTGTGGTCCGTGACGACAGATGAATATCAGGCAGCACAGCTGCCACAGGTGAGTGAAATTGGTCTCCATGACAAATATTATTATTACTGTGAAGGCGGTTCGATAGCTGCGCTTGATCCTGCAAACGGTTCCGTGTGCTGGAAGAATTCGGAGTTTGACGGTTCTAAAAGCGGATTTGTGTTTGATTCCGATGAGAATCTTTATGTCTGCGGAAGTTTTGGACCCGATCTTTTTGGCGTGGATGTAAAAGGGAATACGCTGATCAGGATCGAAAGTGCGGACGAAGATTATTACTGGCCGGGCAAACTTACGATTGAAGACGGTGAGATCCGTATCCATTATGATGGCGGACGATATGATGAAGGCGGCTCTGTCAGCGTTGAGATCAATGGAAAAGAACTTAAGGAAAGTTCCATTGAAACGAAACAAAGCAGCGGGAACGCCTCGCAGGCCGCTTCTTATGAGGAGACGGGCGGCTCCGGTACAAATAGTTCTTCGGGTTATACGGATGAAGAACTATGCCGGATGGCCCTTGACCATTATGAAAAAACCGAAGGATACCGTCCTTCCGAGGCAGAAATTGATTCACATGACGGTGATAAGGTGAAAATCCATTTATATGATGATATGGGTACGCATACAGCAACGGCAGCCTGGTACGAGGTCGACCGGAATTCGGCAAAAGGCCAGGATGTGATTTTTGGAAACGAGATCGATCTGCTCGGATGATTAAAAAAATCCGGCAAATCACTTCCGAACGCCGGAAAAAGAAAGCCCGATATACACTATCATCAGGTGGTATAATGGATTTAAAGCACACGACATTTCTTCTCAGGCAAAAGAAAAGCATGGAGGGACGTATTATGAGCAGACTGAAGAAACTCCGCAAGTATGTGAATTCTGAATTGAATAAGATGGAAGATGCCGATAAGCGGATAAGCGCCGTTGCGCATTTATATGGTGTATCTCTTGCGGCGACAATGATTGCCAGGAAACGCGGGCTGGATCCTGAGATCGCCTCTATGGCGGCGATGCTTCATGATCTGCATGCGTATAAGACCGGATCCTATGAGGACCATGCCCATAAAGGCGCCGGGCTTGCAGGAAAGATCCTTGATGAGCTGAAACTTACGGACGAGGCGGAGACGGAGATGATCTGTTCCGCGATATATCACCATGATGACAAGCTGGTGACGGACGGTCCGATGGATGAGGTGTTAAAGGACGCCGATGTTATACATCATTGTATGAATGATATGTCAAAGGCAATTAAAGAAAAAGAGCAGGCCCGGTTCGATAAACTGTGTGCCGAGTTTGGAATGTAAAAGTCACGCGGACCGATGGGGAAAACAATGAAAGAGCAGTTGTTCAGGCATATAAAAAAGAAATATAAAGCGTCTCCGGAGTATCTGTGGAGGAGATTTCCGGAGTATGCGGTATTCAGACATGCGGAAGAGGGCAATAATAAATGGTTTGCCCTTTTTGCCGTGGTCGAAAAAGAAAAGCTGGGACTTGCCGGCGGTGGTTTTGTCCCCTTGCTCAATCTTAAGATCGATGATATGTTTTTCCGGGATATGCTGTTTCAGGAGGCCGGGATCATGCCTGCGTATCACATGAACAAACAGCGTTGGATCACTGTGCTTCTGGATGGCAGCGTCGCTGAAAACAAGGTTTATGAGCTGCTGGACATGAGCTATATGGCGACTGCGTCAAAAAAACTGAAGCAGAAGATGCGTCCGCCGAAAGAGTGGATTATCCCTTCAAATCCGAAGTATTATGATATCGTTCATGCGTTTGATGATACAGATGAAATCGATTGGAAGCAGGGGAAGGGAATTAAGACCGGCGACACGGTATTTATGTACGTGGGCGCGCCGATGTCCGCGATCCTTTACAAGTGCAGAGTAACGGATATGGATATACCGTACAGCTATCAGAATGGGGATCTGACGATCACTTCGCTGATGAAGATAAAGCTGCAGAAGAGGTATAAGCCGGATAAGTTCACATTTGAGGTTTTGAAACGGGATCATGGAATATATGCGGTAAGAGGGCCGAGAGGGATACCGGATAGTCTGAGCATCGCGCTGAAAAAGCGGTGAAGCGGACTCGAAGGATGAGAAAAAGTGCAGCATAGGGCTTTGGGGAGTCGTTTTTGCTGCACCTAAACTTGGAACGATGCTTTTTATAGGTCATGCATCAGCCACTGCCGCAAATGCCGGTAAGGTCTGTTTCAAAAAAATCCAATGGCAATCAACTACCCACAATGGATGGCCTTTGCAAAATACTCATATCAACAGCTTAAATGGGTAATACTCCAAAAACCTGCTGCAAGAGAAGCTTATGTTCGAGGCATATTGTACGAGGAATTGGATGAGGCTTTTAATTCTGCTAATGAAACATTTAATGCATTTTCTGCCGAGTATATAGTGGTATTCGAATAGCTATGGCGGCGATTACAAAGAAACAAATGGAAGAATATGAGTGCTTGCGCAGCACTGTAGTTTACAGTTATGCGATTTGTCGACCTGAAATGATGGTGTAACGAAATCGATACGGGGATAAGTAAAGAGAGATTTCCTCAAAAACACGTATTGACATATCGATAAAAATAGATACAATGAAAGTCATGGATAAGAAAAATATAATTGAAGTATGCAAAGTACTTTCAAATGAAACACGTTTTAATATTCTTTTATGGCTGAAGGATCCGGAAAACAATTTCCCCCCGCAGGGGGAGCACCTGTCCGATGAAATTGATTTGAAAGGCGGGGTCTGCGCGGGATCGATCTTTCAGAAAACGGATATCGCTCAGTCTACGGTATCCCATTATCTGGATATGATGCAGCGCGCGGGGTTATTGAAATCTGAGCGCCATGGGAAATGGACATATTACCGGCGAAACGAGGAGATGATCCGAGCCTTAAGAGAATACTTTGACACAGAATTGTAAACTGATCAGAGCTCTGCATGGCAGAGCTTTTTATCAAAGATAATATTTCGAGAATTATCGATATATAAATATAAAAGGAGACGATGAGATATGCATTTTTCGAGTGGTATTAACAGACCTCCCTATGAGGCACAGGACGCTTTTCTGCAGATAACGAGCGGATGCTCCCATGGTGATTGTGCGTTCTGCACATTTTATAAGGACGCTCCGTTCAGGATCAGTCCCATTGAAACAGTAGAAGAGGATATAAAGGAACTGGCTTCCGGCTGGTATTATCCTTTTAACAGGATCTACCTGCAGGGCGCGGATCCGTTTATCGCTCCATACGATTATTTGAAAAAGGTGGCGGATCTGATCCATAAATATCTGCCGAATGTAAAGTCGATAGGCGGTTATGCAAGAGTAGACAATGTCAGAAACAAAACGGTGGAGCAGTTACGAGATCTGGTAAAAGAAGGTTACAGTAATTTTTACTTCGGGAATGAGACCGGGGATGATTATCTCCTGGAGCGAATGAATAAAGGCTACAGAGCGGAGGATGTCGTAAGGTATATGTCCATGCTGGACGAAGCGGGAATGGAGTATATTATGAACTTCCTTGGCGGACTCGGAGGGCATAACTATGGTCTGTCCCATGCGCAGAAATCCGCGGAAGTGATCAATCAGCTTCATCCGACCATGGTTTATGCTTCTGAGCTGACTCTGTTCCCGGATACGCCGCTTTCAAAGGATGTCAAAGAAGGACTGTTCACAGACGCAACGGAGGAAGAACGTTTTGTGGAGATGAAGGAGTTTATCAACTGTCTTACGACACCTACGGTATTTAAGGCGGAGCATGTCACGATCCCTGTCCCGGTTCGCGGAAGGCTGCCGGAGGATAAACAGGATATGATCGGTCTGCTGGATCGGCTGATCGAAAGGGCCAAAGCGGGAGAGCTCAAGCATTTCCGCGATAACGTTGCGGGACTCTGAGCGGAAAGGCCGTCAATACATTGCAAGCGTATGGAAGTATAATGGTATCAATAAGTACATTAAAACACCACCTACGATGCATTAGAGGTGCTCCCCAAAAGTGTTGATAAGTGCCGGAGCAAGCGAGATACAGAATAATAGAAAAATATTGACTTAGCCGTACGGCTCATTATATAATCTTCTGAAAGAAAATGAGCCGAACGGCTAAATTTTTGTCTGCGCAGCATGAATTGAGCCGAACGGCGAAGAAGGTGTCTATGAAAATTACGAATTCAAAATCTTTTGGAGAAGCAGTAAAAAACAGAAGAAAAAAATTAGGGTATACCCAGAAATATATATCTGAATTTACGGGGTTTAGTATAAGTTTTCTCTCTGACCTGGAAAACGGAAAAAAAACGATAGAGCTTGACAAGTCCCTTACTGTTGCAAATCTACTCGGTCTCGATGTCGAACTGAATGAAAGAGGTTAGAAAAATGAGGAAACTGAAAGTATATATAGAGATAAATGGGAGTCAGACTCTTGTGGGAACGATCAGGGGAAATGGATCCTCGGATGCAGTTTTTTCATATAATGATGAATACCTGTCTGCAAGGAATCCGGCTCCGATCTCCTTATCACTTCCGCTTCAAAAGGAGCCCTTTAGTCCTGATCAGACAAGAAATTATTTTGAAAGTCTGTTACCTGAAGGCTTTTCCAGAAGAGCGGTTGCTGATTGGATCAAAGTTGATGAGAAGGATTTTCTGACAATTTTATCTTTTTTGGGCAGAGAGTGCCTGGGTGCCGTTAAAATAATTGAAGGTGAAGATATAAGTGAATCAGAATATGAGCCATTGACGGAGGCGAGAATAAAGGAGCTGGCGGCAGAAGGAGCAACGAAAGCCACCCAAATTCTGATGGAAACGCATCTATCGTTGACAGGAGCCACAGGAAAAGTGGGACTGTATTATGATGAGGCTTCTGATAGGTGGTATCTGCCAAAAGGAAATGCGCCAAGCACACACATAGTTAAGCAGAGTCATGTAAGATTGAAACATATAGTTTTAAATGAACAATTATGTATTCTTACAGCAAAGAATCTGGGTATCGATGTCCCTGAAAGTTATATTATAAATAGAGGGGCTAATGAAGATGAGCTGCTTTTTGCTACGAAACGATATGACCGCGTCTTTTCGGATGAAAAATATATAAATGGCCTGCCGTGTCCATTAAGGCTGCATCAGGAGGATTTTGCCCAGGCCTTAAGTATTTTGCCGAATGACAAATATGAAAAGAAGCCGTCTGATTATATGAAAAGAATGTTTGAACTGATAAGGAGCAATTCCTCAAATCCTGTTGAAGATCAGCGGGCGCTTCTTAGAAGTATAGTATTAAATTTTCTGATCGGAAATACAGATTGTCATGTGAAAAATTATTCGCTTCTATACGGCACTGATTTAAGATCCAAACGGTTGGCTCCCATATATGATCTGGTGGCAACAAGAGTATATAAAACTACATCTGAGATGTCATTTTTTATTGGGGGAGAATTGGATATCGAGAAGATAGATAGGACAAATTTTGTAAAAGCTGCGGATGAGATAGGCATGTCAGGCAGAATAGTTCAAAGTATTTTTGATGAGGTGACAGAAAAATATGAAAAGGCACTTACTGCAGCCGCTGATGAATTAAAAAACCAGGGATTTGAGCAAGCGGTGTCCATGAAGAGGGACATATTACGATCCGGAGGATATAGGAATTTATCCTGAGAATTTTAGTCCTTGCGTGACAGAATGGGTATCGATCGTGCAGGGACGTCCGACAAAGAAGCATGAACGAATACTTTACCATATCCTTAAGTCTTCTAATTGTTTATCTTTGTTTAAAATATTCAGATCGATATATTTTTCGCCGCCTGTATATCCTTCCAGTTTGCCTTTGTTTAAATACTGCCAGATATACCAGTCATCATCATAGTTCCAGCTTAAAGGGGTGTATAAACTGGAGATCCATTTTTTATATTCATCAAATTCTCCCTTGAGATATTTTTCGTACACATCGGGTCTGGTATATATCAAAGGCTTTACGCCATATTCTTTTTCAATCATTTCCAGATATATTTTTAATTCCCGTACGACGTCTTCTCTTTCAGGCGGGTTCTGCTCTTTATCACCGTAGTATTCCAGATCAACCGCCGGAAGCAGCCGTCCGGTTAAGTCGCCGCCGACTGTATTGATAAAATTTTCGGCCTGTTTTTTTCCTTCGCTGTCATATGAAAAGAAGTGGTATGCCCCTGATAATAACTCTGCTCTTTGCGCGTTCTCCCAGTTTTCAGCAAATCTGTCATCCTGCGTATTGCTTCCCTCGGTTGCCTTAATATATATGAATTGAATGTTTTGTTTTTTCAGTTGAGTCATATCGATATTCGCCTGATATGAGGAAACATCAACCCCAATGGTACTGTTTTTTTCATTTACAAACCATTTATTGATGAAAATTTTCTTTTGTTTTGCCAGCAGAAATACTGAGAAAAAAAGAATTGCTGTTACTGCCGCGAGTACGGCGAATATGATTAAAAAACGTTTTGGGCTTATTTTCATATTATTATTCATTTTTAGATCCTTATCCTGTCAGGGGCGAATTATACTTCGTGACAGAAACTTCCCACATGTCATTTATGAATAGTTGTGATCAGTTCGCACAAACAGTTTAAAGCCACAGATATATTCGAGCAGAGTGAGCTGCCGGATCGTACATAGGCAGCCTCCTGTAAAAAGTTGAAACATGGCATCATAATATCATACCCATAATTCCAAAACAATCAGAATCCCTTTAAAATGGGTATGAACCTTGCTTTCGTACGGTGTTTAGAATCGTAAGGGTTATAACCGGAAAAGTTCAATCGCGATCTCTGATCGCGCGCGAGCTGCGCGACGCACTTGTGCGTCTTCCTCTGCGCCGCTCTGCGATCCGCCGGAGGCTCAGCTCAGATGGGCTTGAAACCCTCCACTGAGTCAAGTTTGATTCAATACCCACCGCATATAGAGGCGGGGACTCCCCATCTGAGTTGAAGAAATCGCAAAAATAGTCTATGATAATGATAATTCGGGCCGGATACAGACGATGACGAACCAGCAAGGAGGTGCGTATATGAGCAAATTGGTAGTGTATTTTTCATTCAGCGGAGTTACGGCGAAAAAAGCGAAAAAGCTGGCGAAAAAGAATTCGGCAGATATATTTGAACTAAAGGCGAAGATTCCTTATACGAAAGCGGATGTAAACTGGAGAGATAAAAAGAGCCGCAATGTTTTGGAATATAACGATGAGACATCCCGGCCTGAGATCGAGGAAATGCCGGATCTTGCGGGCGTGGATGAGATCTGGATCGGTTATCCGATATGGTGGTATACGCATCCGCGTATCATAAATACTTTCTTTGACCGGGCGGATCTGACCGGGAAGAAGATCCACCTTTTCGCCACATCCTCGGTGACGGGGATTGAGGGAAGCGTTAAAGAGCTTAAAGAAAGCTATCCGGATGCAGACATTGTCGACGGAAAGAGATTATAGGCGGAAAGCGGTTATCGATGGAAAAAGGTGACAGGCAAAAGGCCGGCGAGATACTGAAGCGGTATCTCTCCGGCTCTTTTTATGTCATAGGAAATTGCGTCAATTTCCTATGACAAAAACCTCCGGGGGATGCACACGCCGCACAGAGGAAGGCTGCTGCGCTGCCGTGCGGCGGCGCGCAAAGTCCGGTTCGCTCCCCTCATGAATGAGGAGGTGGGAGAGTTGAAGTCCACTCGCGGACTTTGATCAAGTGCAGCCATCGGCAATATCAGAGATTCAGGTCATAATCTTTGAGTACCACGTCGAAGGAGGCTTTACGGGAGTGGAGCAGGTGTTCGCGCATTTGTTCGGACGCCGATTCCCAGTCCTGCGCAAGGCAGTTTTCGATGATCTTTCCGTGCTCTTCCATGGTCCGGATCAGACGGTCGTTGATCCCGCCTCCGGACAGGATCCGAAGCCGCCGGTTCTGGCTGGCGATCTGGTCATACATGGAGATCAGGTAAATGTTTTCCGAGGCTTCCACGAACATGGTGTGAAAGAGGCTGTCTGCCTCATACAGCCGTTTGTGCTCCGTAATGTCTGCTCTGTTTTTTTTATCTGAACCCTTATCCGTGCCCTTATCCGTACTGTTATCTGCATCCTTATCCGTGCCCTTATCCGCGCTATTTTTCGTTCCCTTAACCGTTTTCTCGCCATCGTTGTTTTCAGAGGTATGCTGCTCCGAGCCTGCGAAAAGCCTGATAAATTCCAGATAGCGCTGTTCCGGAATGCGGTTTCCGTAATGCAGGACAGCGTAAGGCTCCAGAAGAAGTCTGGCTTCGTATATGGACTGTATCTCGCGGATCGAGATACCGGAGACCAGGATACCTTTTTTCGGAAGTATTCTGACAAGATTTTCCTGTTCCAGACGGCTGATGGCATCTCTGATCGGCGTCCTGGACATATTCATTTCGTTTTTCAGCAGGTCTTCACTGAGGAACATTCCGGGCTGATATTCACAGTTAAGGATTTTCTGTTTAATGCAGTTGTATGCGTGTTCTTTTAAAGTCACTTTTAAGATCAACTTCCCTTCTGAAATATAATCTCGGTTTATACATTTCTGTTTAGTATACAACGTAGGATTTATTTGTACAATAATATACTTTCGTATTCGAGCCGTAATTGTCTATATTCACGAAAATCATTAACAGATTTTGTCTAATGCAACGTATTTTTCTCAATAACAGAAACAATCTTGACGTATTTATGTGAAACTTGTATCATTTGAAATATCCACTGATGTATACATAAAAGGATACATATGTATCTCTCTTAGGAGGAAAAAGTCATGAAAGCAATTTACATCACCAATCCCGGCGTAGTTGAGATCCGGGATATTCCAAAGCCCGTGAGAAAACCGGGTGAGGCGCTTCTAAAGGTGCTGTACGGCGGCATCTGCGGCAGTGACCTGGGTTCTTACCGGGGGACTTTCGCGTATTTCGAATATCCCCGCATCCCGGGGCACGAGTTTGCCGCTGAGATCGTGGAGATCGATGAAAACGCGGAAGGCCTCAGGCCGGGCATGATCGTTACCTGCAATCCGTACTTTAACTGTGGTCATTGCTACAGCTGCGAGAGAGGTATCGTGAACGCCTGCATGGATAATCAGACGATGGGCGTTCAGAGGCCGGGAGCTTTCTGCGAATATATTACGATGCCGATCGAAAGGATTTATGACGGAAAGGGTCTTTCACCGAAGGTCCTCGCTGCCATCGAGCCGTTCTGTATCAGCTATCACGGCGTCCAGAGGGCAGGCGTCAGGCCCGGCGACAAGGTGCTTGTCATCGGAGGCGGAACCATAGGAGTCCTGGCGGCAAATGCGGCAAAAGCGCTTGGCGGAGAGGTATATCTGTGTGACGTGCCTCAGGCAAAAGCGAAGCTTGCGCATAGTCAGGAGACTTTCGGCTTTGCCGGAACTATTCTGAACGAAGGCCCTGAATCCATGGAAAAGGCAGTGAAGGAGATCACAGGTTTTGCTTCCTATAACGGGACAGAGACAGGTTATGGCTTTGATGTATGCATTGAGGCGGTCGGTCTGCCATCCACCTTTCAGGCGTGCATTGACTGCGCCGCGTTCGGAGGAAAGGTTGTTCTTATCGGAGTAGGAAAGAAGAACCTCGATTTTAATTTTACCCTTATCCAGAAGAAGGAGCTCAATGTTTACGGCAGCCGTAACGCGCTGAAGAAGGATTTCCTTGAGCTTATCAATCTGGTGAAGGATGGTAAGGTGGATCTGGAAAAGATCATCACGGACATCTATCCATTTAAAGACGCCGCAAAGGCATTTGAGGATTTTTCCACAAAGGGCGGCCAGATGCTGAAGGTTGGCATTGATTTCTCAGACATCCACATGGCAGGAGAGACTAACTGAATTTTAGAATCAGGGAAATTTCGAAGCCCCGCAGGAGGAGAAATTTGTGTGAACGATTCAAACAATCTGCACAAGCATTAGAACTTCTGTATGAGCGGAATCTGCTGTATGAGCAGAAATCATATTGTCTGAGCGCAGCGAGTTTATGATTTTGCGAATGATATCAGCAGATGAAGTGAATACATAGAAGTTCTTTGCGCGGAAGCCGTTTGAATCGTTACACAATTTCCCGACCACACGGAGTTTCACAATTACCTGAAGAATTATAGAATTTGAAAGGAGATGGATCATGATCCAGG
>DFHP01000060.1:0-16649 GCA_002371335.1 Eubacterium sp. UBA3720
TGCTGAGGAACTGGCAGACGTTCTTGGCGGCGTTGTTGGCGGATCCCGTGCAGCTGTTGATTCAGGATGGCTTTCAGCAGATCATCAGGTTGGACAGACAGGTAAGACAGTTCATCCGAAGATCTATGTAGCTCTTGGTATCTCCGGTGCTATTCAGCACAAAGCAGGAATGCAGGAGTCCGAGTGCATCATCGCTGTTAACAAGAATGAAGCGGCTCCTATTTTCGAGATCGCTGATTATGGTATCACAGGTGACCTTTTCAAGGTAACACCTCTCCTGATCGAGGCTATCAAAGCTGCTAAAGCAGCAAAATAAAATACCTCCGAAATAAATAGTTAAAACGGGCTGCCGCACTGAGTAATCGGTGCGGCAGTCTTTGTGTTTCACAGGGAATTTCATCAATTTCCTGCGAAACAAATCCTCCGGAGATGCACACGACGCACAGAGGAGGGCAGCTGCGCTGCAGTATGGCATCGCGCAAAGAATAAAATCTATATAAAAAAGAGAGATGTATTTTGCCATAACAGTATTTACGTGATAAGATAGCAGAAGTGAAAATCCGGCTGAGGGGAAAATGATCATCCGGCGTGAGTTTTGATCCCCGCGGCAGATAAAGAGAGGGATCGTTCGGCCGCATTTTCCGAAAGGGAGAGATAATGGGAAAAATTTTTTACATTATGGGAAAGAGTGCCAGCGGAAAGGACCATTTTTACAGGTCGCTGCTGGAGAACAAGGATCTGGCGCTGAAACCATTTGTCATCTACACGACGCGGCCGATGCGCGAGGGTGAGGTAAACGGCCGTGAATACTATTTTACCGATGAAAGGCATCTTGGCGAGCTGAGGGACGCCGGAAAAATCATAGAAGAACGGGTATATCATACGGTAAACGGTCCATGGTATTATTTTACGGCCGATGACGGGAATATCGACCTTTCACAGGAGCGGGGGGAGAACTATCTGGCTATCGGAACGCCTGAATCATTCGTACCTCTCCGGCAGTATTTTGGAACGGAACGGACATTGCCGATTTATATAGAGACGGACGACGGGATACGTCTGGAGCGCGCCATGAAACGTGAAAAAAAGCAGGCAAACCCGGATTATGCGGAGATGTGCCGCCGCTTTCTTGCAGATACGGAGGATTTCTCGGAAGAAAATCTCGCCAGGGCAGGAATCACCGACCGCTTTCTGAATAATGGGCTCTATGAAGACTGCCTGGAGGAAATAGCGGATTATGTCAGGACCCACACAGGCACAAAAACATGAAACGGAGGACTTGAATTACGCGAAATGGAACCAGGGACGGAGACTCGTTCCGCAAATCAGATTCACATGTTTTTACCAATTTGATCATTATTATCTGTCTGGGCGTGATGATTTTTGCAGGATATCATCTGGCGGGAATACTTTTGGAATACAAAGCCGGAACAGATGAGTATGATCAGCTGCGCGATTATACGGCGGCTGCGGAAGATGGTGCGGACGCGCCTGAAACATCCACGGCGGAGGAAGCCGGAGACAATGGGGTACAGGAAAACGCATATTTCCCCACATCTTCTCTGGTAGTAGATTTTGCCGCGCTGCAGCAGATCAATCCGGATGTGATCGGATGGATAGAGATCGGTTCTCTTGATATCAGCTATCCGATCGTTCAGGGAGCAGATAATTCATATTATCTGCATCATACATTTCAGAAGCAATCCAACAGTTCCGGCGCGATCTTTATGGATTCGCAAAATGGCAGCGGTTTTCAGGACGCAAATACCATTATCTATGGGCACAACATGAAAAACGGTGCGATGTTCGGAAAACTAAAGCATTATACATCGAAAAATATCGTACAGCAGGAGCCTTATTTCTGGATTCATACGCCGGGAGCAGTATACACCTATCAGGCGTTCAGCGTTCATACGATATCGCCGGAAAGTGACGCGTACACTCTGTTTTTCGGAATTCCGGATCAGGCGTTTGCGGACTGGGCGGAGAAAATGGCGTCAGAGTCGGAAGTTTCCCTCGAAACGCCGGTGTTTGACTCCGGAAATAAGATCGTAACATTGTCCACATGTACATCGGACGGATCCGACAGGTACGTGGTCCACGGAATACTCTGCGGCGTGGTAAACCGATGAATTAAAACGGAACCGGGGACGGAGACGAGTTTCATACTTCGATGAAGGAGTGAAATAAGTCTCCGTCCCCGATTTTATATTTCTATGTGTTGATGATCGGTAAAAGACGATTCAACTCAGATGGGGAGTCGCCCCGCCTCTATAGGCGGTGGATATTGAATAAAACTTGACTTAGTGGAGGGTTTCAATCCCCCATCTGAGTTGAGCCTCCGGCGGATCGAAGAGCTGCGCAGATTAAGAAGCACAAGTGCGCCGCGCAACTCGCGCGTGATCAGAGATCGCGAATTGAACTGTCGAAGCCCGGCATTGAAATAAATATATTGAAAGGCCCGTATTATATATCTGAGATATGCGTATGGAACACATAACCGTCCCCGATGCCACATGGAACACATCTCCGTCCCCGGTTCCGGCGGGGTTGTGGGAATGGGTTTTGTGTGCTATACTGGCTTCATGCTTATTGTAGATTATTATGCCCTGAAGGCTGTCGGGGAATCTGCAGAGGCGTTTTTTGAGTATGAAGACATATGGGAGGTGAGTCGTATGCTGCAGGTCAATGAATGGAAAGGTTTTAATCGGGTGGTAGGTCATCAGCAGATCATAACACATTTGCAGAACGCCATAGCATCTGATACCGTTTCCAATGCATATATTTTTGGTGGTGAAGACGGATCAGGAAAGAAGATGCTTGCCACTTTATATGCCATGGCCCTTGAATGCAGAGAGAAGGATCGTCCGTGTATGATGTGTTCTTCCTGCAAGAAAGCATCCGACGGAAATCATCCGGATATCATATACGTAAAGCATGAAAAGCCAAACACGATCAGCGTCGACGACGTTCGCCGCCAGCTGGTTGACGATGTAGCTATCCGTCCGTACGAAAGCAGGTATAAAATCTACATAATCGAGGATGCGGAAAAAATGACGACTCAGGCGCAGAACGCCATTCTGAAGACGATCGAAGAGCCGCCGGAGTACGTGGTCATTCTCCTGCTGACGACAAATCCGGAAGCGCTTCTTCCTACGATCCAATCCAGATGCGTCACTCTGAATCTCAGGCCGGTCAGAGACCGCCAGGTAAAAGAATTTCTCATGTCAAATCTTCACGTGCCGGACTACAAGGCGGATATTCTGACATCTTTTGCCCAGGGAAATGTGGGAAAAGCGATAGAGGCGGCGAGATCACCGGAGTTTGAGGAAATGACGGAAAAAGCAATTCAGATCCTGAAATCCTACGGAAACAGAAACGTGGGCGAGGTGCTGGATGTGGTCCGCATGATGTCTGATGACAAACAGAACATTAACGAATATCTGGAATTCTTCTCCATGTGGTTCAGGGACGTTTTAATGTTTAAAGCGACCCGTGAGGTGGACAGCCTCATATTTAAAGACGAAATCAATGCGATCAGAAGCAGGGCGTCTGTCAGCTCATACGAAGGCCTTGAGAAAATTCTCGAAGCAATTGAGAAGGCGGAGCAGAGACTTCGTGCCAATGTCAATTTTGATCTGGTAATGGAACTCCTGTTTCTGACAATCAGGGAGAACTGATCAATGATAAAAATAATTGGAGTCAGATTCCGGAACGCAGGAAAAATATACTATTTTTCCCCGGAATCTATGGAAATGAAGACGGGAGACAATGTCATCGTGGAGACCGCCAGAGGCATTGAATGCGGCAGAGTGGTGCTCCCGCCGTCGGAGGTGGATGAAAACCAGATCGTTCAGCCTCTCAAAAGCGTCATCCGCGTTGCAACGCCGGAGGATCTGGCCCACGCCGCAGAAAACAGACGGAAAGCAAAAGAAGCATTCTTCATATGTAAACAAAGGATCAGAAAGCATGATCTGGACATGAAGCTGATCGACGCTGAGTACACCTTTGATAACAAAAAAGCGCTTTTTTATTTTACCGCGGACGGACGTGTGGACTTCCGTGAGCTTATCAAGGATCTGGCGTCGGTGTTCAAGACCAGGATCGAACTCCGCCAGATCGGCGTCCGGGATGAGACAAAAATACTTGGAGGCTATGGCATCTGCGGCAGACCCCTTTGCTGCTCGGCGTACCTGTCGGATTTTGCTCCCGTATCCATAAAGATGGCAAAAGAACAAAATCTGTCCTTGAATCCGACGAAAATATCCGGCGTATGCGGACGCCTCATGTGCTGTCTGAAAAACGAAGAAGAAACATATGAGTATCTGAACCGTAAAATGCCCAATGTAGGCGATACAGTCAAAGCTCCGGACGGCACGGTCGGAGAGATCATTTCCGTTGACATACTGAAACAGGAGGTCCGCGTCATCATACAGACGGAGGACGATAACAAAGAAGTAGAGAAATATCTCGCGGACGACCTCACCGTGATCGCCAGAAGGCGAAAGGGAAGAGGGAAAAAGCCTGTACAGGAACAGCCGATGACAGAGGTTGGCGAAGATGTGCTCCGTGAACTGGAGGATCAGACTGCAGAAGACTTAGAAAAGACGCGTTCACAGAACGAAAAAGACACAGAAAGAAAGTTCCGCGAAGCAAAGGGAATCACAGAACAGACAGGCATTTCGGATAAAGAGACAGATGAAGAGAGACAGGACGTCGGAACGTCCGAAGCGTTCGAGGATGTGCCTTCGGAAACCGTAAATGTTGAAAATAACGGTGATAAAGGTGGAAAAATTTCCCGGCAGGGACGCAGAAACCGCGACCGCAAAGCCGGAAACGGAGCAAACAGTCAGGAGAACCGTGATAAGCACAAATCGGCAGAAGGAAACGAAGCATCCGAGGCACCGCAGAATAATCGCGCCAAAGGGAAAAAAGACCAGCGGCGGAGAAACGGACAGAATAAGCCGGCGAATTCGCCTTCCCGCAGGGAAAATCAGGGCAAAGATGACAGCCGCCGCGATTCGCGCAGGAACTCCGGAAACGGCGAAGACAGGAACAGGGAAATGAGATCCGGCGAAGATAACCGCGGGCAGAAAGAAACCGCAAAAAAAGAGCGCGTCAAAGACGGCTCCGGAAATCGCAGGAATCATGGACGGGATCGGCGCGGAAGAGAAAGGGCGCCTAAAGAACAGGTAAAAGATAATAATGCAGAGAACAAATGATATTCTGCCCGATCCGGCTGTGCTGCGTGAAGGCGAACAGCTGGACGATCTGATGAATGGGTTTTATCTCATTCAGTCAGAAGCAAATTTTCGTTTTGGAATAGATGCGGTGCTTTTATCCGATTTCGTCAGAGCAAAGAAGAATGACAGGATCATTGATTTCGGATGCGGAAACGGGATCATTCCGATACTTCTGGCAGCAAAGACGGAGTGCAGAGATATCATAGGGCTTGAGATCCAGGAATCAAGCGCGGAACTGGCCGGACGCAGCGTCAGGTTCAACCGCCTCGAAGACAGGATCAGCATCGTGACAGGAGACATCAGAGAGGCTGCACCGATATTCGGGGCGGCTTCTTTTGATATAGTGGTCAGCAATCCGCCGTACATGATCGGAAGTCACGGCCTGACCAACCCCGACAGGACCAAGGCCATAGCACGCCATGAAATACTGTGCACATTTGATGAACTTGCAGCAAACGCGGCCGCCATCCTGAAGCCGAGGGGAAGACTTTTCCTGGTACACAGACCCTTCCGTCTGGCGGAAATCATCAGGACGCTGACAAACCATCATCTGGAGCCAAAAAGGATGCGCCTGGTCTACCCCTTCGTTGACAAAGAACCAAACATGGTGCTGATCGAAGCTGTCAGAGGAGGAAATTCCCGGCTGTCGGTAGAACCGCCCCTGATCGTTTATAAAGAACAGGGCGTCTACACTGACGAGATCGTTCAGATCTACGGCTGGAACCGCCGGTAAACGGCCTTCCGTGAATATATAACAGAAAAGGAAAAGACATCTATGACCGGAAAACTATTTCTCGTGGCAACGCCCATCGGTAATCTGGAGGATATGCCGCCAAGGGCAGTCCGCATCCTGAAGGAAGCGGATGTGATCGCGGCGGAAGATACCAGGAACAGCATCAAGCTGCTGAATCATTTTGATATCCATGTATCCATGACCAGCTATCATGAATACAATAAATATGACAAAGGGAAATATCTGGTGGACCGCATGCTCCGGGGAGAGACGGTGGCGCTGATCACAGACGCCGGAACGCCGGGTATATCCGATCCCGGGGAGGTCGTAGTACAGATGGCGGCGGAGGCCGGCATCGAAGTGTTTTCCGTGCCCGGACCGGCAGCTTTTGTCAGCGCGCTGATCATTTCGGGAATGCCCACAGGAAGCTTTGTGTTCGAAGCTTTTTTGTCCAGAGAGACGAAGGTGCGCAGGCAGGCCTTGGAAAGACTTAAGGATGAAACCAGGACAATGATCCTGTACGAAGCCCCGCATCATCTGGTAAAAACCCTGGAGGATCTTAAGGCGGTCCTCGGCGGGGACAGACGGATCGCCATCTGCAAAGAGCTTACAAAAAAGCATGAAAAGGTACTGCGCACGACGATCAGCGAGGCCGCCGCACTGTATGCCGAAGAAAAACCCCGGGGAGAGTACGTGCTTGTCATCCACGGAAAGACGGAGGAAGAACTGCGCCGTGAATCAGAGGAAAAATGGACACAGTATTCGGTGAAGGATCATGTACAGCATTACATAGATCAGGGCCGGGACAAAAAAACTGCCATGAAGCTGGCGGCAGCAGACCGGGGCTGCTCCAGAAGAGACATATATCAGGCGCTTCTGCAGGACACCGGCAAGGGCATAGAGCAGAGGTGAGGGATCTGCAATTATTATTGCTATGCTCAGACGGGTTCAGAAAAGCCATGTGGAAAGTTATTTGTAAGGGTAACTTCGACTCGGATAGGGAGTCCCCCGCCTATAGGCGGTGGATAATGAATCAAATTTGACTCGGCGGAGGGGTTCAATCCCCTGTCTGAGTTGAACAGGTTATGTCCGCGGCTGATGTCAGTTTCCGGCCGCGGCTGTTGTCAGTTTCACGATTGCAAATATACTGTCAAATTGTTATAATACGATTAATATTACGTCCATTCACAGGGACGAAGAGGAGGCGGTTTGATGAATATCAATATCAGAGGAAAAAATATCGAGGTCACGGAAGGACTTAGAAAGGCTATAAATACAAAGCTTGGGAAGCTGGAGAGATACTTCAAGCCGGATATGAGCATTGACGTTACGCTGAGCGTTGAGAAAGAAAGACAGAAGATCGAGGTGACGATTCCTGTCAAAGGAAACATCATCCGTTCGGAGCAGGTCAGCAACGATATGTACGTATCCATCGATCTCGTAGAAGAGGTCATCGAGAGACAGCTTCGCAAATATAAAAACAAACTTATCAACAGGCATCAGATGGGGGATACCTTCCAGAAGACATTCCTTGAGAATGACTATCTCGAGGATGAGGAGATCCGTATCGAGAGGACAAAAAAATTTGACATCAAACCTATGTATCCGGAAGACGCCTGCGTACAGATGGAGCTTCTCGGACACAATTTCTTCGTGTTCTGCAATGCAGAGACCAATCAGGTCAATGTAGTTTACAAGAGAAAAGGAAACACATACGGCCTGATCGAACCCGAAGCATAATAAATAAAAACTTCCCGCATGTCATTTTTGAACAGTTTAATCATGAAGCGGGAGTTTTAAAAAGAAATTACCGAATTCAACCGGCGGACACTGACGGAGCCATATTCAGACGGCTTCGCCGAAAAAAATGCCGCGGGAAACGGAGTATCCGCCGCGGAAAGACACAGATCGATATGATCACAGTTTAAAAATTACAGTTCGGTGCTTTTGCGCCGAACTGTAAAGTACGTTTTGGAGAATTACAGATTTATGAAATTCACAGAAAAACTTTTTGGAACTCACAGCCAGAGAGAGTTAAAGAGAATTACGCCGATCATTGACAAGATCGAATCCCTGCGCCCGCAGATGCAGGAACTTTCAGACGATGAGCTGAAAGGAAAAACACAGGAATTCAAGGAGCGTCTTTCCAAAGGCGAGACACTCGATGATATTTTGCCTGAGGCTTTTGCTACGGTGAGAGAGGCAGCTAAGCGTGTGCTTGGCATGGAGCATTACCGTGTACAGCTGATCGGCGGTGTGATACTGCATCAGGGCCGTATCGCCGAGATGAAGACAGGTGAAGGTAAAACCCTTGTTTCCACACTGCCGGCATACCTGAACGCGCTGACGGGAAACGGCGTGCACATTATCACGGTCAACGATTACCTGGCAAGCCGTGATGCCGCCTGGATGGGAAAGGTCCACGAATTTCTGGGACTTACCGTAGGCTGCGTTCTGAACGACATGAAAAATGACGAGAGGCGTGAGCAGTACAACTGCGACATCACCTACGTGACGAACAATGAATGCGGTTTTGACTATCTTCGTGATAACATGGTCATCTACAAGGAACAGCTGGTACAGCGGGGACTTGTTTACGCCATCATCGACGAGGTCGACTCCGTCCTGATCGACGAGGCCAGAACGCCTCTGATCATTTCGGGTCAGAGCGGAAAATCCACGAAGCTTTATGAGACCTGCGACATTCTGGCAAAACAGATGGAGAAAGGCGAGGCGTCCGGAGAATTCAGTAAGATCAACGCCATCATGGGCGAGGAGATCGAAGAGACGGGCGACTTCATCGTAAATGAAAAAGATAAAGTCGTGACTCTGACAGAGCAGGGCGTAGCAAAGGTAGAGAAATTCTTCCATATCCAGAATCTTTCCGATACGGAAAACCTGGAGATCCAGCATAACATCATTCTGGCGCTGCGTGCCCACAATCTGATGTTCAAGGATCAGGATTACGTGGTAAAGGACGATCAGATCATGATCGTTGACGAGTTCACAGGACGTCTGATGCCGGGACGCCGCTATTCCGATGGTCTGCATCAGGCCATCGAGGCGAAGGAGCACGTAAAGGTAAGACGTGAGAGCAAAACCCTTGCAACCATCACGTTCCAGAACTTCTTTAACAAATATGCGAAAAAGAGCGGTATGACAGGTACGGCGCTTACTGAGGAACAGGAGTTCCGTGATATTTACGGTATGGACGTTATCGAGATCCCGACGAACCGTCCGGTAGCGCGTGTGGATCACAACGACGCCGTATATATGACGCAGAAAGAGAAATTCAACGCAGTCTGCGACGAGGTCGTGGAGGCACACGAAAGAAGACAGCCTGTCCTGGTGGGTACCGTAAATATCGATACGTCAGAGATGCTCAGCAAAATGCTCCGCAAGCGCGGCATCCAGCATCAGGTGCTGAACGCCAAGTTCCATGAGCTCGAGGCTGAGATCGTTTCCCACGCCGGCGAGGCAGGAACCGTTACGATCGCCACGAACATGGCCGGACGAGGAACAGATATCAAGCTGGACGAGGAGGCGAGAGCTGCCGGCGGTCTGAAGATCATCGGTACTGAGCGCCATGAGTCCAGACGTATCGACAATCAGCTGCGCGGACGTTCCGGACGTCAGGGAGACGTCGGAGAATCCCGTTTCTATATTTCTCTGGAGGACGACCTGATGCGTCTGTTCGGTTCGGAGAAAATGATGAACGTATTCAAATCGATCGGCGTGCCCGAGGGCGAGCAGATCGAGCACAAAATGCTTACGTCAGCTATTGAGCGCGCTCAGCAGAAGATCGAGAGCAACAACTATGCCGTCAGAAAGAGCCTTCTGGATTACGACAGCGTAAACAACGAACAGCGTGAGATCATTTACAAAGAGCGCCGCCGCGTTCTGGACGGTGAAAACATGCGCGACAGTATCCTGGGCATGCTCTATGATACGATCGACAGTACGGTCGACATGTGCATCGGCGAGGATTTTGACAGTGAAGAATGGGATCTCAAAGAGCTCAACCGCCTGATCCTTAATATAATCCCGATGAAACCTGTAGACAAGGAATTCACAGCGGGACTGAACAGACAGGAGCTGAAACAGCGTCTGAAAGAAAATGCGGTAGCCCTCTATGAAGAGAAAGAGTCGGAATTCCCGGATATCGAGCAGATGCGTGAGCTGGAGAGGGTTGTCCTTCTGAAGGTCATCGACCAGAAATGGATGGATCACATCGACGACATGGATCAGCTCCGTCAGGGTATCGGCATCCAGGCATACGGCCAGAGAGATCCGAAGGTAGAGTATAAGATGCTGGCGTACGACATGTTTAACGAGATGACGTCCATGATCCAGCAGGATACGATCAGGCTTCTGTATCACGTACGTGTGGAGCAGAACGTAGAGCGCGAGCAGGTGGCTGAGGCCACCGGCACGAACAAGGACGATACATCCGTAAGAAAGCCGAAGGAGCGCAAAGAGAAAAAGATCTATCCGAATGACCCGTGTCCGTGCGGCAGCGGAAAGAAATACAAACAGTGCCACGGCCGCAGAACGGCGTGAGCGTAAGCGGTAAAAAATAAGATATAAAGAAAGAAGGTGAAGCTGTGGTAGTAGAACTTGAGCAGTTCAAGACAGAATTGGCTGCGTTAAAAAAACCATTAGTGGAAGTGAGGGATTCACTTTGACCTCGCTAATAAGGAGCAGAGGATCAAAGAATTAGAAAGAAGAATGGAAGAGCCTGATTTCTGGGACGACCCGGACCGGGCCACTGCACAGACGAAAGAGCTGGGCAGTCTGAAGGACGACAGAGATACATATCATAAGCTGGAAAGCCAGATGGAGGACATCGAGACCATGATCGAGATGGGTCAGGAGGAAGACGACGCCTCTCTGGTACCTGAAGTTCAGGAAATGCTCGACGAATTCAAGGAGGAGCTTGACGCGATCTCTATAAAAACGATGCTTTCCGGCGAGTATGATGACAGCAACGCGATCATGAAGCTGAATGCGGGTGCCGGCGGCACCGAAGCCATGGACTGGTGCGGCATGCTTTACAGAATGTACACCCGCTGGGCAGAGCGCAAGGGCTTTAAAATCGAAGAGCTCGATTATCTCGACGGAGATGAGGCGGGCGTCAAATCCGTCACATTCCAGGTAAACGGAACAAACGCATACGGTCTCCTTAAGAGCGAAAAAGGCGTACACAGGCTGGTAAGGATATCACCGTTCAACGCAAACGGCAAGAGACAGACATCCTTTGTTTCCTGCGATGTCATGCCGGATATTGAAAAAGACATCGATATCGAGGTCCGCGATGAAGATATCCGTATAGATACATATCGTTCCAGCGGCGCCGGCGGACAGCATATAAACAAGACGTCATCCGCGATCCGGATCACACATTTTCCTACGGGAATCGTTGTTACATGCCAGAATGAACGTTCGCAGCATATGAATAAAGACAAAGCCATGCAGATGCTGAAGGCAAAGCTGTTCATGCTCGAGCAGGAAAAACAGGCGGAAAAGCTTTCCGATATCCGTGGTGAAGTGACGGATATAGCATGGGGACACCAGATCAGATCCTATGTGCTGCAGCCATATACAATGGTAAAAGATCTGCGCACCGGATGTGAAAAGGGACAGGCAAGCGCTGTTCTTGACGGCGATCTGGATCCGTTCATCAACGCATATCTGAAATGGCAGGCCTTAAAAGGCTGATCTTCACAGTCGAGGTGAACAATGGGTGAAAAATACTATCTTGTAAAAGAAAAAGCAGTGCCGGAGATCCTGCTGAAGGTCCTGGAAGCAAAAAAGATCATGGCTTCAAAACACCTGACAGTGCAGCAGGCTGCGGAGCAGGTCGGCATCAGCCGAAGCTCGTTTTATAAATATCAGGAAGATATCCTGCCCTTTAAGGACAATGCGAAGGGAACGACCATCACGTTTATTTTGCAGATGAATGATGAACCCGGCATTCTCTCGGAGGTGCTCAAGATCATCGCCGAAAACCGCGGAAATATCCTGACGATACACCAGTCAATTCCGCTGAACGGCGTAGCCACGCTGACAATCAGTGTGGAGACTGCCCTGGAGGAGGGAGATGTGGGTCACATGATCGACAGCATCCAGGAAAGCCAGGGAGTCCATGATTTGAAAATATTAGGAAGAGAGTGAGGAAACGACATTGATAAAAGCAGCTGTTCTCGGATTCGGCACCGTAGGCTCGGGCGTCGTGGAAGTTATAGAAAGAAACAATGAGATCATCAGTAAAAGAGTCGGAGATGATCTGAAAGTCAAATATGTCCTGGACCTGAGAGAATTCCCGGGAGATCCGGTTTCCGAGATCCTTGTACACGACTATAACATCATCCTCGAAGATCCGGAGGTATCCATTGTCGTGGAGACGATGGGCGGCATGAATCCGGCTTACGAGTTTACGAAGAAAGCCCTTCTGGCGGGCAAGAGCGTATGTACATCCAATAAGGAGCTGGTAGCAGAGCATGGACCTGAGCTGATGCGGATAGCGAAAGAAAAGAACGTCAATTATCTTTTCGAGGCAAGCTGCGGCGGCGGGATTCCGATCATTCGTGTGCTGAACACATCCCTTACCGCGGAAGTGATCGAAGAGATCTCCGGTATCCTTAACGGAACCACAAATTACATTCTGACAAAAATGGCAGCGGACGGCTCAGAGTTTGAGGACGCGCTGAAGGAGGCACAGGCCAACGGTTACGCCGAGCGGAATCCCGAGGCGGATATCATGGGCAAAGACGCCTGCCGGAAGATCGCCATCCTTTCATCTCTGGCTTTCGGAAAGCATCTGTCCTGGGAGCGGATCTATACGGAAGGTATCGCGGACATTACGGCTGCCGATATCAAATACGCAAAATCCATCGGCTGCAGCATCAAGCTTCTGGCAACGGCCCGCAGTATGGAAGGCGGCAGATATTCCGTTATGGTATCGCCTGTACTTATAGGACCGGATAATCCTCTGTACAGCGTCAACAGCGTTTTCAACGCGGTATTCGTCCGCGGAAACATGCTCGGGGATTCCATGTTTTACGGAAGCGGCGCGGGTAAACTGCCGACGGCTTCAGCTGTCGTGGGCGATGTGGTAGAGCTTGCGAAACATCCGAATGACAATGTCATGATGGAGTGGAGCGAAGAGCCGATGGATCTGATCGATCAGGGAATGGCCAGAAGCCGTTTCTTTGTCCGCGTAAACGGCACAGCCGCAGGAAAGCTTCCTGATATTCAGAAGGTTTTCGGCAATGTAGAGACGATAAGCATTCCGGGATTTACAGACGAGTTCGCTTTTGTGACGCAGGAAATGTCCGAACAGGAGTATAAAGAAAAAGAAGCGAAGATATCCGGGATCCTGAACATGATCAGAGCACGTATCTGAAAAGATATCCGGATATAAAAAAGAATAAGCGACAGGCCGTATCCTTCCGGGTACGGCCCTTTTATATCAATCGAAGTCCGCGAGCGGACTTTATTTAGTTTTTCATACTTGTAATTATGTGGTATAATAAGGCGAGTAGCTGTATCTTCGGGCAGGAGACGGCTATGAATATATATGCAGGAGGCGTTTTTTGAAAAATGAATAAGAGAAATGATAAATACTATATGACTACCGCGATCGCCTACGCATCCGGTAAGCCGCATATTGGAAATACATATGAGATCGTTCTGGCGGACAGCATCGCCCGCTTCAGAAGACAGCAGGGATATGATGTTTTTTTTCAGACAGGAACTGACGAGCATGGCATAAAGATCGAGACGAAAGCAGCCGAAAAAGGCGTAACGCCAAAGGCCTATGTGGACGACGTTGCCGGAGAGATAAAAAACATCTGGGATCTGATGAACACCTCCTATGACAAATTTATCCGCACCACGGACGATTATCATGAGAAACAGGTCCAGAAAATGTTCAAAAAAATGTATCAGAAGGGCGACATTTATAAGGGCTCTTATGAAGGCCTTTACTGTAACTCCTGCGAATCCTTTTTTACGGAGTCCCAGCTGGTCAACGGGAACTGCCCTGACTGCGGAAGACCTGTAATAAAGGCAAACGAAGAAGCATATTTCTTCAAGATGAGCAAATACGCCGATCGTCTGATCGAGCATATAAATACACATCCTGAATTTATCCAGCCGGAGTCCAGGAAAAACGAGATGATGAATAATTTCCTTCTGCCCGGACTGAAGGATCTCTGCGTTTCACGTACATCCATCAAGTGGGGCATCCCGGTAGATTTCGACGACAGACACGTGGTCTATGTATGGCTTGACGCCCTGACAAACTATATCACCGGTATCGGATATGACTGTGACGGAGAAAGCACGGATCAGTTCAACAGAATGTGGCCCGCAGACCTGCATCTGATCGGAAAGGATATTATCCGTTTCCATACGATCTACTGGCCGATCTTCCTGATGTCGCTGGATCTGCCGCTGCCAAAGCAGGTGTTCGGACACCCGTGGCTGCTTCAGGGCGACGGAAAGATGAGCAAATCCAAAGGCAACGTGATCTACGCGGACGATCTGGTTAAACTCTTCGGCGTAGACGCCGTACGTTATTTCGTGCTTCATGAGATGCCGTTCGAGAACGATGGTATCATCAGCTGGGAGCTGATGGTGGAGAGAATGAACTCCGACCTGGCAAATACGCTGGGCAACCTTGTAAACCGTACCATCGCCATGACAAACAAATATTTTGGCGGCGTGGTCGAGGATAAAAAAGTCACAGAGCCCGTCGACGACGATCTCAAAGCCGTTGTCACAGGCACTGCTGCGATCGTAGAGGAAAAGATGGACAAGCTCCGCATCGCAGACGCGATGACAGAGATCTTCAAACTGTTCAAACGCTGCAACAAGTACATCGATGAGACCGCTCCATGGGTACTGGCAAAGGATGAGTCAAAGAAAGACCGCCTTGCGACAGTCCTTTACAATCTGGTAGAAGGCATTACGATCGGCGTTTCACTGCTGGAGGCATTTATGCCCGAGACTACGGAAAAGACGCTGGCTCAGCTGAACACGGTCAGACGCGATTATGAAGAGCTGGATCAGTTCGGACTGTATCCTTCAGGAAACAAAGTGACCGACAAGCCGGAGATACTTTTCGCAAGGGCAGATCTGAATACGGTAATGGATCAGGTCGAGCAGATGTACGCGGAGCAGGCGTCAGCGAATGCTCCTGCCGAAGAGGAAAAGGAAGACGAAGACGACGCGGAAGCTATCCACGTGGACCTGAAAGACGAGATCACATTCGATGAATTTGAAAAACTCCAGTTCGTGATCGGCGAAGTCGTTTCCTGCGAGGCGGTAAAAAAGAGCAAAAAGCTCCTCCTCTTCCAGGTAAAGATCGGTGATCAGACGCGCCAGATCGTTTCCGGAATAAAGAAATGGTACGCTCCTGAGGAGCTTGTAGGAAAGAAGGTCGTAGTACTTCTGAACTTGAAGCCGGCGAAGCTGGCAGGCCTTATGTCAGAGGGAATGATCCTCTCCGCGGAGGACGCAGACGGAGATGTATCTCTTCTGACCACAATGAAGGATATGCCGTCAGGATCTTCGGTTTCCTGATGTGAGGAAGAATGCAGAGAATGATTTTTGACACACATGTACATTATGACGACGAGGCCTTTGACGCGGACAGAGAAGAACTGCTTCTCTCTCTTCCGCGGAACAGCGTGGGAAGAGTAGTCAACGCCTCGTCCACACTGGAAAGTCTGGAGAAGACCAGGGCGCTCACGGAAAAATATGATTTTGTTTACGGAGCGTACGGGATTCATCCTGAAAACATAAAAGGACTGGAAATAGAAGAGACTATCGACACGGTCCGGCGGTTCTGCGACACGGAAAAAACCGCAGCCGTGGGAGAGATAGGTCTGGACTATTACTGGGATAAAGACAATAAACAGCAGCAGATCGAATGGTTCAGGCGCCAGCTTGATCTGGCAAGGGAGCTGAGGCTTCCTGTGATCATCCACAGCCGGGATGCTGCGGAAGACACTTTAAGGGTGTCGAAGGAAGAAAAACTCGGAGAGATCGGAGGAGTGATGCATTGCTTCTCATACTCTGCCGAGATTGCCAGAGAATATTTGAAAATGGGGATCTACCTGGGGATCGGCGGCGTGATCACGTTCAAGAACGCAAAGAAATTAAAAGAAGTAGCGGCTATGGCGCCGCTGGAGCAGATGGTTCTGGAAACGGATTGCCCGTATTTAGCGCCGGTACCGAACAGGGGAAAACGGAATTCATCGTTGAACCTGCCGTATGTGGCGGAAGAGATCGCCCGGATAAAAAACATTTCCCCTGAAGAAGTCTGCCGCGTAACATACGAAAACGCACAGAGAATGTACGGGCTGGCATAAGATACATATAAGCCGGCAGTCACTTATGATCAAATCACATTATCAAGGAGGGTTTTATGGCAAAATCAGAGAAGGACGTAAAATTTGAAGCAGCAGGGACTACAAAAGAAGAGGATGTGAAGGCTGTAGAACCGGAAGTTGTGGATAATGACGAGGCTGTTGCCGCTATTTCGGAAGAGAAGGCTGAAGAAGCGGAAGTGGTTGGAGAAGAAGCGGATGTGGAAGCTTCCGAAATACCGGAGGAAAAGAAAAAAGCAGCGCCTGGAACAGAGCCGCATGCAGCTGTCGGGGAAA
>DFHP01000060.1:16798-17829 GCA_002371335.1 Eubacterium sp. UBA3720
GAGAGCGCAAAGAAAGCCACAGAGAAGGCAACCGAGAGCGCGAAGAAAGCCACAGAGAAGGCGACCGAGAACGCAAAGAAGGCCACAGAGAAGGCAACTGAGAGCGCGAAGAAAGCCACGGAGAAGGCGACCGAGAGCGCAAAGAAAGCCACCGAGAGCGCGATAAAAGCTACGGAGAAAGCTGCCGAAAGTGCAAAGAAAGCTGCGGAAAACGTAAAGATACCGGCAAAGAAGACCGACTCAAAGGAAAAGAAAGCTGCCGCAAAGACAACAGTGAAGAAAGCTACTACGAAAAAAGCCACGGCCAGCAGAAGACGTTCCGGAAAATATGCTCCGAAAAAAGATCCGAAAGCGGCTGAGATCGCAAGGAGGACAGCAAACATAGAAGAAAACAGTCATTTTGGAGAGCTGGACCAGTACCTGTTCGGACAGTCTACACACCACGAGATATTCAAAAAAATGGGTGCCCATCTGTCGAATAAGGACGGCAGGAACGGAGTATGGTTCACGGTATGGGCACCGAACGCAAGAGGCGTATCCGTTGTCGGTGATTTCAACGGATGGAACGGCAGAGCCAATCCTATGAAAAAGATAGCCGATATGGGCGTATGGGAGGTATTTGTTCCGGAAGTCAAAGAAGGAGACCTTTACAAATACCTGATCTACACCAGAGACGGCAGAGAGCTTTACAAAGCAGACCCGTACGGCAACTGGATGGAGAAACGTCCGGGAACAGCCTCCAGAGTAGCGGATATCGACCGCTTTAAATGGTCTGATACGACATGGATGAAGAAACGTCTCGAGTATTCGCCGAAGAAGCAGCCGCTCTCGATCTATGAGGTGCATCCTGGCTCCTGGATGAAGCATCCGTACTCTGACAACAATCCGGAAGGCTTCTATTCTTATAAAGAATTTGCAGAGAGACTTACATCCTATGTCAAAGACATGGGATATACACACGTTGAGCTTATGGGCATTGCCGAGCATCCTCTGGACGCATCCTGGGGATATCAGGTGACAGGTTACTATGC
>DFHP01000060.1:17910-41348 GCA_002371335.1 Eubacterium sp. UBA3720
TCTCCGACGCAGTTCAAATATCTGGTAAACTATCTGCACAGACATAACATAGGCGTCATCCTTGACTGGGTACCGGCCCACTTCCCGAAGGACGCCAACGGACTTGCCGAATTTGACGGAGACGCTGTATATGAGCATGCTGATCCGCGCCAGGGCGAGCATCCCGACTGGGGAACAAAAATATTCAATTACGGCCGTCCCGAGGTAAAGAACTTCCTGATCGGCAACGCGCTGTACTGGGTAGAAGAGTTCCATATTGACGGACTCCGTGTAGACGCAGTCGCTTCCATGCTGTACCTGGACTATGGACGTCAGGACGGCCAGTGGGTGGCAAACGAATACGGCGGAAACGAAAACCTTGAGGCGATCGAGTTCTTCAAACACCTGAACTCCCTGGTAACAGGAAAGAATCCGGGCGTCATGATGATCGCGGAAGAGTCCACGGCGTGGCCAAAGGTAACGGGAGACGTGGAGGACGACGGACTCGGATTCACGCTCAAATGGAATATGGGATGGATGCATGACTTCCTTGAGTATATGAAGCTGGATCCATATTTCCGCAAAAACAACCACAATAAGATGACGTTCGCGATGACTTACGCTTACGCGGAAAATTACATCCTCGTACTTTCCCATGACGAGGTAGTTCATCTGAAATGCTCCATGATAAATAAGATGCCCGGCCTTGAGGACGATAAGTTCGAGAACCTGAAAGCCGGTTACGGATTCATGTTCGGACATCCGGGCAAAAAACTGCTCTTCATGGGACAGGATTTCGGTCAGTACCGTGAGTGGAGCGAGGAGCGGGAGATCGACTGGTTCCTGCTTGAGGACAAACGTCACCAGCATATGAAGACATGGGTAAGCGACCTTTTGAAGCTGGAAAAGAAATATCCTGCATTATATGCGACGGATATGGACTACAGAGGCTTCCAGTGGGTTAACGCAAACGACGCCGACAGAAGCATCTTCAGCTTCATCAGATGGGATCCGGAGGGAAAGGAGAATCTGCTGTTCGTGATCAACTTTACTCCGGTAGCAAGACCTGACTACTGGTGCGGACTTCCGCAGAACAAAAAATGCACTCTGCTTTTGGACAGCCGTTCAGAAAGATACGGCGGAGAGCACAAGGCAAAGAAAACATACAAAGCATATGAGAGTGAGTGCGACGGTATGCCGTTCCACATCGAATATGACTTGCCGGCTTACGGCGTAGCCGTATTCAAATTCTAAGAAATTAAAGACAGGGCGGGACAGTTCAGTAAAGAACTGCCTCGCCTTTTTCGGTCCCAAAGAACCGGTGAACCAGCGAACCGGAGTCTGCACCGTGCATCTTCTGGCTTGAAGAACCGGTGAACCAGCGAACCGGAGTCTGCACCGTGCATCTTCTGGCTTGAAGAACCGGTGAACCAGCGAATCGGAGTCTGCACCGTGCATCTTCTGGTTTGAAGAACCGGTGAACCAGCGAACCGGAGTCTGCACCGCGCATCTTCTGGCTTGAAGAACCGGTGAACCGGTGTCCGCGTCATCCACTTTGGGAAAATGACTGGACAAGCATAAAAATATATTATATAATTCGGTTTACATAAACGAAATAAATCTGTATAAAAAATCAATTCAAACAATCAATCTGAAAATCAATTCAAAGAACCAATCTGAAAATCAATTCAAAGAACCAATCTGGAAATCAATTCAAAGAACCAATCTGGAAATCAATTCAAAGAATCGATCTGGAAATCAATTCAAACAATCAATCTGGAATTCAATTTAAAGAAGCAATTAAGGAAATCAGTCCAGAGAAACAGTTCAGAGAAACAATTCAGAAAAACAATTCAGAAAAACAAATAAAAAATGCAGGTCCCTGCCTGCAGGAAAACCTGAGGTGATGCGGTTTGTATAAATTGCTTGCGCTGGCGACGTCTGTCTTCGCGGCCTGGCAGGATGAAAAATGCCATAAGGTCTCAGGCAGATTGCTGGCTTTGTCCTTGGCTTGTTCGTTAACTGCGAGATTCGTCATGATCCTTGAAGGAATTGAAGAGGTGCAAAGTTTGTTTTTATGCGTTCTTCCCGGAATGGCAGTACCGGCAGTTATCCTATGGTGGTTTTTCAGAAAAAAAGCAATGGGAGCCGCCGATGTAAAATTGCTGATCGTGCTGGGCAGTATCATGGGACCGGGAAGGGTCCTTGATTGTATGCTCAGAGCGTGCATTGCAGGTCTGATGGTCTATTCATTGAGATATGCAAATGGAAATACCGGCAGAGAAATGCCATTTGCGCTGCCGGTTCTGATCAGTGTCCTTATGTGGACCATGTCTATGTATTGAAGAAAGATCAGCCGGAACGAGGATGAATTTTTGATTTATCAGAACAGATCCTGTTAATCAAATAATGATGTACCAGATAATGATGTACCAGATAATGATGTACCGGATCATCAAGGGAGGCGAGGTAATGGAGTTTGGGCCAAAGGTACTTGCGATCTGCGACTGGGAAGAGGGGTTTGGAGTCGGCCTTATGGAGTATATCCAGAGTAAAAAAAGAATAACAATGGATATTCATGTTTTTACCGAGGTTGAAACACTGCGCAGATACGCTGAAAAGAAGCATATAAATCTTTTGCTTATATCGGACCGCCTGATGAGCGATGTGGTCCGTGAGCTGAGTATCGAACGGGTGTTGATACTTTCAGAAGGTTTCCGGCAGGAAAAGTATGATGATTTTGCCTATGTATATAAATATCAGCCGGCAGATAATATCCTGCAGGAAATCTTCCGGGCAGCCGGAGCAGGGGATCATCTGGCTGAAGGAGAACGGATCTGGAAAAAAAGAAAAAGTATTCTGGGAATCTGCAGTCCTGCGGGATGCGGCAGCAGCATGCTTTTTGCCATAGCGATGGGCCGGAATCTGGCTCGGAGGTTCAGAGTCCTTTATATGGACCTGGAAAGCATATCCGGTTTTGAAGAGCTGACAGGCATACATTCGGAGCAAAACTTCAGCGACCTGATCTATATGTTTCGCAGGACAGGTGCCGAAGCCGTCAGGAAGCTTGGGGATATGATCTGTTCTGCCGGAGATATGGATTATCTGGCGCCTGTACGTTCGCCGGAAGATTTTTTCAACATGTCACAGGAGGAGATCAAAGAGCTTTTACGGCTGATCATGGAAGAGAGCGATTATGAGATCGTGATCCTGGACCTGGATGCGGATATGCCATACATGACAGCCATGGCTGAACTGGCAGACAAGATCTTTTTGATAACGGAAAACGACTCTCCGGCAAGGGCAAAAACAGCACGCTTTCGAAAGCTGATGCAAAGGGGAAATCTGCGCCTTCTGCAGGAAAAGGAAGTGATCGTAGAGCTTCCGCCGGTCAGGATGCAGCGGGAAGGCAGAGGCATATTCGACGAGATCAGAAGGAGCGGGATAGGGGAGGCGGCGGAGAAATATGTATGAATATTCTTACAACAGTGTGGCGTATGGCTGCCCGGGCCGGTGAGCAGCGTATGACTGTCCAGACGACTTTCGTATTCGGAGGGGATAATCAGATGAGCAGACATGAAGGGATAATAACGTGAACAGACGTGAAGGGATAATAATGTGAGCAGACGTGAAGGGGGAAGATTGAATGAGACTGGGGATAACAGAGAGAAGAAGGATGAAAGCGGCAGCGGCATGGGATGTGATTACAGACAATCCGGTTTGGGCGTGGCGATGGGATCAGGATAGCAGCCGATGGGTAAGCAGGACAAATCATGGGAATATCGAACGGAATCATGAAAGTATCGAACGAAATCCCGGGAGTACCGAACGAAATCTCGGGAGTAGCGAACGAAATCCCGGGAGTACCGAACGAAATCTCGGGAGTAGCGAACGAAATCACGGAAGTATCGAATAAAATCATTGGAATATTGAATGAAATCATGGAGGAAGAAGGACGGAAAAACGTGGAAAAGAGTTATAAAAAAGGCTTTTTACAGGATATAAAAAGCCGATGGTCAAAAATACCATTCGGAAAACAGCTGTATGGGGCCAAAGAGGCTGTAAAAGATGAAGATCAGGAGTATTTGAAAGAAACAGAATGGGAAATCTTTGATGAAGGAAATAGTTTTGGAAATGGTTTTTCCGGCGCCGGCGCGGGAGCAGAGGGTGGGGAGACGGCGGGGGAGGGGACTGCGCTTGAGCACAGACTGCGGGAGAAGCTGGTGGAGGAGCTGCAGGAAAACGGGCAGATGTCGGATGAAGAGGTCTGGAGATATGTAGATGGAATGATCATGACAGAGAACCGCGGAGCAGGTCTTTCTCTGGCAAAAATGGAGGATCTGAGAAGAGATCTGTTTTTTTCCGTACGGCGTCTGGATATTTTGCAGGAGCTGATCGATGACCCGGAAATCACCGAGATCATGGTGAACGGATATCGGGATATTTTCATTGAAAAGGGAGGGAGACTGATCCGATGGCACAAAAGATTTATCACGGAAGCGCGACTGGAGGATGTGATCCAGCAGATCGCGGGGCGGTGCAACAGAGTTGTGAATGAGCAGCACCCGATCGTGGACGCAAGGCTGGAAAACGGCGCAAGGGTAAATATTGTTTTGCCGCCGGTATCATTGGGAGGGCCGATCCTCACCATAAGGCGTTTTCCCGATGAACCGATCACGATGAAAAAGCTGGTGAGAAGCGGAAGTCTTACGAAAGAGGCGGCGGATTTTCTGGCGGCTCTGGTGCGAGCGGGATATTCGGTCGTAGTGGGGGGCGGCACTTCAACAGGCAAAACTACGTTCTTAAATGCTTTGACAGAATTTATCCCATCGGATGAGAGGATCATCACCATCGAGGATAACGCGGAGCTGCAGATAAGGGAGATCCCGAATCTGGTAAGGCTGGAGGTAAAAAACGCAAATCTGGAAGAGAACACGGAGATCACCATAAGAGATCTGATAAGGACAGCGCTGCGCATGAGGCCGGACCGGATCATCATCGGCGAGGTCAGAGGCGCCGAAGCGGGCGATTTTCTGACGGCCCTGAATACAGGACATGACGGAAGCCTTGGCAGCGCCCACGCAAATAATGTGAGGGATATGATAAGCCGTTTGGAAATGATGGTGCTGATGGGCATGGATCTGCCTGTGGGACTGATCCGAAGACAGATAGCTTCAGGAGTTGATATTCTGATCCATCTGACAAGGGATAAGAACGGCCGCAGATGTGTGGATGAGATCGCGGAGATTACAGGGATCAGTAACGATGAAGTGCAGATCAGGACACTGTATAAACGAAACGAAGAAGGAATTTTTGTCAGGGAGGCGGAGCTTTGCGGGCAGGAAAAACTAAATCGAAGGAGCAGCTGATTTATTACGGAGAATATATTTTTTCTCCCGGGGAATGGGTCAGGTATGGGGCGGAGGGTGTTTTGCTCGGGACGTTTATCGTCTGGATCTGCTACAGGGATCTGCGGGCGGCGTTTCTGGTTATTCCCGTCGCCGCGGTCTGGCTCAGGAACAAAAACAAAACACTCTGTGAAAAACGCAGGCGCCTGCTTTTGTATCATTTCAGAGAATTTCTGGGGTCATTTTACTCAGGCATGCGCGCGGGGTACTCGATGGAAAACAGTACCTCCGCCGCGGCAAAGGATATGCAGCGGCTTTACGGGAGGGAGGATCCGATGGTAAGGGAACTGAAGGAGATCCTGAAAAAGTGCAGACTGCAGATTCCGATTGAAGAAGCGTTTTATGATTTTGGAAGACGAAGCGGCCTGGAGGACATCTATCATTTTTCAGAAATCGTGATGATATCGAAAAAAAGCGGCGGAGATACCGGAAAGATATTGCAGGCGTGTTATCGTGCCATCTCGGAAAAGATGGATACGGAAAAAGAGATCAGAACAGGCATAGCCTCACAGCAGTATGAACAGCAGATCATGAGCATCATGCCGGCGGCAATCGTTCTGTATCTGAGGCTGTCATTTTCGGCCCTGATGAATGATATGTACGGAAACCCGGCCGGCGCGGCTTTTATGACCGCGGCGCTTCTGGTATACTGTTTTGCTTTTTTCTGGGGAAAAAAGATCGTGCGGATCGAGGTATAAACATGAAAGTGATGTGGTTTTCAATGCTGTCGGCGGGAATACTCGTTTTTCTGAGATACAGAAGACTGCTCGATATGAAGGCTCTTCTGGTACTGCTCATAATAAATCTGGCCGGAACAGGCCTGTCCGCGAAGGAAAATTTTCTGGAACAGAGAAATAACGTGACAGAGCTTAAAAGAGACTCGGCACAGGATGCGGGGGAAATGGAGATGACCGTAAAAACTGATGACGGAGAAATCTATCCGGTGACGATACATCTGCCCTACGAAGAATATACAAAGGAAGAGGCGGGCGCTGAGATCCAAAAGGTAATGAGCACGCTGGATAAAGAAATTCTTGGCAAAAACACTTCGCCGGAGAAAATAACCAGGAATCTGAATCTTCCCGCAAAACTTCAGGATTCACCGGTGAATATCAGCTGGTACAGCAGCAGACCTGATCTTCTGGACGCCTCCGGAGTGATCCACGGTTCTGATGAAGGCGGGACGGAAGTAATTCTGATGGCGGATCTTACGCTGCAGGACGTATCGGAGAGCTATAGGAGAAATATCGTAATCTTTCCCTCGGAAGAGGAGGACAGCAAAGCGGAGCAGATCAGGCTTTTTGCCGAAAATATGAATGAAGGCAGCCGGAAAGGCACATTCTTTCTGCCGGACCGGTTCCGCGGCAAAGGGATACGATGGTACAGAAAAGGATCCCGGAACGGAATTATCCTGTCAGGCTTTGCGCTGCTTGCCGGGATCATGTGGGTCATGCGTGAGAAGGATAGCGAAAAAAAGGAACAGGAGAAACGAAACGAGCAGATGCTGCGGGATTACCCCGGCCTCCTAAGCAAAATGCAGCTATACCTTCACGCGGGCCTGAGCATGCGGAAAACTCTTGAGCGGATCGAGCAGAGCTACCGCCGTCAGAATGTACTTGAACAAAGGAAGAAAAAAACAAATAGAACATGGAGGAAAGCATGGAAGAATACTGCGAAGAAACAGGATGTGCGCTACGCATATGAAGAAATCTCTTTGATCTGCGCAAAAATGCGAAGCGGGATGACTGAGCTGGAAGCGTACGAGGAATTTGGCAGAAGATGTTCGCTTCCATGCTATAAAGGGCTGGCGCTGCTGCTGACCCAGAACATGAAACGCGGAGGAACAGGACTGCTGGACCAGCTTGAGAGGGAATCGGCGGAGGCGTTCGAAAACCGAAAGCGTGAGGCAAAGATGGAAGGTGAAAAAGCCGGGATCAGACTGCTCCTTCCCATGTGCCTGATGCTGATCGTGGTCATGGCGATGGTCATGGTCCCCGCGATGATGCAGTTTTGAGAGAACGGAGGCAGGTTATTGCGAAAATCCCGCCCTCCGGAGATTTGAAATTACCTGAAGGTGTGAAAACAGGAAGGGAGTACAGATGAACGAACTGAAACGATTTATACAGGAAGAAGACGCCATCACAGTGGTGGAGATCATTTTGATCCTCGTAGTGCTGATCGCGCTGGTCATACTATTTAAATCACAGCTGACCAGTCTGGTCACTACTATTTTGCAAAAGATAACGAGTCAGGCAAACAGCGTTTAACGGATTGCGTAATATGCGGAAAACGAAATATGAATATGGATATGGAAAGCATCTGCGGCGCGGCAGCATTACCGTATACATGTCTCTTTCGCTCCTGATCATGATCTCACTGATCTCCGCAAGTCTCTATTCCGCACGGGTCGCGGCAGGAAGGACAGCGCTTGCGAGCGGCTTGGAGCAGAGTCTTTATTCTTTTTTCGGACATTATGACAGGGAGCTTTTCCGGAAGTATGGTCTGTTTTTTGCCGACGGGGGATACGGGGAGGGAGCGCTGCAGATGGGGAAGGTTTCCAATGAGATCAGAGAGAATGCTTCGTATATTGTTTCTCCTGATAAAAATACGGTTCCCGTGGCCAAAAATGTGATCGGTATGTCGGATCTTGAAACCGAATTACAGGGATATATTCTGGCAACGGATCAGCATGGAGGTCCTTTTGCGCAGCAGGTCAGCCTGGCAATGAAGGAAAAGCTTGGCGCGGATGCGCTGCAGGGACTGCTTTCAGGCCTGCAGGGAGATTTTGACAAAATGGAAAACTATGAAGAACGGAAAGCAACGGCCCGGACGGAAGAAGCCGACAGAACATATGATGAGATGAAAAACAGTGCCGCTGGAGAAAACGGAGGATCCCCGGGAGGCAGCGCGGCCCATGGCGGCGGAAATATGCCCGGCAGCGGGTCACACGGCGGCGGAAGCACGTCCGGCAGCGGAAGCATGTCCGGCGGCGGAAATACGTCCGGCAGCGGAGGTATGTCCGGGGGAGGGGCGCCGGATGGTTCTGCAGGGACGGAAAGCGCGGGCGCCACATTGAGTGAAGAAAAGAAAAATCTTGTGGAAACGCTCCGGCAGCTTCGGACCCGCGGAGTTTTGTCACTGGTGATCCCGGAGGGGAAAGCAGTTCCGGAATATGCGCCGGCTTCGGAAAATTTTGTCAGCCAGAGAAGCCTTCAAAGCGGCGTCAATATGATCCCGGAGCCGGTATCGGGATTTGACTCAAAGACGATGATGCTCATTTTTCTGACAGAAATGTTTCCGTGCTATACGTCAGAAGAGAACGATTCGGAATTCAAATGTCAGATGGAGTATGCGGCGGCAGGAAAAGGATCGGACGCAGAAAACCTGGAATCTGTCTGCAGGAAGCTTCTGGCTATGCGTGAGGCGTCCAATCTCGCATATCTTCTGAGTAATCCTGCAAAAGCTGCGGAGGCGGATGAACTGGCCCTGGCGGTTTGCAGCGCATTCGGACATCCCGAACTGCAGTTTCTGGTTTCGCTGGCACTGAAATCGGGATGGGCCTTTGCAGAGTCGATCCTTGATGTCAGGGAGCTTCTGGACGGCGGAAAGATCGCGCTGGTAAAATCGGATGATTCCTGGCAGCTGTCGATCGACGCGCTGCCCTATGTGCTGAATCAGGCAGATTCGATCCGTCATAGCAGCAGCAACGGGCTTGGCTATAAAAACTACCTGAGGCTCATTCTTTTGACAAAAAATCAGGCGGCACTGACCGGATCCGCAATGGATCTGACGGAATGGAATGTGCGGCAGGCGGAAGGAAAAGGAAGCTTCCGGCTGGACTCCTGCATCGGGAGCATGGATGTGATCCTGAAGGGAAACCTCGGAAACAAAGAACTTGCAGTACGGGAAATCTACGGTTACGAAGAAAAAATGTAGACCATGAAATGTGCTGGATTGCAGCGTGTTTTCGAAAGAGAAGTTTAAGAGAACAGGTGTAATGAAAAACAATAGATTTATAAAAAAACAAAATCTGATTCTGGATGCAGTCGGGAAAAGACATAGGAGAAAAAAACTTTCGTTTTTGCGCAGGGCAAGTCTTACCGTGGAAGCAGCGGCTGCGGTCCCGCTTTTTATGCTGTGTATGACGGCGTTGATCTGTATGATGGAAATCTATGGGATATACGCAAAAGAAACAGTACATTTGCAGGAGACAGCTGAACAGACAGGACTGGCAGCAGCAGCTTTGTCGGGCGGTCAAGCCGGTTCGGAATACGTCGATCTGATCGTGCCGCAGCACTATACGGTCAGAGGAATAAGGGTTCCGGGAATTCTGATCGCATGCAGAGGAAGGGTGTATCCATGGACAGGAAGAGGCCCCACCGAAGACACGTCAGCCTACGATGACGAGGGGGACGTCATGGTCTACATGACGGATAACGGAAGTGTTTATCATACTTCAACACAGTGCTCTCATCTACAGCTGGATATCAGAGGTGTCAGTTCGTCTTCAGTAGGACGATGCAGAAACGCGGACGGCAGCAGATACCATGCCTGCGATAAGTGTGTGGGAAACGGTGGAATGGCGTCGGTCGTCTACATCGGAAAAGAAGGTGATTGTTTTCACAATTCTGCGACGTGCAGCGGACTGACCAGGCATGTGAGAATGGAAAAAATGTCGGAGATAGGCAATATAAGTCAGTGCAGCAGATGCGCACAGGAGGGACCGGGACATGTCCATGAGGAATCGGGACATGTTCAGAAGTGATCGGTGCATATGCAGGGGGGATAGGGGCATGTGCAGCAGTGATTGGCGCATGTGCAGGAGAGATCGGGGCATGTGCAGGAGAGATCGGCGCATATGCAGGAGGGATAGGGACATATTCAGCAGTGACCGGCGCATATGCAGGAGGGATAGGGACATATTCAGCAGTGACCGGCGCATGTGCAAGAGGAACCGGCACATTCGTTCGCACAAGTTCCTCTATGTTAATATTTGGCGGCTGTCAGTAACGAAGAAACAGAAGAAAGGATATAAACGGAAATGGGAGAACGGGAAAGATGGAACGCGTCTCCGTCCCCGGTTCCGTGAGGTGATGTGATGGAGAATGCGATACGTATAGTGGGTGCGGTGCCTTTGGCGGGGATTATGGTGGGAAACAGTATTTTGGATGTGCGGAGGAAGGAGATCTATCTGGGTCCGACAGTGATGGCAGGGGTTATCGGGATCCTGGTGAAGGTTTTTATGACGTACAGAGAGATCATCGGCAGCGGGATGACTTTGAGCAGCGTATTAGGGGTGATGGTGATCCCGCTTCTACCCGGTATCTGCACTGCAGTAATAAGTATTATTACAGCGGGAGCAGTCGGTCTTGGCGACGCGATCGTTCTCCTTATGCTGGGAGCGTGGTCTGACGGCGAGAGGATGCTGATGGCGTTTCTTTTTACAGGAATGCTTCTGTCGGCATACAGCGGATTTTTGTTTATAAAGAACAGAATGAAGGAGATATCGGCAGTGCCGTTTATTATGGCCGGATATCTGGCTTCGGTGCTGGTCACAATGTGATAGATGTGTGGAAGAGAGATGAATTTATGAAAATGGATTCTTTTAAGAAAAGTGATCTGGAGTGGAACAGGGGCAGTCTTACGGTGGAGGCTTCTTTCATTGTGCCGATGGCGTTTATGGTAATTGCGCTGATGCTGGTAACGTGTTTCTACATACATAACAGAGTGTATTATTCCTGTGCTGCCTATGAGGCAGCGATCGGCGGAAATGAGACAAGGGGACAGCAGGAAGGAAAAGCAGGTAAAGTGGCAGATATGCGGGTCGGGGGTCAGCCGATGCCGGGAAGCAGCCCGTCTGTTTCAGTCAGCCAAAACGGGGGAAGTACAACTGTAGAATTCGCGGGGCAGACTTTTCCGGCGTTTCGGAGTCTGATCCCTGTACTTTCGGTTTCAAAAACGGTAAGGAAGGTCAGGCCGGAGAGGACCCTGAGATTACTATGGGCAGCAGGCGTATGATCTCATGAGCTTAGTAATCAGAGGTGACAATTATGGAGATGGAATTTCAGGAAAAGCTTGATCACAGATACATGGTTCTTTCCTCGGAGAAGATCACTTACAGCGATTATCAGACCCATATGCTTCAGGAAAACCAGATACATGGTCTTCTCGGGTGTACGGTAAAGAAAATAGACGATAAAGAACTTTACACCTATGATGTCACAGGTAAAGTCTCGCTGATCCAGCTGGTTTCTGAGAAAAAAATAACGGCTGTCCCGCTTCAGAGTTTTTTTGATGACATGACAAATATGTTCCGTGAGATCAGGGGGTATCTCCTTCAGGAGGATTCGATCCTGCTGAAACCGGATTATATATACAGCGATTATCAGATGAAACAGTTTTATTTTTGCTGTTTTCCCGGAAATGAGCTGATACTTCGGGAGGAATTACAGGAGCTGGGGGAATTCCTGCTGACCCATATCGACCATAACGACAGCGGAGCGGTAAGACTGGGGTACAGTTTTTATCAGAAGATCATGGACGGTGCCGGTCCGGGTACAATTGACGACGCAGGAGTCGAAGGCTTTTTCGGAAATACCGGACCAGCGGACAAAAAAGAAGAACAGCCCGAAGATGAGCTGTTCAGGGAAGATGAGGAAAGGAAGCAATTGCTGGACGACTTTTTTTCGCGGGAGGATGAAGAAGAAAAGCTGCCGGTCACCGGAAAAGGGCTGCTGCTTGCGGCAGTGTGGATCCTGTCGACGGGAATACTCGCGGCAGCCGCCGTCATAGCCGGGTATGCATTTGGTTATTTTGAAGCAGGAATTGCAGGTGCAGTTCTTATCCTTGTTGTCAGCGTTCTTTGTTTTGTCAGGAAAAAGCCGGAAGAAGAGACGGAGGTTCCTTTTGGGAATGATCCCCGGGATTTATCCGAGAGTGTTTTCGATAATAATAAGACAGGAGAAGATGACGATCTGCGAAGTCTATATATGAAAGAAGAAATTCAACGCCCATATGTGAGAGAAGAAACTCAAAGTCCATATATGAGAGAGAATATTCGAAATATAAATATGAAAGAAAGTGCGAATATGAAAGAAGATATACGGAGCCGGGAGTATGCGCCGTCCGGCAGAGTAAGTTCACAGTGGAGCCGTGAACTGGGAGATATGCGGACGACTCTGCTTTCCCCGGCGGATCAACAGCGTGACAATGGACAGCCGGACGCGAAACTTATTTTCCGGAATCTGATGCTTCCGGATATCAGACTTACTAAACCTGTTTATTTTATAGGGAAGAGTCAGACTGCCGCGGATATCGTCATTCCGTCGCCTGAAGTAAGCCGCATGCATGCCAGGATCGATATGGTGGGGAAGGAATATCAGATTTTTGATCTCAATTCCAGAAATGGAACATATGTGAACGGGAGAAGGATCAGCAATGGAGAACGGCTTTCCCTGCGGCATAACGATGAGATCAGGTTCGGAGAAATAATCCTGATGTACCAGGCTCCTGCAGCGGCATGCGATCCTGACTTCAAGGGATAACCAAAGCAGAAAATTCAAGTTTTTGAAAACAAAAACAAACGCCGGTTTTTGGATGAGTTTGAAAAACGTTGATTTTAAAGGGAAAAAAGGAGTTTGTAAAATGATGATCGGCTATACGTTTTGGTATTTTTTAAAGGAAAATCGAATGAAAAAAGCTTATGATTTACTCATCAAATGAATAAGTTGCACGAAGTAAGTCTTTTACCCTCCTTTTTCTAAAAGTACTGCTTCCGGAGTGCGGCGGATTCATTAGATGGGTCTGAGATGAAAAAAAGGTATTCACGGGCGAGGTGAAACCTTTGTAAAAAAGCGGTTCATCAGTAAAAAACGAAGTGCGATAGTTTTTTGAGATGAGATTCAGGGGCTCCGGTGCAAACTCGAGTAAATGGCCGGGATCCTTGATTATTCGGAAACAATTGTTTTGGTTCAGGATAATGCGGATTTACATATATCTCTGACAAAAGAATCCCGGCTGGGATCGTTTCAAGGCAAGGTTCAGCAGTTGCTTTTTTGCCCCTGAAACGGATTCTTTTTAGGGGAGGTGCGCAGCTCCCCGTCAGGTCATCTTAGGATTTGAGAAACAATTGAAAAAGGAAGGATAGCAAAATGAAAAAACGTTTAGTAGCAGGTATCTTGGCGGGTGCAATGGCAATGTCTCTTATGGCAGGATGCGGAAGCTCATCTTCATCTTCTGCAGCAGCTGATTCTGCAGCGTCAGGATCTGCAGTAAAGGCAGCAGACGGCGAGTACAACATGACTCTTCTGATGTCAGTTCGTGACGAGTTCCTCAGCTCTCTTGAGGCAGCAGCTATGTCATGTGCAAAAGAGAACGGCGTAAATCTGACAACACAGGATTGCCAGAACGACGCTTCCAAACAGCTTCAGTACATCGAGACAGCAGCAAACAACGGCGAAGATGCAGTACTTGTAAACGTCGTAGACGCTGAGACAGGTAAAGAGTGTATCGAGGCAGCCGGAGATATGGCATGTGTATTTGTCAACAGATCTCTGTCAGATAATGAACTTATCAAAGATTACAAGAACGCGGCAATCGTTGCATCCAACGAGGATGAGACGGGCGGATACGTAGTTGAGAATCTTGATAAACATTTTGCAGACAAAGGTGACGAGCCTATCAACGTTGTTATCATCTGCGGCGTTATGGGACAGTACGCTGTTACACATAGAACACAGTCTGTAAAAGACGCTATGGAAGCATCCAAGCTCAACTATGTACAGGTTGGTGAAGACCTCGCAGGTGAGTGGGATCGTGCAACAGCCATCGACGTTATCAGCCCGCTTCTTGGCGTTGAAGATATCGACGCAGTTCTCTGCAACAACGACTCTATGGCAATCGGCGTTATCGAGGCCCTCAACGCAGCTGGTCTTGAGCCTGGAAAAGACGTTGTAGTTACAGGTATCGACGCAACAGTAGACGGATGTCAGGCAGTAGCAGAGGGAACAGAGCTTTGTACAGTATTCCAGAACCCGGTTGGACAGGGTGAAGGTGCTATCCTCGCAGCTCTGAACATCATTAACGGTAAACCATGTAACGACGGTACAGACTTCGAAACAGCTGAAGGAAACGACCAGGTTATGTGGGTTCCATTTGAGCCGGTCAACGCTGACAACGTAGCTGATTACCAGTAATCAATCACCGGTAAACAGTCTGAATAATAAACGAAACCGGGGACGGAGGTTCGTTCCACCCCGCGCTGCCAAAAGCAGCACGGGAAAGTGGAACTTACCTCCGTCCCCGGTTTCGTATTGCCTGATAGTTTGTTTATGTGGTACGATACGTTATCGGAAGGGTTCTTTTTTATAGAGAAGAATGGTGAATATAAAAGTGTTGTGTTTCTGATGATTCCAGATAGTCATAGTGAAAGTAGACAGATATAGAAAGGGCAATTTGTGAAAAACAGAAAAAACGGGAGCAAGATATGCGGCAGCGTTGACAGAGTGCTACTGTAATGTTAAAATCACAAATGTAAGCGGTTACATTACATGAATATTAGTGAGATTGCACATATAGCGGGGGTTTCAACCGCTACAGTTTCAAGGGTAATTAATCATTCACCGGCCGTGAAACCGGAAACTAAAGAAAAGGTAATGCAGGTTATTGCTGAATTCGGCTATACTCCAAGCGCTATTGCCAGGAGCCTTAGCATTCAGAGTTCCCTCAATATCGGAGTCATATTTCCTGACATAGCGAATCCGTTTTTTTCCGGAGCGCTTAACGGATTATCGAAGGTCGCGGAAGAGTACCGCTACAACGTATTTTTCTGCAATTCTGATGAGAATACGGACAAAGAGCACCGGTTCCTGGAGCAGGTGAAAGAGCAGCGGCTTGAAGGAATCATTATTTCTCCTGTGGATACAAATGACCGGAGGACGCTTAAGCTGTTGGAAGGCCTTGAGAAGGCAGGGATACCTGTGGTTCTTCTGGATCGTGATCTGAAGGATGGAAATTTCAGCATGGTCATTGCCGAAAATGAAAAAGGTGCATTTGACGCCGTGCAGGTTCTGGTAAATGAAGGGCACAGAAAAATTGCCATTATCGAGGGAAGCCCCTCCAACCGTCCTGTTTATGAAAGAACAGAAGGATACAGAAAGGCTATGAAGGAGGCCGGGATCCCGATCAGACCTGAATATATAGTCAGAGGTAATCAGAAATCTGATCCGGCTTATGAGATGACCGGACAGCTGATGAGGCTGGACGATCCTCCTACGGCAATCTTTACCTGTAACAATATGATGACAATAGGCTGCATACAGTATCTTACAGAGCAGGGAATTCGGATAGGAAAAGATATTTCACTGATCGGATTTGATGATATAGAGGTACTTCGGATCGTAAATTTCGGCTTGTCGGTAGTGCATCGGTCGGAAACCGAAATGGGAAAAATCGCCATGGAAATGCTGGTCCGCAGAATGAAAGATCCTGACGGAAAAAAAGAAAAGGTAGTACTTCCTACAGAGATCATACTTCGCGGTTCTGAAAAATCAGTGATCGGATAGAACTAAGTTCATACAGATCTGAGAGCAGATAAGATGGATATCGGCACATATGCCATTTGACATTAGTTCAAGTCTCGCTCGCGAGACCTGGCGCGGGATTCGGGTCAGCTTCAGCTGACATCTTCCAAACCGAATCCATGAGATAAACAAATCGGCTTTGGTCCTCTCTGCAGAAATTATAAATAAGATTTCTGCAGGAGACAACGCCTTTAAATACTGAATCTCAAAACAATATTTTTTTGAAAAAAATGTAACCGGTTACATATGGATATCATAGAATTTCTAAGAGGCAGGATTTTATAGAAAACCTGACAAACAGGCCGGCAAAGTACAGGCCTGAGAGATATATAAAGTATATTTTTTTGCAAAACTATGTAACCGGTTACATATCTATTTTAACCATACAATAAACAGATAGCCCGGCTTTAAGAAAACCGGATATTCATCCGCTCAAACGGGAAAGGAGGATCGATCCGCTTATACATTCAGAAACATTCAGAAAGAAAGTATACAGAAAACCCGCACACAAATAACCATATGATCTCAGAGAATCAGAGAATCAGAGGATCAGAGGATCAGAGGATCAGCGACCGGAGAGAAAGGAACTTTAGCTATGGATCTGAAGAGACGATACGAGGAGTATGTGCAAATTGTTCTGACAGAACACGAGAAGGTTTTCCACGCTCAGGATACAGATGAGCTGGAAAAGATGCTTAAAGTCATTATGGCGGCAAAAAGAATTTTTGTCACAGGCGCGGGCAGAGAGGGGATCGCGGCCAGAAGTTTTGCCATGAGACTGATGCATCTGGGCTTTGAGGTGCACTGGATCTGGGATGATACAACGCCCGGAATGAAAGAAGGCGACTTGTTTTTGCTGGTAAATGGCTCGGGAAAAATAGGGCACATTGATTATCTGGCGGAAGCAGGAAGTAAGACCGGAGCTGCGATAGCAATGATCACAGGCGCGCCCCGCGAAAAGACTCCCGGGGAGGCTGACTGTACCCTGTTTGTTCCGGCATGTGTGTATAAAGGAACGGATGAGCGGGCGGTCCCGTCAGTACAACCAATGGGCAATCTGTTTGAGCAGCACCTTTTCCTTCTTTTCGATGTGATGGTGATGCTGCTTCGGGAAGAGATGGACCTTACATATGAAGAGATGGAGAACCGTCACAGAAATATTGAATAAAAAGACGGCATGATAAATACCGGAAGAATAAGTGCAAACCATTATAAGAGAGAAGTAATCAATGCCGCACCTTAGGAGTGGCGCAGAAAAAGGTTTCAAAAAGTGATTATCTTTTGAAATAGACCGCAGCCAGCATGCGGTCAAAGACTTGCAAAAAAGGAGGACAAAACTATGAAGAGGAAGATTTTCACCACAGTAATTGCAGCAGCGTTGGCTGTGACTATGCTTGCGGGCTGCCAAGGAGGCTCCGCTGGGGGCTCTGCCGGAGGCACGTCCGGATCTGCAAACGCCTCATCCGGAGGCGGAGCGAAAACCACAGATGGTGACGCATATAAGATCTGTGTTGTGGTAAAAGGCAATACAAACGGATGGTTCATCCGTATGAACGAGGGTATTGAAAAGTGGGCTGACGAAACCGGAATAGAAGCGTGGATGACCGGCCCAACGGATACGGACTCGGCGCAGCAGATCCAGATCATTCAGGACGTGATCAATCAGGATATCGACGCTTTGTGCGTAGTCCCGGTCGATCCGGCTGCCTGTGAACCTATCCTGCAGGAAGCCAAAAACAAAGGTATCACCGTAATCTGCCACGAAGGTTCTACGGTTCAGAATTGCGATTATGATATAGAAGCCTTCAACAATGCAGGATACGGTGCGTTTATCATGGACAACCTGGCTGAGCTTATGGGAGAGCAGGGGACCTATACTACCATGGTAGGCTTCCTTACGACCGCTTCGCACAACGAATGGGCAGACGGTGCGGTAGCGCAGCAGGAAGCAGAGTATCCTGACATGAATCTTCTGGAAGAGCTTCCCCGTGTAGAGTCGGAAAACAATACCGAGACTGCATACGAGAAAGCAAAAGAAGTACTGAAGAAATATCCGGAGGTGACCGGATTTACAGGTTCCAGCTCCGACGACACTCCCGGAATTGCCCGCGCCATCAACGAGCTTGGCCTTTCAGACAGGGTCCATGTGGTCGGTACGGGTATGCCGAACGAGTGCAGAGAGCTGCTTAAGAATGGTTCGCTTACATGTATCACATTGTGGGATCCTGCGGATGCGGGCTACGCCATGTGCGAACTGGCCCGTCAGGTCCTTGACGGGGAAGAAATCGGTAACGGAACCGATCTGGGACTTCCGGCCTATGAGGATATGCTCGTTGACGAGGATAATCCAAGGCTGTTAATGGGCAACGGATTCATATCCATAACTGCCGAGAATGTCGACGAATACAATTTCTGATAACAGATTGCTGCAAACACAAACAGGATCATATAAACAAAAATATAAATTCAAATCCGGGGGATGGAAATGCTGGTTCCGATCCCCCCTTCTGTAAAAACTATAGTGTCTTTGTAATCTGGAGGAACAAACGTGTCAGACAACATTATAAAAATCAAAGGCGTAAAGAAATACTTTGGCGGCGTAAAAGCGCTGGACGGCGTTGACCTTGAGATCAAAAAAGGGGAAATACACTGCCTTGCCGGAGAGAATGGATGTGGAAAATCCACGATCATCAACGTGATTTCGGGATTCTATACTCCGGACGCCGGAACGATAGAGATCGACGGCAAAACATATACGAAGCTTACAACGCAGCAGGCGATCGATGAGGGAATACAGGTCATCTATCAGGATCTTTCTGTATTTCCGAATCTTACAGTCAGAGAAAACCTTGCGATAAACATGGAAGTAGCCAACGGAAAGAAATTTGTCAGCAGGAAACGGTACAACGAGATCGCTCTGCAGGCGCTTTCAAAAATTGATTTCAAAGTAGATCTCGACGAGAATGTGGAAAACCTGACGGTTGCCGATAAACAGCTGGTGGCGATCAGCAGGGCGCTGCTGAATAATGCAAAGCTGATCATCATGGATGAGCCTACCACGGCGATCACCCAGAAAGAGGTAAAGAATCTTTTCAAGGTGATCCGGGATCTTCAAAAACAGGGAATTGCAGTGCTGTTCGTTTCTCATAAACTCGATGAAGTGTTTGAGATCGCACAGCAGTTCACCATATTCCGGAGCGGAAAAAATGTATTTTCAGGGCCCACAAGTGAGCTGGATGAGAAAAAGTTCGTCTACTACATGACCGGGCGTGAGATCAACGCAGAGCCGTTTGTCTATGAGGAAAAGGCAGGGGCAAAAACAGTGCTGGAAGTCCGTCATCTGACGCTGACAAATGGATTTGCCGACTGCTCTTTTTCCCTGAAGGAAGGTGAAATACTGGGAATCACAGGCCTCCTGGGATCGGGAAGAACGGAGCTGGCCGAGACTGTTTTCGGACGTCATCAGCCCGATTCCGGAGAAATATATATAGATGGAGAAAAAGTAACATTTCATTCCGTGCAGGATGCGATCGATAAAGGCGTTGGTTATGTCCCGGCAGAGAGAAATATCCAGAGCCTGTTCATGGACCAGTCTATTGCAAACAATATTTCCATCACCAGATGGAGGGATCATGCAGGGCGTTTTGGGTTCATGAAGGAAAAATCGGTGGAAGATTCGGTCAACCACTGGGTCCGGGAACTGTCCATTAAAGTGGGAAATATTGAGGATACCATGAGGACTCTTTCGGGCGGAAACGCTCAGAAATGTGTCCTTGCGAAATGGCTCTCGCTGGATCTTAAGATCCTTATACTGAACGGTCCGACGGTCGGAGTGGACATCGGTGCCAAATATGATATTTACAAGCTGACCAAAAAGCTGGCGGCAGAGGGACTTGCGGTGATCATTATTTCTGATGATATCCGTGAGATCCTGTCAAACTGTAATCGCGTGCTTGTTATGCGCCAGGGACGTCTGGTGGAGGAGCGGCAGACAGCGGGACTTGATGAAGCATCCCTGTCGGCGCTCGCTATTGAGTATTAAGGGGGGTTAGCTATGAATATCAAAAGATTGGCCAAAAGAAATGAATTTTACATTGCCCTGATCATTATTCTTTTCTGTCTGCTTGTGCAGATCCGGAGCGGGCAGTTTTTCACAGGAAACAACATGGTGGATCTGATGCGTTCCGTGACGATCCCGGCCATGTTCTGCATCGGCGAGATGATGGTTTTGATATCCGGAGGCGTAGACAACTCATTTCCGGCGATCGCGTCATTGTCGATGTACTTTGTATGTACAAAAATGGACGGAATGTTTGAAAATCCGATCCCTTATTTTCTGGTCGCGATGCTCCTTGGGCTCATAATGGGAGCCTTCAACGGACTGATCGTGGCGAAATTCCGCTTCCCTGCCATGATAGTGACCTTAGGCACGAGCGCGCTCTATCTGGGAATCATGCAGGGAATCCTCGGATCCAGCGAATATCCGCTGACAGCCGGCCTTTACGGGCTTGGAAAAATGAAAATAATATCCGCGGGAAACGCGGCCTCGGGACTATCCTCAGACCTGCCGGTTCATTTTATCTTCATGATCGTTATGGTGGTCGGAACGTGGTTCCTGATGAACAAAACAATGCTGGGACGATCCATCTATGCAGTCGGCGGGGACGAGGTCGCCGCGTCCAGAGCGGGCTTCAATGTGTTCAGGACCAGAATGTTTATTTTTTGCTTCTCCGGAATGCTTGCAGGCTTTATCGGAGTCTGCCGTGCATCCATGCTGCAGACGGTATCGCCGAATAACATGATCGGAATGGAAATGGACGTCATAGCGGCGTGTGTCCTGGGAGGCGTTTCCCTGATAGGCGGACGCGGAGGAATCGTAGGCGCTGTACTTGGAACCATATTGATGACCATGGTATCCAACAGCCTGATCCTTTTAGGCGTATCTACGCAGTGGTCCCGCGTATTTACAGGCGCCATCATTATCATCGGTACTGCGGTATCGGCGATCCAGGAAAAGAGAAGGCGCGGAAGATTACTTGTTGATGTAGCTGATAAGCCGGAGGTGCAGTGATGATGAAAGAAAAATCCTTTAACATGAAGATGTTTACAAGGGACGCTAATTTTTTCCGACTTCTGATCGTATTTGCAATTGTATTTGTGATCTGTTCGGTGCTTCAGGGGGGCAAATTCCTGAATCCCGGCAATTTTTCTTCGATGATGAATCAGTTTCCGGAATACGGCCTTCTGGCAGTGGGGGTCGGTCTGGCACTCATGATCGGAGGTATTGATCTGAGCGTTGTCTATCTGGCAAACCTCAGTTCCATAATCGGCGGAAAATTCCTGTTGTCGGTCATAAAGCCTGAGGCGTCCGAAGGGACCGTCATGCTGCTTATCTTTGCCGGCTTTCTGGTGGCAGTGCTAGTCGGTGCCGCCGGAGGAGCACTGAATGGCCTTTTGATCTCAGGACTCGGTATTCCGGCGATCCTCGCCACGCTTGGTACACAGTCGCTGTTCTGGGGATTCGGAGTCGTACTCACGGGAGGTTCCAGCTTAAGCGGATTTCCGGTACAGCTGACATCCATGCTGAATTCTTCGATAGGCATAATACCGGTCACGGTGATAATCTTTATTGCCGCGGCGCTGATCGCCGGACTGATCGTTTCCAGGACGATGCTGGGACGTCAGCTGAAAATGTACGGAAACAATAATACTGCGACAGAGTTTACCGGTCTGAACAATCTAAAGCTTGTAGTGACCACGCATGTGATCAGCGGCATACTCGCAGGGCTTTCGGGAATCATCATGTGGGGACGTTACAGCTCTGTAAAGGCCGACAACGGCGCCGCCTACACCATGCAGGCGATCCTTATCGCGGTCATGGGAGGAGTAAGCCCGAAGGGAGGTATCGGAAATGTACAGGGAATCGTACTCGCCGTTCTGATCATTCAGATGGTATCTTCGGTACTGAATATGTTTAACAACATCCCGACCGCATGCCGCCAGATCGTGTGGGGAGGCCTTCTGCTGATCGTTCTGATCTTTAACTATATGGTCAACGAAAACGCGAAAAAGAAACATTAAGGCCCGGGAAGGTTTTGCAGACCATAAATATATGGGTGAGATCAAATGAATATATACCATGTAACAGACAAAAGATTTTGTCAATACGGATCAATAGTGAGAGGATATGATTTTGCGGAGCTGATCTGTGAAATGAAAAAGATTCATATCCCGGAAAAAATAGTATATGTGGCCAGTGATCCCCGTCTGGAAAAGCTTTCGATCTTCAGGGAATTTCAGGAAAGCTTCTACGGCGGGCTGCCGGCAGAGCTGGGATACTGTATGGGTCACAACAGGAAACTGAACGGCTTGGAGTATCACCGGAGTTCGGAAGTAAATATCGCCGTCACGGAGCATGTGGTCATGCTGGGACGGCAGCAGGATATTGATGAAGCAGGATTTTATGACAGCTCAAAGGTGGAAATGTTTTATATACCGGAGGGCCTTGCCGTTGAATTCTATGCAACGACGCTCCATTACTGCGCATGTCATGTGAGGGAAGAAGGCTACTGCCATGCTACCTTCCTTCCGCGCGGAACAAATACTCCGCTCGATCCGGGATTTGCTCCGGTGCGAAAAGAGGATATGAGCCTGTCTGCCAGAAACAAATGGCTGATGGTCCATCCCGAAGCCGGTATCCCGGATCTCCCCGTCCGCATCAAAGGAGAAAACCTTGTGTTTTCGCCTGAAGATCTTCAGCTGTGAGTATTACGCGGCGGAGAAAACCGAGTGACTGTACGAACGGCTTCAGCACAGAACAAATCAATGAAAGACATTTTTCATGCTGTTCATCATGTAAGACAGCAGGAAAGAGTGAGCGCGCCACGGGATAGCGACACCGCGCCGCGGGATGGAGACAGCGCGCCGCGGGATAGTGGCAGCGACCACGGGATAGAGACAGCGCGCCACGGGATAGAGACAGCGCCGCGGGATAGCGGCAGCACACCACAGGATAGTGACAGCGCGCCGCGGGATAGAGACAGCGCGCCGCGGGACAGTGGCAGCACACCACAGAATAGAGACAGCGCATGAATATGTCGCTAACGATAGAAACAAAAAAATCCAGGATTTCCGTGGGAGTGCCCCGGCCCATGAGTTTCGGCAGGAGGACAGAGAAATGGATGATATTGATAGGAAAAACAGGAAAGTAGTCGTGATCGGGAGCCTGAATTATGATGTTTGCCTGAAGCAGGAAAGGCTTCCGGAAGAAGGAGAGACGATATTTGCCGATACGGTTGAATACTGTGGCGGCGGGAAAGGCGCAAATCAGGCCGTTCAGGCTGCAAAACTTGGAATACCGACATACATGGTCGGATGCGTCGGAGATGATGAACAGGGGATCTTCCTTCGAAGAAAGCTGGAAGAATACGGCGTCCATACGGACAGAATCCGGGAAGTCGAAGGAAACAGC
>DFHP01000007.1 GCA_002371335.1 Eubacterium sp. UBA3720
AATTTCCCGACTGCAAGGGGTTTCTCAATTACCAGGTACTTTTATCCGGGCGGCCGGGAAAACAGAAAACTCCCGCCATGATTAACAGTTTTATTATTTACTGTCTCTCATAGCGGGAGCATATTATATCATTTCACATCCTTTTTTATTTCATGTGAAATATCTTTCCCCGTGAAACAAATCTTTCCGGAAACTTCCTGCCTGCAATAATTCAATCGCGGTCTCTGACCGCGCGCGAGTTGCGCGACGCACTTGTGAGTCTTCCTCTGCGCAGCTCTGCGATACGCCGGAGGCTCAACTCAGATGGTGGATCGAAACCCTCCATTTAGTCAGGTTTAAATCAATACCCACCGCCTATAGGCGGGGGACTCCCCATCTGAGTTGAATCTGTCAGCCCGTATACCGCAGGGCGTCGATGGGTTTCATTCTGGCCGCTTTATTGGCCGGGTAAGCCCCGAATATAAGGCCGATCCCCGAAGAAAAGAGCATTGCTATCACCACGATCGACGGCACCAGCTTCAGGTGCAGTGAATTCTGGAGCATATTGGCTATGTGCAGGGCACCGCCGGAAAGAAGGACGCCTATCATGCAGCCTACCAGCGACACTGTCAGAGATTCCAGCAGAAACTGTGTCAGGATAACTCCTCTGGTCGCGCCGATCGCTTTGCGGATCCCTATCTCCCGCGTTCTCTCTGTCACGGAGACCAGCATGATATTCATAATGCCGATTCCTCCCACGAGCAGCGAGATTGCCGCTACGCCGCCCATTACCAGCGAGAGTATCCCGGTGACTTCCTGCATGGATTCCAGATACTCCTGATTATTGTTAATATAAAAGCACTCGTCCGCCTTGCCGAATCTTTCCTCCAGCCAGGTGCCCACTTCATCTTTTGCCACTCCCATCTCGTTGTTCACGGCTGTGAAGCAGAATTCCGATATTCCTCTGGATGTGTTGGACGGAAGACGAATGGCGTTCGTAAACGGGATATGCATCTCGTAAAGCGTCTGTCCGTATGCGGAGTACAGTTCATTATCTTCCAGCACTCCTATGATCTCATACTTGTTCCCGTTCAAAAGAATACTTTGTCCGACTGCCTCTGCCGGGTGTGGAATGCGCAGGATCTCCCTGATGACCGTCTCATTGACCACAGCCACCGGCAGGTGGTTCTCCATGTCCGGCGATTTGATATATCTTCCGTAAAGCAGCTTTTGTTCCTTGATGCGGTAGTATGACGGCGCTGCTCCGATTACCTGATATGAATTTTTGCTTTCATGACCGCTTCGAAGCTTCCCCTGAAACCTGTATGCAGGCGAGATTTCATCTACGCTTTCCAGTCCCTGAATGGTATTCAGGTCATCTATGGTCAGATCCGGTTTCCCTTTGGTGTCAAAAATCTCAGCGTCCAGCCCCAGCGTCCCCAGTCCCGATATCTCGTCGGTAATGGAGCCGGTTGCCCCGTGTACGATCGAGACCAGTACCACCAGCGAGAATACGCCGATAATGATCCCCAGCATCGTCAGAAACGAGCGCATCTTACTGGTCCGTATAGACGCAAACGCCATCTTTAATGATTGATAGAGCATTACAGTTCCTTTACCTTTCCATCTTTTATGCTGATCCGGCGCTCTGCCCTTTCGGCTACGGAGCTGTCATGGGTGATCAGAACAACGGTATTCCCGTCCTCATGCAGCTTCTGAAAAATTGCCATGATCTCCTCTCCGGTCCCGGAATCCAGATTTCCCGTGGGCTCATCCGCGAGAAAAATAGACGGTCTGGCCGCGATCGCCCGCGCGATGGCCACACGCTGCTGCTGTCCCCCTGACAGCTCTGAAGGTCTGTGCAAACGCCGGTCGTAGAGTCCGACTCTGTTCAACGCGTCTTCGACTCTGTTCTTCCGTTCCGCTCTGGGGACTTTCTGATAGATCATGGGCAGTTCCACATTATCCCATGCTGTCATTTTACCTATAAGATTGAAGTTCTGAAAGACAAATCCTATCTTCCGGCTGCGGATCCCGGCCAGCTGATTCTCTCTGTAGGTGCGGATCTCCTGCCCGTCGAGATAATACTCTCCTTCATCAGCGATATCCAGACAGCCAATGATATTCATCAATGTCGATTTGCCGCTTCCGGAAGGTCCGATAATGCTGACAAACTCCCCGCTGCGGATATGCATGCTGGCATTATCCAGTGCCCGAAGGCTGTTCTCTCCCATCCTGTATATTTTGGAAACATTCTTCAGAATAATCATATCAGAAATAATAATAGCCTCCTTCATCCTGATCTTCGGTCGTCGGCAGATAATATACCATATCGCCCTCCTGAAGGCCCGATAGGATCTCCACCTCCGTGCTGGTCGAAAATCCGAGGCGCACCTCCTTTGGTTCTGAAGGCATACCAGCCTCATCGAGAGCTGTGTACACAATATTCTTTTCATCCAGAGACTGTACCGCCTCCACCGGAATTGTCAGAGCTCCCTTTCTGTCGCCCACATTGATTTCGGCCGAAGCATTCATACCGTTCATCATCCCATCAGCACGGTCCACCCGGATACGGACTTTGTACTTTGCCGCTTCTCCGTTCCCTCCGCCTGATGCCTTGTTGCTAATGGAAGAAATGACTCCCTCGAATTCCTGACCATCGATCGCGTCGATATTGACCTTTGCCTGCTGCCCCTTTTCAAGGCTGAGAATATCCAGCTCATCGACATTAATGTCAATATACATATCCTTGTCAGGGATGACAGTCATTGCCAGAGCCTCCGCTTCACTGTATGTCTTGCCGGTTCCTGATCCGGCGGTTCCGGAACCATCGAAGCCTCCAAAGCCGCCGTCGATATCCCCATAGCCGCCAAATCCCATGTCTCCTGCCTCAGCCGGCAGCAGACCTGTTTCCGGGAAAAACGCAGCGACTCTCAATGTTTCCACGATTCCATCCCGGTTAAGGTCCAGATACTTGAATTCAACATCCGGAGTCCCTTCAACCGCGACATCAAGATACTTCGTCTCTCCTTCATTGTAGGCGAAATAATATCCGTCTTCCGCATACAGTGTGATTACCGCAGCGTAAGAAGTTTCAGGGAGAAAGACTTCTCCTGCGGGTATCCATTCTATGACGCCCCGGTACGCTCTCTCCGGGCTTTCGTCATCTGCCGTGTCCTCTCCTTCTGCCCGGTTTGTCCCAAGCTCTGTCTGCGGTACTTCGCCCGCAGCCGGCGGCTCTACATTCAGCTGCAGTATTCCTGTGATCGGCTTCATTCCTTCCGGTGCGGATATACCCGGCCGTTGACTGCCTTCCGTCCCGCTTCCGCTGCCGTTTCCGCCTGTGCTGTTTCCGTTTCCGCCTGCACTGCTTCCGCTTACATCTGTATTGTTTCCGCCTGCACCGTTTCCGTATCCTTCTGTATTATTTACGCCTTCGTTTCCGCCGGCGGAATCATTTCCTTCTTCTCCGTCCGAAGCAGCATTGTCACCACCTTCTACGACACTCTCTCCTGAAACATCCGCGCCGTCGCCGAAAGCGCTGTTTACAGCATAGTGCTGAGCGCCGGAAGGCTGACCGCCTCCGTCTGCCCGCAGTCTCAGTACTGCGGCCGTCCCGATCACCTGTTTTCCTCCTGCAGGGGCGTTGCTGTACGCTTCCGTGCCGGAAGTATTCCTAAGACTTGTCAGGTCGTTCTTTTCCGTAGTTTCTGTAGTCTCCGAATCCTTATCCGTGCTGTTGTTTTTTCCTGCGGACACCGGCTGTGAACCGGTCTCGATCCTCTCATACAGATTGAGCGAATCCACGACGCCCGCTTTGTCACTGCGCAGCACACAGTCGTTTTTCAGCTCGCGCATCTCATCCCTGACTCTGATCAGGTCCTCTTTCTGCGCTGTATAAACCTCTTTTTTCAACTCATAATTTTTCTCTTTGGAAGAAAGATCTTTGATCGTTTTTTCCATATCGTCTATGCTTTCCTGCACGGACAATATTTCTTTGTTCACGGAAAGGAGAGATACAAGAGCAATAGCCTGTCCTTCTTCAACCTTGTCTCCTTCTTCCACATAGATCTCCGATACCTCGAGACCTGCCGGAACGATCACATCCTTCGCGTCCTCAGCCATAAGCGTGCCGGTGCCGGATACATCCTGAGATATATCTTTTCTGCCGACCTCTGCCGAAAGAACCTCCTGCAGCGCGCCCGCAGCATTCAGGCGCCCTGCCGCTCCTTCTGTTCCGGGAATAACGCCCCCCGCTCCGAGCATTCTCAGAATGCCTGTTCCGGCTGCTGCCGCAACCACAAGTATCAGGATCACCTTTACAGGCTTTGGTAGTTTCTTTTTCGATTTTCTAAATGCCATATAGTTTTCTCCTCTTATCAGATACACGTACAGACGTCGAAAAGAGACATCCGCACACACCCCTTGGTTATATCCTGCTAACTCCCATGTATCAGACTTCGGGACCAGCTCCGCCAATCTGTACATCTTACAAAATATACATACCTGCAACTAACCTCGGACTAACTCAACGTGCCAATGTCAAAAACTACTCTCTTCCGGAATTGTTACATTCAGGTCTCCCTCGCGAGACCCTGCGCGGGATTCGGGTCACCTTTATTATAAAAGGCGGGTCTGAGTTCATCTCAGCTCCCGCCCTTTCTGATCTGATTCATGAGTATCACTACCCCGGAACCATCCGTATTTTTTATTTCAGCTCAATCCAGCGTATCCCGTCATCCGTTACTACGGCATACTCTCCGTTCTTCACCGCGAAGAAGGCCTGGGGTTTCTGTTTATAGCTTCCCTCGAAACGCTTTTTTCCGCGTACATTGTATACACAGAAATGTTCATTTAGATACAAGGTGATCTGATCGTTCATGATTTCAATATGATCATACATAAAGGATATATCCTGATCCAGCACAGAGTTTCCGCTCTGATCATATACCTGAAGCGTAAAAGGCTTTTTTTCGCTGTTTCTCTCCAGTACCAGCCCTAAATATTTCTCATTATGAAAAACGCTGACGATATTGTTTTTTACTGTTATCTCTTTTTTCTTTTCCGGTCTCTGACTGCCTTCATAAATCACGAAACCGTTACTTGTGAAGGCCGCCGATGTGTCATCATCTATAAACATCAGTTCAGGCACAATATTACCTGAGTATTCGTAACTGCTCACCAGGTTGTCTTCCTGATTATCTCCGGTCTGGGCAAAATTATAAAAATAAACTCTGCTCTCCTGAACGCCCGCATTATAAGCCAGATACGACACTTCAAGGATTTCGCCGTTCGGTGACAGGGCAATATCCATAGGATAGCCCTGCTGATCGATCTTTGTCAGGATCGCTGATATTTCTTCTCCGCTGCTTTTATAATACCTTATCCAGGTGTTATTTCCATCGTCAAGGATCGCCGCGACCGTTCCCGTTTCCGAAACGGTCATTTTTACGATCGGTATCCTGGTCGAAAACGTACCTACTGTTTTCTCACGGTCAAATATCACCACGTTCATTCCATTCTTATCATAAACAGCGCCATACCTGCTGCCGATGGTTACCTTTGGAAGACTCATCATATAATCCGTCTCCCAGATCACCGTCTCGTCATCTTCCAGCAGCATGGCTCCGTCAGCGCCATACTGAAGCACTTTTCCGGAAAATGCGCAGTAGGAATAAGACAGCGTATCATCCTGTGAACGCTCTTTTATTATATTGTATGAACTATAATCAGAACCCGTATTCCAGAAATACACTCCAAGAGCGATCAGTAAGCCGATGATGACTGCGCCAAGAAGGATCATTCCCCCATGCTGCAGCTTCTTTCCTCCTATACGTCTGTTGTTCGCCATATGTCACTCCAATAGCCGGCCCGATCTGCGTCGGATCTGTAATTCGCATATCCTCTCCGCAGGATACGAGAACCGTTTTCTCCGTCATCTGCAGGCTTTTCCGTTCACAGGTCCACTCTGCCTTCCAGCGCGCGAAGCAGCGTTACCTCATCAATATACTCCAGATCTCCGCCCACCGGAACTCCGCTGGCGATCCGGCTCACTCTGATACCGGTAGGTTTCACCAGTTTGCTGATATACATCGCCGTGGTTTCGCCTTCCAGACTGGAGTTCGTGGCAATGATCACCTCATCCACATCTCCTTCCAGACGCCGCATCAGTTCCTTCAGCCGGATATCATCGGGGCCGATACCCAGCATGGGCGAGATCGCCCCCTGAAGCACATGATAAACGCCCTCATATTTCTGCGTTTTTTCATAGGCTGCCAGATCTCTGGAGTTTTCCACTACCATGATCTGTTTATGATTTCTTGCCTCATTTCCGCAGATAGGGCACACTTCACTGTCAGTCAGCGTACAGCATATTTTACAATATCGTACGTTTTTCTTTGCGCTTCTGATAGATTCCGCAAGCTTCTCCACATGCTCTTCCGGCATATTCAGAATATGAAACGCCAGGCGCTGCGCCGACTTCGGACCTATCCCCGGAAGTCTCCCCAACTCTTCTATCAGTCTGCTGATATGACTGCTATAGTACTCCATTAAAGTCCAAATCCTCCAAGGCCGCCGGTCATTTTTCCCATATTTGCGGCAATTGCATCCTCTACCTGGCGAAGCGCCTCATTTGCGGCCGCCATGATCAGATCCTCAAGCATCTCAATGTCATCGGGATCCACAACCTCCTCGCTGAGATGCACCTTTGTGATCTCTCTTTTTCCTGTCACCGTAACTTCTACGGCACCGCCTCCGGCTGACGCCTTAAATTCAGTAACCTCCAGTTCCTTCTGCTGCTGTTCCATCTGACGCTGCATTCTCTGTGCCTGTTTCATCAGATTGTTCATATTCCCCGGCATACCTCCGCCGAAACCACCTTTTCTTGCCATACTTATTCTCCTTTTTTATTTTATTTCCAGGCAGGTAATTGCGAAACCCTGCGCATCCCCGCGGAGCGTTTATCTCAGCGGTAGATTGACCGCCCGCAAACTCCCTGTTTCGTATCTATTCGTACTCAATGTCCATATTAATATTGTTTTTGACGGCTTCCTCTACAGAGATCGAGGTCAGCTTCCTGCTCTCACCATCTTCTCTGAGCAAAAATGAAACCGGCGCGTCGACTGACGTTTCCTCTTTGATCAGTTCCCTCACTTCTGTTTCCCACTGCGTTTTTTCTGACGGATCAAACATCAGCTGCGCTCCCTTACCGCTAAGTTCCAGGTACAGAACGGGTTCACTGTCTTTCGGATTAAATTTCGGTCTTGCTTTACGAAGTTCACTCCTTATCAGCACATTTGTCCGTCCCGCGATCTTCTGCCACATGGCCGCGATCTTCTGAAGATCCGGAGGAGCGGCTTTTCTCACCGGCACATCCTCTTTTTTTTCTTCTCCTTTATTCTTTTCTTCTTTTTTTCCTGAAATACCGGTTGTTCCGGGGCCCGCAGCATTGCCGTTTACAGCTCCTGCCGGTATGAACTCTCCTTCTTCAACGATTTTTTCCAGATCCCGTACTCTCTGAAGGAGCGCTTCCTGATCTACATCCATTTCCGGTCTGCAAAGCCGGATAAGCGCCGTTTCTACCAGAACTCTTTTTTGCCCGGAATATCTCAGATTTCCCGACAGTTCAGAGAAGATATGAATAAAACGCATCAGCACTGCAGGATCGATCATTTTACTTTCTTCCTTCAGCTGCAGAAGATTTTCAGAAGACACATCAAGAACATCCTCAAGATCGTCTGAACTCTGTACCAGAAGGAGATTTCTCATATACCATATGAAATCATCCACAAAGCGGCTCATCTCTTTTCCCTGTTCGACCAGTTCCTCCAGTATCTGGATACTGCCCGCGGCATCTCCTGAGATCACTTTCCGTATCAAAACGCTGAATGTGTCCGTATCGATCGTTCCAAGAACCTCCAGCACCTTGTCAAAAGTCAGTTTCTCTCCCAGATAAAAAGCGATACACCGATCCATCAGGCTCAGAGCATCCCTCATTGATCCGTCTCCCTGCCGGGCAACATACCGGACCGCCTTTTCTTCCGCTTCAACGTTCTCCCTCTCCAGAAGGCTTCTGAGCCGTTCAGAGATCGTGTCTGCGGATATCCTCTTAAAATCATATCTCTGACATCTCGAAAGAATCGTTACCGGTATTTTATGCGCTTCGGTCGTCGCCAGAATAAATATAACATATTCCGGCGGCTCTTCAAGAGTTTTCAGCAGCGCGTTGAATGCGCCTGTGGAAAGCATATGGACCTCATCGACGATATATATCTTATATTTACCCTGCGTGGGGCGGTAGGAAACCTCCTCACGGATCTCTCTGATATTATCTACGCCGTTGTTGGATGCCGCGTCGATCTCAATAACATTTGTAGATGTACCGTTCAGTATCGCTCTGCAGGTCTCACATTCATTGCACGGACCATTCTCTGTCGGGTGCTCACAATTAACTGCTCTTGCCAGGATCTTTGCAACGGTAGTCTTTCCTGTGCCCCGGGTACCGCAAAACAGATATGCATGCCCTATTCTGTTTGCCTTCAGCTGATTCTTTAATGTAGTTACGATCGCGTCCTGGCCTTTTACCTCGTCAAAGGCAGGCGGTCGAAACTTACGGTACAATGCAGTATACGCCATTTTACTCCCTTCCGTGCCCGCAAGGATTCCTTCCTGTAAGAATTCCTCACTGCGCAAGCGATAGAATCGCATAATCAGAATTAGTATACCATA
>DFHP01000143.1:0-23642 GCA_002371335.1 Eubacterium sp. UBA3720
GCTGAGTTTCGCAATTACCTGAATGGTTTACAGGGGAAAGGAGAATACAATCATGAATAAAGCGAAAAAAACAGCATCGGTTCTTATCGCGGGAATGATGGGCGTTTCGCTTTTAGCGGGCTGTGGCTCATCGAGGAGCACCGTGACTACCACGCAGACCGGCAGCAATGTACAGACGGGATCCGAAGCCGCTCCGGCGGGAGGGGATACGGGATCCAGGTATCATATGTCCTATGTAATGTCGGTCCGTGATGAATATCTTTCGCTACTTGAAAATGCGGTGGTTAAAGCTGCTGATGAAAATGATGTAGATATGGATCTATACTACTGTGAGAACGATTCTTCCAGAATGATCCAGTATATTGAACAGTCCGTGAATGAAGATGCAGACGCTATACTGGTAAATGTAGTTGCTTCCGAGGATCAGGACGCATGTATGGAAGCAGCCGGAGATACGCCGCTTGTTTTCCTGAATAAAGCACCTGCCGATACTTCAAAGCTCAATGAAAGGACGGTATTTGTAGCTTCTGACGAAAATCTGTCCGGCGCTTATCAGGGGCAGTTCATAGCCGATTATTTTAATGCGGCAGGCCAGACGGATGTGAGTTATATCCTGCTGCGGGGAACTGAAGGACTGGTACATACAGATCTCAGAACGAACAATGCGATCGCCGAGATGGAGGCCGGCGGCCTGAACCTGACCGAAGTTGCAACGATCATGGGAGATTATGACAGAACTGCGGCAGCAGAGGGCATGACCGAACTTATTAATTCCGGCGCGGATTTTGATGTGATCGTTTCAAACAATGACGCTATGGCGCTCGGCGCGATCCAGGCACTGAAGGATGCCGGGATCGATCCATCCTCCAAGGTGATAGTAGGAATTGACGCTACAAGCGACGCTCTGGCAGCGCTTGATGAGGGGTCTATGAAAATGACTGTACTGCAGGATGCGATCGCACAGGGCGATGCGGCTGTCATGTCGGCGATCAATATAATAGAGGGAAATGAGCTTACGGCGGGAACGAATTATACGGTATCTGCTGATAATCCGTACATAATCTATGTTCCGTTCGTAAAGATAACGCCGTGACGGAACTGTTAAACGCAGGCTGCGCAAAGGCTATAAACAAAAACTTCCCGATTCATGATTAAACTGTAAAAAAATGATATATGGGAAGCCTTTATTATAAAGAACAAACTTTAAAAACAGGTAAATTGAAAGGCAGGCGGACGCGCAAGCGTTCGCGCTGCCTTTTTGGTTGTGTGAAAGGGGCAAATCATGTAGAATGGAGATGAAGTGTCAGAAATGAGTATGTTTCAGGCACCGGTTTATTATATCTGTCAGGAAAGCGGAAACGCTAAAGGAGGGGGGAAGCCGGGTGAATGTACACACAAATCTTCCGGACATATGGCGTTCCATTATTTACTGACAATATTTACATTGAGAAGGAGTAAATATTATGACAAGAACAGAAAATGGTTCCGTTCCGGTAATAACGATCAGCAGAGAATATGGCGCCGGCGGAAGGACATTGGCGAAGGCACTTTCCCGAAAACTTGATATTCCGTGGTATGATAAGGATTTCGTAAAGATCACGGCGCAGAAGAGCGGATATTCGGAGAATGAGATCAATGAAGAAGGAGAAGAGATCAGCGCTATATCGCGTACGCTGAATTCTATTCTTAATTCGGCAGCTCCTTATACGAGCTCTCATGACGCCATCTTTGAAGCGCAGAAGAAGGCAATGCTGGATCTGGCACAAAAACCATGTATCCTTGTAGGACGGTGCGGAAATGTAATACTGCGTGAAGCGAAAGTCGACTCGTTCGATATTTTTCTGTATGCATCTCCGGAAATCAGGGCTGAGAGGGCTCTTAAGATTGATCCCGGCCTCAGGGAGGATCCAAGGAAATATGTGGAGAAGAGGGACGCATACAGAAGGAATTATTACAAAGCGTATGCGAAGAGCCAGATGGGACAGGCGCAGAATTATAATATCTGCGTGGATACCGGCAGGATCGACTGTGAGATACTGTCAGATTATCTGGCGGACTTTCTGCTGAACAGGCAGTGATGATTTCCGGAAAACTTAAAGCTGGCAAATAAAAACAGATAAAGAAGGAGAGATAACGTGAAAAAATTCAAAAAAATGACGGCATTGCTGCTGGTCATCTGTTTCTGCGCGATCACCCTTACGGGCTGCGGCGGCAACAGGATGATGTTCGGTACCGGCGGCACTGCGGGTACATATTATTCATACGGCGGCGTCATAGCTCAGTATATGACTAATCACGCCGGCGTAAAAGTAACTGCCGTATCTACGGGAGGATCCAAGGTAAATATACAGTCCGTGCAGGATGGCGATTTCCAGCTCGGGTTCACGCAGTCCGATGTTATGGCTTACGCGTGGAACGGTACAAGAGCCTTCGAGGATGACGGGGCCGTACATGAGTTCCGCGTGCTGGGAGGACTGTACGCAGAGACCGTTCAGCTGATCACCATGGACGAGGACATTAAGGAGATCGCCGATCTGAAGGGAAAGAGCGTTTCGATCGGTACAGCGGGATCAGGAGTGTATTTTAATGCCATAGATGTTCTCGGAGCGGCAGGCATCACCCTGGAGGATATAAAGCCGCAGTATCAGAGCTTTGAGGACAGTAAAGAAGCCCTGAAGGACAAAAAGATTGACGCTGCCTTCATCGTGGCCGGAGCGCCGACGACAGCGATCACGGAGCTTGCAACTACAAACGGAGTATATCTGGTCAATATTGACGGAGAGATCAGAGACAGTATTCTGGCAGACTGTCCTTATTATACGCCTTTACAGATTCCGGCGGACACATACCCGGGACAGACGGAGCCTGTCGAGACAATCACAGTCAAAGCAACGGTCATCGTATCGGCGGCTCTCGATGATCAGACAGTCTATGATCTTACCGCGGCTGTTTTTGACCATGTGGATGATATTACCCTGGAAAACGCGAAGGGTGCCGAGCTCGACCTTAAGAATGCCACTGAAGGAATGGAAGCTCCGTTCCATGCGGGTGCGGCAAAATATTATGCCGAGCATGGTATTACTGTAAACACGGAGGAGTGACTGACATTTGCTCTTCAGGATATAACTGGAAGAACAGGAGATACACATGAACAAAGATAATAATGTAAATATTCCGGCAACGGATGCGGCGTCTGATGTGGACGCCATAATGAAAAAATACGACCGCGAATCAAATCAGCGTGTGTGGACAGGAACTCCGCGTCTGGTGGTAAAGGCCGTCATGGTCTGTTTTTCGCTGTGGTCTATTTATGTGACATTGTTCGCGACCTTCCTGGAGGAGATCAGGCTTACATCTTTTCTCGCTGCGATCGTGATGATGGGATTTCTGATCTACCCGGCAAAAAAGGGCGAAGTACGTCCGAACTATATGCCATGGTATGATATCGTTCTGATGATCCTCGGAACAGGTTCCTTTCTTTATTTTACGTTCAATGTAAATGAGATACTTAATCAGGGTACCAGATTTCAGCCGTATCAGATCGTGATCGGTATCATTGGCGTAGTGATATTGATGGAGCTGACCAGAAGATGTGTGGGCATACCGATTCTTTGCGTGGCCACTTTCTTTGTCATATATGCGCTTTTCTTCGGACTTACGAACCCGAACGCATGGGGAAGAGTAGTATATTTTGTGCGTAACCTCTTTTATACTAAAGAAGGTATATTTTCTACGCCGATCAATGTATGTTCCAAATATATCGTGGTGTTTATCATATTCGGCGCTTTTCTGGAAAGAACGGGTATTTCCAATTTCTTTATCCAGCTGGCAAACGGAGCCGCAGGAAAATATGCGGGAGGTCCCGCAAAGGTAGCGGTCATTTCGTCCGCTCTCTGCGGTATGGTTTCGGGTTCATCGGTAGGTAATACCGTTACGACCGGTTCCGTAACGATCCCGATGATGAAGGATACAGGATATAAGGCGGAATTTGCCGGAGCCGTTGAGGCTGCAGCTTCCACCGGTGGACAGATCATGCCTCCGATCATGGGCGCGGCTGCGTTCCTGATGGCGGATTTCGTCGGCGTACCATATTCAGATATTCTCGGAAGGGCCGTCCTTCCGGCGCTCCTGTATTTTACGGGTATTTTTATAACCGTACATCTTGAGGCGAAAAGGCTCGGGCTTTCCGGCATACCGAAGGAGCAGCTTCCGAAATTCAGAACCTTGCTGCAGAAGATCTATCTTCTTCTTCCCCTGGTTCTTCTGGTGGTATGGGTATCCGGAAACTTCATGACTATGCAAAGGGCTGCTTCCCTCGCGATCGTCGCGTCTATCGCGGTCAGTCTTCTGGACAGCGAGAACCGCATCACGATCTCCAAGTTCTTTGACGCACTGGAAGCAGGAGGAAAGAGTACTATCACCGTAGCGGCGGCCTGCGGCGTTGCCGGCATTATCTCCGGCTCGATCACAATGACAGGTCTGGCAAACGAACTGATAAACGCGATCATTACCGTGGCAAATAATCATCTGATCATTGCGCTGTTCCTCACGATGCTCTGCTGTATCGTGCTCGGCATGGGCGTTCCGACAACGGCCAACTACTGTATCATGGCGGCTACGTGCGCCCCGATCCTGATCCGGATGGGTGTGCCTACGCTTGCGGCGCATTTCTTCGTGTTCTATTTCGGAATCGTTGCTGATATTACGCCGCCTGTAGCGCTTGCGGCTTACGCCGGATCTGCAATTGCAAAATCAAACCCGATGAAGACGGCGTTCAATGCTTCCCGCCTTGCCATAGCGGTATTTATCGTTCCGTACGTTTTCTGTTACAGCCCGGCGCTGCTGATGATCGATACAACGCCGCTTGCGGTCGTACAGATAGTTATCACTTCGCTGATTGGTATTTTCAGTATTTCCGCCGGTCTGGAGGGATATCTCTGGAGATATATGAGTATAGCGATCCGAATTGCCATGGTAATAGGCGGCGTCATGCTGATCGTGCCGTCACTGATCACTGATCTGGCCGGTCTTGCGGTCATCGCCGTATGTGTCCTTTTCCAGAAAGGGTTTACACGGAAGGCTGCGGCATGATTTTTGTATCGGCTTATGGATGTTGAAGGAGAAATCAAATGGGAAAAAATCTGACCTCGGACGCGGTCGTAACGTTGAAAAAAGGAGAAGGACGAAGCCTCAAGGCAGGCGGCGCGTGGATCTTCGATAATGAGGTCGCTGATATCCGCGGCGGATATGAAGACGGCGATATCGTGAAGGTGGAAGATTTTGACGGATATTTTATGGGGTATGGTCTGTATAATCCTGCGTCCAGGATCCGGGTAAGGATGCTTTCCAGAAGAAGAAAAGACCCGGTGGATGAAGATTTTATCCGCGGACGTGTGAAAGATGCCTGGGAATATCGAAAAAATGTAATGACAGACGTTTCCTCCTGCAGGATCATATTCGGCGAGGCGGATCATCTTCCGGGACTGGTCATAGATAAATATGAAGATGTCCTGGTCGTGGAATCACTTTCTCTTGGCATAGATCGCCTGAAGCCTTTTATTATCGATTCGCTGAAAAAAATACTTGAACAGGACGGGATCGTGATCCGGGGCGTCTACGAAAGATCCGACGCTTCGGTGAGAAGAAAAGAGGGCATGCAGCCTTATAAAGGATTTATAGGAGAAACGTTTGATACAAAAGTACAGATATGCGAGAATGGCGTGAAATATTACGTGGACGTGGAAAACGGACAGAAAACAGGTTTCTTTCTGGATCAGAAATATAACCGCCTGGCGATGCAGAATATCTGTAAGGGTAAGACGGTCCTGGATTGTTTTACTCATACGGGATCCTTCGGGCTGAACGCGGCGTATGCCGGAGCAAAAAAAGTCGTATCGATCGATATTTCCAGAACGGCTGTCGAAGAAGCTGCTGAAAACGCGAGACTTAACGGGTTTGAGGGTATTATAGAATACAGATGTGCAAATGTGCTTGAGGAGCTGCCGAAGTATGTAGAGGCAGGCGAGCGTTACGACGTGGTCATACTTGATCCTCCGGCGTTTACTAAGTCCCGTGAAGCCACAAAGAAGGCAGTCAAAGGTTACAGAGAGATCAATCTCAGGGGAATGAAGCTTGTGAAGGACGGGGGATACCTGGCCACGTGTTCCTGTTCACATTTTATGACGGAGGAATTGTTCAGGAAGACGATCCGCGAAGCTGCTTCTTCAGCACACAAACAGCTGCGCCAGGTAGAGTTCAGGACTCAGTCGCCCGACCACCCGATACTGTGGAGCAGGGCAGAAGAGACTTCCTATTACCTGAAGTTCCTGATCTTTCAGGTATGCGATGAAAAATAAAGTGCAAAACCTGACCGATGTTATTTTTCGTGTCATAGGAAATTACGATCATTTCCTAAACCCTCCGGGGGATGCACACGCCGCACAAAGGACGGCAGCTTCGCTGCTTGTGCGGCGGCGCGCAAAGATATAGTAATTATTAATAAGATAAGTGAAAATGCAGCGGTAAAAAAACGGCCGGCCCTTACATGGGACCGGCCGTTTTTGCATCGCTGCACAAAAGAATGAGGTTTATTCATAGATCAGCTTGATGTGCTCTTTTTCGATCACATCGAGAAATTTTTGTTCCGGCTTTGCATTGGTAACGATTGCGTACAGGCTGTTGAAATTAAAGAAAGAAATGGTCGAGGAACGGTCAAATTTGCTGTCATCAGCCAGAAGGATCACTTTGTCGCTGCAGCTTACGATGCGCTTCTTGGTTTCTGCCTCGAAATATGTATTGTGAGTGATGCCTTTCTCAAGAGAGATCCCGGTAGCCGCGATGAAGACCGCATCCGCGTTCAGATCCGAGATCAGGTCAAAAGACGAAACGGAAAAAGAGGATGTGGTGTGGCTGTATATACCGCCCAGACTGATGATGTTCAGTGAGGGGTATTTTGCGGCTTCATACATAATATTCAGGGAATGTGTAATGATCGTAATGTCTTTTTTCTCGGCCAGATAGGGGACCATACAGGCTACGGTTGTGCCTGAATCAAGGAATATGGTACTTTCGTCGGAGACCATTTCGGCCGCGAGGCGTCCGATCTTCGTCTTTTCTGACATGTTTGAGATTGCGCGGGTGGCCAGGTTTAACGGCTGGGTATCCATCTGTGCGGAAACGCCGCCGTATACCTTCATGATGCGTCCGCGATTGAGCAGTTCAGCCACGTCCCGGCGGACTGTGTTCTGCGAGACCTGAAAATGCTCGGCCAGTTTCTGAAGAGATACAGTTCCTTTGCTCAGAATATATCGTTCCATATTGTTCAGTCTGTCAACACGCATAAATAGCACCTCGTTTATTAAATGTTTGTATACAAATTGCACAAAAAAGGAAAAAGTGTTAATTATCTATCAAGTTTGGCATAATTATAACATAAAATGGCGTGAAAATGCAACAATTATGAGTAAGTCTTTGTGGAAAAATAAATAAATAAAATTTGGTATTGCAATGAATTTACCAATTTATTATAATAATCTTAATAATTAAGAGAGGAGAGACTTTTAAGATGGCAAAAGTTAGGGTTGGTGTTGCCGGTTACGGTACAATTGGTCAGCGTCTTGCTGATGGTGTCGCTAAACAGGGAGATATGGAGCTTGTGGGAATCGCTGATATGGCGCCTACATTGGCTATTCGCGCATTATATGAAAAAGGTATGCCTTATAATCTCTACCTTGTTGACGGTGCTGACAAGAGCAAATTTGATGAGCTCGGTATCCCGGTAGCAGGAAATTTCATGGATCTTGTAAATAATGTAGATATTATGCTTGATTCTTCACCTGCAGGTATCGGTCTGAAGAATAAAGTAAATATCTATGAGAAAGCCGGCGTTAAGGCTATCTTCCAGGGTGGAGAGAAAAACGAAGTTGCTGACGTTTTCTTCCATGGTTACGCAAACTTTGAGAAGGGCGTTGACAAGAATTATCTGAAATTGACAAGCTGTAATACAACGGGTCTTATCCGTACGGTTGACTGTCTGGACAGAGCTTACGGAATTGAGAAGGTTGCTATTACGATCATCCGTCGTGTAGCAGATCCGGGCGATTATAACCGCGGACTTACAAACGCTCTGATGATGGAGAAAGCTCCTACACATCAGGCTGTTGACCTTATGACGATCATGCCTCATATCAATGCTACAGGTATCCTTGTTCATACTCCTGTAACACATGGACATATCATCACTGTACTTGCCCACGGCAAACAGAAGATCACTAAAGAGATGGCTCTTGAAGCATTCAAGAAACATCCTCGTATCCGTATGCTGCGTATGGCTGACGGATTCATGGGCAATGCTTCCTACTTCAAATATGGACGTGACCTCGGACATGTACGCGGTGATATGTACGAAGTAGGTCTTTGGGAAGACAGTATCGTAGAGAGCGGCGACGATATCATGTACGCTCTGGTTATCCCGCAGGAAGCAGTTACTATTCCTGAGACTATGGATGGTATCCGTGCTGCAATGCATATGCAGGAGACACGTGAAGAGGGAACTGCTGAGACTAACAAATATCTTGGCATCGGCGCATGCAAGGATCTGGGTCTCGGATTCTGATCGTATCCTGTCAATATATGGAAATGACACCTTAAAAGGGGCGGAGGCAGTGCCTCGCCCCTTTTTTACAGCATAAAAAAGAGAGGTTTGAAATGCAATTTGGAATTCGTACACTTGACGAAGTTGAAGTAAATGGAAAAACCGTCTTAATGAGGATCGACATTAACCAGCCGGTCGATCACGAGACGGGCACGCTGAAGAGCATTACCAGGATCAAAGCCTGCGTGCCTACTATTAAAGAACTCTCTGACAAGGGAGCAAAGCTTGTTCTTATGGCTCATCAGGGAAGCGATATCGAATATAAGAACTTCTACACAACAGAGCCGCACAGCAAGGTGCTTTCGGAGCTGCTTGGAAAAGAAGTAAAATTTGTTCCGGACGTATGCGGACCGACAGCTATAGAGACGATCAAAAGCCTGAAACCCGGCGAGATCCTTCTTCTGGACAATGTGCGTTTCATGTCTGAAGAGCAGACTCTTTTTGAGAAAAAACTCTGCCTGACACACGAAGAGATGGCGAAGACTCTCGTTGTCCGCAAGCTGGCTCCTCTTGGCGATCTTTATGTCTGCGATGCATTCGCGGCAGCTCACAGAGATCAGCCCACACTGAGTGGTTTTGAGCAGATCCTTCCGTCGGCTATGGGACGTCTGTTTGAGAAAGAATATGTCGTATTGTCCGAGCTGATGGCTGCACCGGCACGTCCCTGCACATTTGTGCTCGGCGGAGCAAAGATAGCCGACGCATTCCTTATGATGGAGTCGGTACTTGGAGCAGGCGCAGCGGATCATGTACTCGCAGGCGGCGTTGTAGCTAATATCTTCCTGATCGCCAAAGGCGAAAAAATCGGTGAAGGCAGCTATAATTTCATTGTAAAATCCAACTATGCCGAATTCTTTGATAAAGCTAAAGTCATCCTTGAAAAATACGGAGATAAGATCGTTCTTCCTGTAGATCTCGCATGGACAGAAGACGGCGTCAGAAAAGAGGCTAAGATCGGCGAGATCCCTGAAAGCATCGGATCGACTGATATCGGAGAAGAGACCGCAAAACTCTATCAGAAATATATCCGCGAATCAAAAACAGTTTTTGTTAACGGTCCTATGGGAATATTTGAAGAAGAGATTACAGAGCTCGGCACAAAGTACGTATGGGATGCTCTCGGCGATACAGAGGCATATACTGTTGTCGGAGGCGGAGATTCCATTACCGCAACTACGAAATACGGCAAGACCGATGACATCTCCTACATCTGCACGGGCGGCGGCGCGCTGATCCGTTTCCTGACGGGTGAAGAACTGCCGGTAGTAAGAGCGCTTCGCCACGGATCACAGATCCCGTTGAAATAACCGGTCAGAAAAGAGAATTCCGGATCGCGGCATTTCCGGATCCGGAACAAAAAGAAAGGGGCGATTACAATGAAAATAGAACTTGGCATCGGCCAGAGAACGCAGGCTGTAGAGATCGCCGATGAGAATATTATCGATGTCCTTACCCCCAACCCTGTAAAATACGATCTTATGGGAGAAGACGAGGTCAAAAGAGCGCTGGCGGCTCCGATCGCTTCCCCGAGATTAAAAGATATTGTGAAACCGGGCGAAAAGATCGTGATGATAACAAGCGATATCTCCCGTCCGATGCCTACATGGGTGGTAATGCCGGCTCTTTTGGACGAGCTTTACGCGGCAGGATGCAAAGCGGAGGATCTCACCCTGGTGTTTGCGCTGGGAAGCCACAGAAAGCATACAAAAGAAGAAATGATCCATCTGGCAGGCGAAAGGGCTTTTAACGAGATCAGATGCATTGACGGAGATTCTTCCGACGTGGTACATGTGGGCGTGACGTCCAGAGGAACGCCAGTGGATATTGTCCGCGAGGTCGTAGAGGCTGACCGCAGGATCTGCATCGGAAATATTGAGTATCATTATTTTGCCGGATATTCAGGCGGCGCAAAAGCGATCATGCCCGGCGTATCTACCTGGGATGCGATCCAGTCGAATCACAGCATGATGGTGCAGGCGGAGGCGCATGCAGGAAACATTGATACGAATCCGGTACGTCTGGATATCGAAGAAGCGGTAGATATGGTCGGCGTTGATTTTATCCTGAATGTCGTGCTCAATGAGCATAAAGAGATAGTATACGCGGTAGCAGGAGATCTGGTAAAGGCGCACCGGGACGGATGTGCTTACCTGGATAAGCTTTACACAAAGAAGATCCCGCAGCAGGCCGATATAGTTATCGTATCGCAGGGCGGCGCACCGAAAGATCTGAATCTTTATCAGACGCAGAAAGCGCTGGATAATTCAAAGCACGCAGTACGCGACGGAGGAGTTATCATTCTTGTGGGCTCCTGCAAGGAGGGCCTGGGAAACCCTGTCTTTGAGCAGTGGTTTGAGGAGGCTGAAAAGCCGCAGGATATAGTTGACCGTCTGAATGCTAAATTTGCGCTGGGAGGCCACAAGGCATCCGCAGTGGCGCAGGTAATGCTTCGGGCAGATATTTATATGGTTTCCGATATGGAGCCGGATTATGTACGATCCATCTTTATGACGCCGTATGCGACCGTTCAGGAAGCATATGACGCGGCTGTCGGAAAACTTGGAAAAGACGCGAAAGTGATTGTTATGCCTTATGGAGGTTCCACGCTTCCGAAAGTGGCGAAATGATCGGTCCGCGCCGGAACAACACAGGAGGGTCCCGAACGGGAGAAATGTTCGGTCCGCCTGCGAGACACTGTAAACGTTCATTTAAAGTTAAGGAGAGAAATTAATGGATTACGCAAAAGAGTCCCTCAGACTTCACGAAGAGTGGAAAGGTAAAATCGAAGTTATCGCAACTGTTCCAGTAGCTACAAAAGACGATCTGTCTCTCGCATACACGCCGGGCGTTGCCCAGCCGTGTCTGGAGATCCAGAAGGATGTAAATAAGAGCTACGATCTGACACGCCGCGCTAACCTCGCGCTTGTTGTTACTGACGGTACTGCAGTTCTCGGTCTTGGAGATATCGGACCGGAAGCAGGTATGCCGGTAATGGAAGGAAAATGTGTCCTTTTCAAGGCTTTCGGCGGAGTTGATGCATTCCCTCTCTGCATTAAGAGCAAGGATGTGGATGAGATCGTAAATACTATTTACCTGATCAGCGGAAGTTTCGGAGGAGTTAACCTTGAGGATATCGCCGCACCGAGATGCTTCGAGATCGAGAAAAAACTGAAAGAGAAATGTGATATCCCGATCTTCCACGATGATCAGCACGGAACAGCGGTCATCTCTCTGGCAGGTCTGATGAATGCTCTTAAGGTAGTAAACAAGAAAATGGATGAGATCAAGGTGGTAATGAGCGGAGCCGGAGCAGCTTCCGTAGCTATCTCCAAACTTCTCATCTCTGCAGGTGTTAAGAATCTGATCATGTGCGACCGCCGCGGAGCGATCTATCAGGGACGTGACGGCCTCAACCCGATCAAGGAAGAAATGGCTCTTATCACGAATCCGGAAGGCTGCAAGGGATCTCTCGCAGATGCTATGGTGGGAGCAGACGTATTTATCGGCGTTTCCGCTCCGGGCCTTGTAACACAGGATATGGTAAAGAGCATGAACAGAGACGCGATCATCTTTGCATGCGCAAATCCGACTCCGGAGATCTTCCCGGATGAGGCAAAAGCTGCCGGCGCTGCAGTCATTGCTACAGGACGTTCTGATTTCCCGAACCAGATCAACAACGTTCTCGCATTCCCGGGAATCTTCCGCGGAACATTTGACGTTCGCGCAAGCGACATTAACGAAGAGATGAAGATCGCTGCCGCACAGGCTCTTGCAGATCTTGTGTCAGACGAAGAGCTGTCAGCAGATTATATCATCCCTGCGGCTTTTGATAAGAGAGTAGCTCCTGCGGTATCCAAAGCTGTTGCCGAGGCTGCAAGAAAGAGCGGAGTAGCGCGTCTGTAATTATCGTTCTATTCTGACTGCGTCTGCTTATGGCAGAAGCCGGTACAGACATCCGTAACCGGAACGTTATCCGGAAACTGCATAATGCGGTATTAATAGTATTAATACTGTGGAGCTTTATGGCGGCGTCCGGAAGGGCGCCGCTTTTTATGTCATGGGAAATTATGGCAATCTCCCATGATATAAACCCTCCGGGGATGTACACGCCGCGCAGAGGAAGGCGGCTGTGCTGCCGCGCGGCGGGCGTAAAGTCCGGATTACTCCCTTCGGGATTGAGAGGCCGGGGAGCAGAAATCCGCCCGCGGACTTTGTCAGTGTGCATAGCACGCTTGCCGGGCTCGGCAAATGCACGCAAAAATGCGTGCATGCGTGCAAAAAACATAGCATAATAATAGATAGATTACGGATACATAATATATGCTCTTTGCACAATATATATAAAGCAATACAATAATTAATGAAAAAATAGACATAAATCAAGTGCGAAAATTATAGGAAATGCTATATTTTGTTTTGGAAATGTGTATTTCTTGATTTTTTGCGGTGCGCGTGCTAAAGTATTAAGTAAGATTATGAGTGCACGCAAAGTGCACGCATGCACACAAAGCATGGTTCATTCAAAGAGTGAAAGGAGATATGTAAGAATGGAAAAAAGGATCAGACTGTCAACAGCGCAGGCTATCGTAAAGTTCCTCGACAATCAGTACATCAACTATGATGGCGAAGAGATCAAGTTCGTTGAAGGTATATTCACGATCTTCGGACATGGTATCGCACTTGGATTCGGTGAGGCTCTGGATTCTGATCCGGGCAACCTGAAGGTATTCCAGGGACGTAACGAGCAGGGCCAGTGCCACGTTGCTACAGCTTTCGCTAAACAGAACGGCAGAAAGAGAATCATTGCCTGTACAGCTTCCGTAGGTCCGGGATCCGCAAATATGGTAACAGCATGTGCGACAGCAACAGCAAACAACCTTCCGCTGCTTGTTTTCCCGGCTGATACATTTGCTTCAAGGCAGCCGGATCCGGTACTGCAGCAGCTTGAGCAGAGCAACAGCCTTGCAACGACGACAAACGATGCTTTTAAACCGGTATGTAAATACTGGGATCGTATCAACAGACCTGAGCAGGTAATGCCGGCACTGATCAACGCTATGCGTGTTCTCACAGAGCCGGGCGACTGCGGTGCTGTATGTATCGCTCTTCCGCAGGATGTTGAGGGTGAGTCCTACGACTTCCCGGAGTACTTCTTCCAGAAACGTGTTCACAGGATCACAAGACCTGTAGCAGTTGCTGAAGAAATCGAAGATGTGGCTCAGGTTATTGCCGCTTCGAAGAAACCGTTCATAATCTCCGGCGGCGGCGTTCGTTATTCAGAGGCAGGAGAAGTCCTTGAGCAGTTCGCAGAGGAGTTCAATATCCCGATCGGCGAGACACAGGGAGGAAAATCCGCAGTTATCACAAGCAATCCTTACTGCATGGGCGGTATCGGCGTTACAGGTACATCCGCATCCAATAAGCTTGCTAAAGAAGCTGACTGTGTTATCGCAGTAGGAACAAGAATGTCTGACTTCACGACATGCTCCAAATGGCTGTTCCAGAACCCGGATGTTAAGTTCGTTACTATTAACGCAAGCCGTTATCACGCATACAAATATGATGCAGTAAAGGCTGTAGGAGATGCCAAGGTTACAGTTGCAGCGCTTGCTGAAAATCTTCGTGCTAAAGGATATAAATCAGCTTATACGAATGAGATCGTTGAAGCTAAGGCTGAGTGGGATGCAGAGTATGACCGCCTTGCACAGATCGTTTACACAGGCGACGACTTTGAGCCGCTTATCAAAGAGCGCGATCCGAGAACTATCCCTGAGTTCGTTAAAGCTACAGGCACAGTTCTTACACAGACGGCAGCAATCGCTACTCTGCGTGAGACGATCGATAAAGACGCTATCATGATCACAGCCGGCGGATCTCTTCCGAGCTGTATGCAGCGTCTGTGGAAGACAGACCGCCGCGGCGGATATCATGTAGAGTACGGATACTCCTGCATGGGTTATGAGATCGGTGCTTCCCTCGGTGTTAAGTTTGCAGAGCCGGATGTAGAGGAGTACACATGTGTAGGTGACGCAGGCTTCCAGATGCTTTCTTCAGAGCTTGGAACTATCATGCAGAACAAGGTTAAGACAAACATCCTTGTATTCGATAACAATGGATTCGGATGCATCAACAACCTTGAGATGACTCACGGCGTAGGTTCTCTCGCTACAGAGTTCCGTTATTCTACAGGCCAGAAACCTGACGGAGATCTGGTTCCGACAGATTACACAAAGATCGGTGAAGCTTTCGGCATGAAGACATACAGCTGTAAATCCGTTGAGGAACTCAAAGCCGCTCTGGAAGATTCCAAGAAGCAGACTGTTGCATGTCTGTTCGATCTGAAGATCATTCCGAAGACAATGACAGACGGCTACGGCGGATGGTGGGATGTAGGAATGGCTACTACTTCCGTTAATGAGAATGTCAACAGATGTACTGCAGAGGTTCTTCAGCATCGTGACGAGGCCAGAAAGTATTAATTGGCGTTGATCCGGTCCGGCCGGATCTGATCTTAGCTTAATAACGGGTGCCGGTGGGAAGAGATTCTCACCGGGCGGCCTGTGACCGCCGGCAGGACCGGCGTAATGTTTAAAGTGTATAAGGAGGCTGTTAAATGAAAGTATTTGGTTATCCTACATTTGATGAGAATGGCGAGGAGATCCTGTCCGAGTATACAGGCGAATATGCCGCTATGCTGATGGATGTCCGCGTATATCGCATGAAAGCAGGCGACGTTCGCGAGTTCGGACGTGACGGAGAGGAAGTTGCCGTGCTTCTGATGAGCGGTGCGGTTACTTTTGAGCTTGATGGACTTTCAGCTGAAGCAACGCGTAAAGACGTATGGACAGAAGGCCCGTGGGCTACACATTCAGCTACAGGCGTAAAAGGAACTGTTACAGCCAAAGCTGATTCCGAGATCCTTATTCAGTATACAAAGAATGAGAAGACCTTTGAATCCAAAATCTTCAAACCGGAAGACTGCCCATGGAAATATTCAAGTGTGGGTAAATTCGGAAACGTTGCAAAACGCCGCGTAAATACAGTATTTGATTATGAGCATGAGCCGAATTCAAACATGGTACTCGGCGAGGTGCTGAATGACCGCGGAAACTGGTCAGGATATCTTCCTCACAAACATCCGCAGCCGGAGCTTTATTACTTCAAGTTTGACCGTCCGGAAGGATTCGGCGCAAGCTTCGTAGGCGATGAAGTATTCAAGAGCGTTGACAACAGTTATTCCGCTATTCCTGGCGGACGTGTTCATCCGCAGGCAGTTGCTCCCGGATATCAGATGTATACAGTATGGATGATCCGTCATCTGGATGGAAATCCATGGCTTCAGACTTCCAGATTCGAAGAGCCCGAGTATATGTGGATGCATGACGCACAGTTCTGATCAATGGCGTGATAGTGATCTGAACCGTGTTCATGATAAAAAGACCGGTCTGAACGGTGAGAGCCTTGAAAGACCGGGCGAGGGTATTATAAAAGAAAGGTAAAAGGTATTTGAAATGCTGGATAAGAACAAAGTAAAACTTGGTATTGCTCCTATTGGCTGGTGTAATGATGATATGCCGGAGCTTGGTGCAGACAACACATTTCAGCAGATCGTAAGTGAGATGGCTCTTGCCGGATACAAAGGATCTGAGGTTGGAAACAAATATCCTAAAGATAAAGTTGAGCTCAAAAAAGCACTTGATCTTCGCGGACTTGAGATCTGCAATCAGTGGTTTACACAGCTTCTTCTGGCTGAACCGTTCGAAGTAACAGAGAGAGCACTGAAGGATTATATCGATTATACAAAATACTGCGGTTCCAGGATCGTAGGAGCTTCTGAGCAGAGCTACTCTATTCAGGGCCTTCCGCAGCCGATCCTCGAGGGCAAATATGTCATGAATGATGAGGAGTGGGATCGTATGCTCAGCGGAATGAACAAACTCGGCGCGATCGCTAAAGAGCATGGAATGAAATACTGCTTCCATCATCATATGGGAACTGTTGTTCAGACAGAAGAAGAGATTGACAGAATGATGGACGGTCTCGGCGAGAACTGCTACCTTCTGTTCGATTCAGGCCACTGCTCATTCGCAGACATCGATCCGGTAAAAGTTATGTCCAAATACATCGACCGCATCGGCCATATTCATCTGAAAGATCTTAGAAAAGACGTTGTTGCTGAATCCAGGAAAAACAAATGGAGCTTCCTTGAGAGTGTCCGCAACGGATGCTTTACAGTACCGGGCGACGGCGATGTAGACTTCAAGCCGCTGTTTGATATCATCGAGCAGTCCGGATACGAAGGATATATTGTAGTAGAGGCTGAGCAGGATCCTGCAAAAGCTAATCCGCTTGAGTATGCTATCAAGGGAAGAAAATACATCGCAGAGATGACAGGACTTTAATGTCTTTAAAAGGCGATACCCATCTATGCGGGCGGAGGCGTGTAAGCGCCTTTCCCGCAGGTATCCCGCGAGGCGCGGGAACGCCGCTTTCTGCATATGGATGCAGGTTTATCCCTGTATATGAGGCACTGTAAGCGGCGGTCCTGAAATAATGTGTATATTATATGATCATATAATATAAATAAAAGAGAAAAGAGGTAAAATTAATGGCAAAGAAATTAAGAATCGGTCTTATTGGCGGCGGACGTATCGGTAAGCTTCACGGCACAAACGTTCAGAACTTCATTCCTAACGCAGAGATCGCTATCGTAGCTGATCCTTTCGCTAACGAGGCAATGGAAGCATGGGCTGAGAGCGTAGGTATTCCGAAAGTTACAAAAGATCCTGAGGATGTATTCGCATCTGATGTTGATGCTGTATTTATCTGCTCTTCAACAGATACACACGCACCTTTCATGATCAAAGCTGCTAAAGCAGGAAAACATATTTTCTGTGAGAAACCGATCGCAACAAGCATCCCGGCAATCAAAGAAGCTCTTGCAGTAGTTGAAGAGGCAGGCGTTAAACTTCAGGTAGGTTTCGTTCGTCGTTTCGACTTCAACCACAAAGCAGTTGCTGATACAGTTAAATCCGGTAAGCTTGGAAAAGTTTATGTAGTTAAAGTTACTTCCCGTGATCCGGAAGGACCGCCAATGTCATACGTTAAAGTATCTGGTGGTATCTTCATGGATATGATGATCCATGACTTTGATATGGTTCGTTATCTGTCCGGAAGTGAAGTAGTAGAAGTAAACGCAACTGGTGCTGTTCTGACAGATCCGGGATATGCTGAGTACAATGATGTTGATACAGCAATCGTTACTCTGAAATTCGCTAACGGCGCTATCGGCGTAATTGATAACTGCCGTACAGCTCCTTACGGATATGATCAGAGAGTAGAGGTTCACTGCGAGAAGGGTGCTGTTCAGGATAATAACCACCTGAATAACGAAGCATTTGTAAGTACAGCTGACGGCGTTGTTTCCGCTAAACCTACATTCTTCTTCCTTGAGAGATATAACGATGCATTCGTTGCTGAGGAGAAAGCATTCGTAGAGGCAGTTCTGAATGATACAGAAGTTCCTGTAGGCGGAAAAGACGGTCTTGAGCCGGTTAGAATCGCAGCTGCAGCTAATCTGTCACTCAAAGAGGGACGTCCTGTAAAACTTGATGAGATCGAGGCTTAACAGGAAGTCATAGATTATCAGAATTAGAATTTAACAGGGGCTGCCGTATTAATTTACGGCGCCCCGTTTTCTTGTTTCACAGGAAATTAATTACGTTAATTTCCTGTGAAACAAAACCCTCCGGGGGATGCACACGCCGCACAAAGGAAAGCAGCAAAGCTGCTGTGCGGCGGCGCGCAAAGTCCGGCTCGCTCCCATCGTGAATGAGGGGTTGGGGAGTTGAAGTCCGCTCGCGGACTTTGATTCTGTCACAGGAAATTAATTAGGTTAATTTCCTGTGAAACAAAACCCTCCGGGGGATGCGCACGCCGCACAAAGGAAAGCAGCAAAGCTGCTGTGCGGCGGCGCGCAAAGTCCGGTTCGCTCCCATCGTGAATGAGGGGATAGGGGAGTTGAAGTCCGCTCGCGGACTTTGATTCTGTCACAGGAAATTAATCAGGTTAATTTCCTGTGAAACAAAACCCTCCGGGGGATGCACACGCGTAAAAGATATGTGGGATTTTTAAGTGTAAATACTTTGACGAGGAGGCTATCATATGGCGGTGACGACACAGGAGATCGCTGACCGGGCCGGCGTTTCCAGAGGAACGGTCGACAGGGCGTTGAATCACAGAGGAAGAATTAATCCCGAAGTGGCGGAACGCATTCTGGACATAGCCAATGAGATGGGATATGTTCCGAGAAATAAAAATGTAAAGCGCCTCAGGATCGGCGTGATAACCCAGCTGGCAAAATACTCCTTCATGGATGAGATCAACAGAGGGATCAAAGCGGCAAAGAGAGAACTCAGGAGCCGTCATGTAGAGGTGATCGTGGCAGAAGGTCTTTCCGTGAATGAAGACGAACAGCTAAAGGCCATTGATAAGCTGGTCAGACAGGACATTGACGCATTGGCGATCATGCCCGTAGATGATGAGAAAATACGCACACGTCTGAATCATATTTCCGAGGAAAAAAAGATTCCTGTTATTACATTTAATACGGACATCTTTGGAACGGGAAGAATGCTGTTCGTTGGCATGGATAATACGAAAAGCGGAAAAACAGCGGCTGGTCTGATGGGAATGCTGACCAGAGGAACAGGAAGGATCCTTGTGATCACGGGCTTTTTCGGCAGCCGCATAAATAATATGCGCGTAGAAGGGTTTGTAGAGGAAATCAAAAGCTCCTTCCCGGGAATGGAGATCGCCGGAGTGCAGAGCTGCTTCGATGACGCGGAAGAACTGAAAAAAATAATCGTAAACGCGATGCTGGGCGGCCAGAACATAACCGGGATACTGGTAGTTTCAGCCGGCCAGAGCGGACTTGTGGAGGCATTTGAAGAGCTTCAGCTTGAAAAACGTCCGTATGTCATTACCTACGATCTCACTCCGTGGAGCAAACAGGCGCTGAAAAATGATCAGATCGATTTTCTGATCGATCAGGAGGGCTTCAGGCAGGGATACAGAGCAGTAACGGTACTTTCAAATATTCTCCTGAACAAGCAGACGCCCTCGGAGGAATATGAATACACCGATATAAATATAAAAACCAAGTATAATATATAAAGAACAGATAGGAACAAAGTCCGCGAGCGGACTTCAACTCCCCAACCCCTCATTCATAATAAGAGCGAACCGGACTTTGCGCGCCGCCGTACGGCAGCTTTGCTGCTTTCCATTGTGCGGCGTGCGCATCCCCCCTGGGGGTTTGTGTCATGGTAAATTAACGCAATTTTCTGTGAAACAAAAAAGAAACCTCATTTGAGCCGGAGAGAAACGATCTTTCTGACTCAAATGAGGTTTTTTGCTTTGTGATTACAGTATTCTTGTCTCTGAGATGTAAGGAACGCTGTCCAGCCGGTCTATCATGTTGTCGATATCGACTTTGCTGTTATAACGAAGAGTGAACACTCCGGTAAATACCATCGTACCATCCGGTTCCTCGTGTTGCCCCAGAAGCTTAAAGTCAGTAAAGGTTGCGGAAAATTCATTGAATATACGGAGAATGATATCGACCGTCGAGTTTTTTGCATATGTGATCTTTACAGATATATTCCGGCTTTGGTTGATAAGACGCATTTCAAAGCCAAGAAGCAGAGCCTCTACCAGAAATACGATAATGGCTGCCGCGATCGCGCCCTCGAAAAAACCGGCGCCTATCGCCAGCCCGATGATTCCTGAGGTCCAGAGGCCTGCGGCTGTGGTGAGACCTTTCACGCTTCTTTTATTTGTGACCAGGATGGAACCGGCGCCTATGAATCCAAGTCCGGATATGACCTGAGATCCGATTCGCTGAACGTCTGTCGGAAGTCCGAGACACAGATAAACATAATGGCCGGTCAGGGTAGTGATCGCTGCCCCTATGCATATCAGTATATGCGTCCGCAGTCCTGCGGGACGTCTTTTTTGTGAGCGCTCCAGACCGATGATCCCGCCGCAGACGAAACAAAGAGCCAGCTTTACGATGACGGAGATCATATCAAAATTTCGGTATGGATCAAAAAAACTCAGCATGATCGTTACCTCCTACTCTAATTCATTAACTGAATATATACAGTTGAGTTTTGCCAGTTCTACCATGATATATTTATGGGAATGGTGTTTTTTGTCCAGCTGAATATCGAAAATTGCGGAAGAGTGGTAACCGGAGCTGTTTCCGTCTGTCTCGACCACGATATTATTCACAGAGCCGTGATTTTGTCTTATAGAAGCCGTTATCTCACTTATGTCTTCGAGACGGCGGAATTCGGCAGCGATTGAAAAAGTCCTGGAATATGAGTGTACGAGTGATTCAAAAAACGGGAGGATTTCCATAGCGATAAGAATAAGGATGACGGAAACAAAAATACATTCATAAAAACCTGCTCCGGCAGCAATTCCCATGCAGGCCGATGCCCAAAGGCCGGATGCGGTGGTCAGTCCTGTGACCTTCTGATGAGCGGTCGTGATGATCGTACCTGCGCCCAGGAAACCGATTCCGTTAATGACCTGTGCGGAATATCGGGAAGCATCGAAACGAATGGAGGAGTCAGGAACACTGCCAAACCAGTCAGTGGAAAGCATTTCGTATTCGTACTGTGCCAGAAGAATGGTAAGTGCCGCTCCGAGACTGGTGATCATGAACGTTCGAAATCCTGCAGGACGGCCCTTCTGCTCTCTTCCTACTCCTATGATCCCCCCGCAGAAAACGGCAAGGGACAGTCTGACGATCAGGGACAAAAAATTAAAATCATTCAGTTGAACAAAAATATCATCCATAACAAACTCCCTGTATTGTGAAAATGTCAAAAAGGTTATATTATAATTATGTCATATTTTGTCACTTTTTTCAAAAAAATTTGAGTATATTATGAGAATAAACGGTCAACACATAATAAAGGAGAAAAAATGAAGAAGTATATTATGGCTCTCGACGCAGGCACTACCAGCAGCCGGTGTATTGTTTTTGATCATGAAGGAAATATCTGCAGTCTGGAGCAAAAAGAATTCACACAATACTATCCTCATCCGGGCTGGGTAGAGCATGACGCGGAGGAGATCTGGCATACTCAGCTGGAGGTACTGAAAAAGGCCATGGAAAAGATTCAGGCAGAAGGAGGCCGGATCGCTGCCATCGGTATCACGAATCAGCGGGAGACGACGGTCGTATGGGATAAGGAAACCGGAATACCGATCTGTCCGGCTATCGTATGGCAGTGCAGAAGGACTGCGGAATACGCGGATACATTAAAAGCCAGGGGACTTACGAAAAAATTCCGGGACAAGACAGGACTGATCATTGACGCATATTTTTCCGGAACGAAGCTTCGCTGGATCCTGGATAATGTCAAAGGCGCCCGGGAAAAAGCCGAAAACGGACAGCTGCTTTTTGGAACAATCGACAGCTGGCTGATCTGGAAGCTTACCGGAGGAAGGGTACATGTGACAGATTATACGAACGCCTCCAGGACGATGATGTTCAATATTGTTGATCTGAAATGGGATGAAGAAATACTCGAAGAGCTGAACATTCCTCCGCAGATGCTTCCGGAGGTTAAGCCTTCGAGCTGTGTTTACGGGATGACAGATCCCGATGTGACAGGAATAGAGATCCCGATCGCGGGAGCAGCGGGAGATCAGCAGGCGGCGCTGTTCGGACAGAATTGTTTTACGCCGGGTGAAGCAAAAAACACTTATGGAACAGGCTGTTTTCTTCTTATGAATACAGGTGAAAAACCAATTTTTTCCGGCAACGGGCTGCTTACGACCATTGCCTGGGGAATCAACGGAAAAATAGAATATGCCCTCGAAGGTTCTGTATATGTGGGAGGAGCGTCTGTCAAATGGCTTCGCGATGAATTGCATCTGATAGAAACGGCGTCTGAGACGGAAAGTCTTGCTATGCAGGTGGAGGATACTAACGGGTGTTATGTGGTGCCGGCGTTTACCGGGCTTGGAGCGCCATACTGGGATCAGTACGCAAGAGGCGTTATCGTGGGACTGACCCGCGGCGTGAATAAGAATCATATCGTGCGCGCAGTGCTGGAGTCGATCGCGCTTCAGACAAATGATGTCATTAACGCCATGGAGCTTGACGCCGGAAGTACGATGACAGCACTTAAGGTAGATGGCGGCGCCAGCGTCAATGATTTTTTGATGCAGAACCAGGCGGATATCTCAAATGCCCCTGTGGTCAGACCGTCCTGCGTGGAAACGACAGCTCTGGGAGCCGCTTATCTGGCAGGGCTTGCCGTGGGATACTGGAAGGATCAGGAAGAGATCAGAGAGAACCGGAAGACAGACAAGGTCTTTTATCCTAAGAAAGAACAGCAGTGGAGAGACAGCAAGCAGAAAGGATGGAAAAAGGCTGTAGAACGCGCGAAGGGATGGGCGAATGAGGAATAGAAGAGCCGGAAAGAAAAAAATTTTTCTTAGAAGGAAGATTTTTTGCCAAAAAAATTATCGGAAACGGACTTTCTTCGGCTTGTTGGTTGCGTCTTAAATTGTTTGCGTGCTATAATCTCAAAGTGTTTAAAAATCAGAGATGACAGATATATAGTTGTATAACAGGAGGAAAGACAATGAGTCTGATATTACCGGAAAATTATGATCCGAAAATGACTGTGAGAGAGACACAGGAAGCGATCAAGTCGATCAGAGATACCTTTCAGTATGAATTTGGGAAAGAGATGAATCTTTCACGTATTTCCGCTCCGCTTTTTGTCAAGAGAAGTTCGGGACTGAATGATAATCTGAACGGATATGAAAGACCGGTAAGTTTTGATATTCCATGGGAGAAGGATGAAACGATCGAGGTCGTTCAGTCTCTGGCAAAATGGAAAAGAATGGCGCTGAAACAGTACGGATTCGGACCGGGCGAAGGCCTTTACACGAACATGAA
>DFHP01000143.1:23801-24560 GCA_002371335.1 Eubacterium sp. UBA3720
GATATGCTGAAAAGCGTTGTCTGGGATGTGTTCAGGATCATTAAGCATCTCGAACATGAGGTGTGGTATAAATTCCCTGACGCCGTATATCATCTGCCGGATACGATCCGTTTTATCGATTCCGAGGAGCTTCTTCAGATGTATCCGGACAAGAGCAGTAAAGAAAGAGAAAACCTGATCACAAAGAAATATGGCTGCGTTTTCCTGATGAGGATAGGTGAGAAGCTGTCCAACGGAGAGCCGCATGACGGAAGAGCTCCGGATTACGATGACTGGCAGCTGAACGGGGATATTCTTTTCTGGTTTGAGCCGCTTCAGTGTTCATTGGAAATCTCAAGTATGGGAATCCGTGTGGATGAGGTTTCGCTGAGAGAGCAGCTGAAGAAAGCAAACTGCGAGGAAAGAGCCAGCCTTCCGTATCACAGGATGCTTTTGAACAAAGAACTGCCATATACGATCGGCGGCGGTATCGGGCAGTCCCGTCTCTGCATGCTCCTTCTGGGACGCGCGCACGTAGGTGAGGTACAGGCAAGTATCTGGCCTGACGATATGCGGGAAGCCTGCATGAAGAATAATATGTATCTTCTTTAATAATTTCCAAAAACTTCCCAATTCATGTTGCAGAGTCAGTTGTGATCATGAAAAATAACATCGGAAAGGTTTTGTATTGAGGCCGGCACTTAGAATTTTCAAGTGTAAACGCCGAAAATTCATTAGTGCCGCTGTCTGCAAGACAGAAGCGGGAGCGTCCTGACGATG
>DFHP01000143.1:24617-30223 GCA_002371335.1 Eubacterium sp. UBA3720
ATTTTTCATGATTAAACTGTTCAAAAACGAGATGTGGGGAGTTTTTTGTAATTTAATAAAGAAAAAAGGGCGTTAGCGCCCTTTTTTTCTGCCCTCACAAGCATGTCTTCTTCTGTTTTTCCTGATCGTTTTATAGTCTGTTTTACAGTTCGTTTCTGCTGCGCAGTTCCTGTATGAACTGGGCGGCGTCATCGGGTTCGTCGTCGATATCGCTTCCTACATCAATGTTCATAGGCTGACGCTTGAACAGTATGTCATATATGACAGGTACTATATAAAGTGTCATCAGTGTGGCGTAGAGAAGGCCTCCCGCAATGACGATCGCCATTCCGGAACCGAGCTGGGAGCCCATGTCTTTTCCGAAGATAAGCTGTGTCATGGCAAGTATCGTGGTCAGCGCGGTCATAAGGATAGGCCTCATACGTGTACGGCCTGTGGCCACAAGGGCGTCACGCCGTTTCATGCCGCCCTGCCTCAGCTGGTTGGCGTAATCTACAAATACGATGCCGTTGTTTACAACGGTTCCCATAAGGATAAGGAATCCCATGGCTGAAAGCATGGAAAGCGGCTGCCCCGCGATCATCAGACCTATCATGCCGCCGGTGAAGGCAAGCGGTACGGTAAACAGAATGATGAATGGCGAAAGCAGGCTCTGAAACTGGGCTACCATGACAAGATAAATAAACAGGAGACCCAGAGCCATCAGTTTAAGCATCTGAGTGACCATATCATTGACCGTATCTACCTGGCCGGCGATTTCTATCCGGTAACCTTTTTCCAGCGAATCACTGTACTTGTTCAGCTTCTTCTGAAGATCGCGGCTGAGAACGGTGGTGTTATAGCCTTCATCAGTGGAAGCCGATACAGTGACATAATTTGTCTGATTCTCACGGTTAATGTTCGCCAGAGACGTGGTCTCCTCTATGGACGCGAATTCTGAGAGTCTGTGTGTTTCAGGCTCGTTTTCACCATCGGTATCAGTGGCAGCGGAATTGTCACCCTCAGGCAAGCCAAAGGAGGAGGGAAGTCCGCCGCCTGACGGCATCTGCATAGAGGAAGAAAGTCCGCCTCCGGCCATGGACATTGCAGACGGATCCGCGGCGGATGTCATATCTGAGGCCTTGAATTCCATATCAAGAATATTTTCCTTCGTAAGAGGATCGGTGTTATCTTCCAGTGTGATCTTCATTTCTACGCCGTCTACGGTAATGGTTGCCGCATCGACTTTTGTGTTGATGCGGGAAGAGATATCGGCGTAGATCTGCGCCGTAGTCAGACCATAAGACATGGCTTTGTCTTTGTCGATATGAAGGACCAGAGAGCTGTCCCCGTCCTGAATACTGGAGGTGGCGTCGCTAAAGCCCTGAACCGTATTTGTCAGCGATATGACATCGGCGGAAATAGTATTCAGCTTATCGATATCCTTTCCGTAAATATTAATGGTAAGATCACTGCTTCCCATCATGGCACTCATGTCGCTCATGCCTCCGGCGCTGACAGTTACTTCACAGTCGATATCTTTGGTGGCCTTTTCAATATCTTTGACGATCCGTTTTACTTCTTCAGCTCCTGCGTTTTCTTCGGCTGTGATATAACAGATGTAAGAACCGTAACTGTCGCTGCTGTCAGATACCGCGGCGGAACTGATCAGGCCTGCGGAGCTTGAAGAGTCCATGATTCCCATGTCGACCACGCCGTCTACGCCCAGGATGGCGTCAGCCACTTCGTCTGCCTTGCGGAAGGAGGTTTCCCTGTCATCTGTCTCCGGCGTTGTGATATCTACCTCTATATTAGTTGAGGTCATTTCCGGGAACAAAACGATACCTATTGTGATAAGACGCCATGTGGTGAGCACCAGCAGCGCGATGCTCAGAGAAAGAGGAACTATCTTAAACCGGAGACACCAGCGCAGTGTTTTCCCGTAGAAGGCTGCAGCCTTTTCAAATAGCGGATGCTTTCTGGGCCGCATGTTCTTCATGAGCGTGCTCGAGGATGCCGGAACCACTGTAAGTGATATCAGCAGGGAAGCCATAAGACAATATCCGATAGACAGGGCCATCGGTATCAGAAGTTCACGGACGGTTCCCGTGGTAAATACCATCGGAAGAAATACACATACGGTGGTAAGCGTGGAGGCAATGATAGCGCCCCGAACCTGTTTGGCTCCCTGCACGGCAGCACGGGGCGCAGGCAGTCCGTTTCCTCTCAGGCGGAAAATATTTTCCATAACTACGATGGAATTATCTACCAGCATTCCTATTCCCAGAGAGATTCCGGAAAGTGTCATCATATTCAATGACAGGCCCGAGAAATACATCAGAACGACTGTCAGAAGAACGGAAAGTGGAATGCTGATGCCGACTACGATAGTAGGACGTACATTTCCCAGGAACAAAGCCAGGACCAGTATCGCCAGGGCGGCGCCCAGAGCCATACTCTTCAGAATGCTGTTAATGATGATCGTGATGTAGATTCCCTGATCCATCATAGGCACGACCTTTGTACCGGGATTGTCATCCCTGATCTCATTCAGAGCGGCGTTTGCAAGTCTGGAGACCTCGTTGGTTCCCGAGGTTGAGCTTTTATAGATACAGAGAACCACTGCGTTTTCACCGTTAAGTTTGGCGTAATGGCTGTCGGAATTATCGATCACCGTGATATCGGCGATATCATTGAGACGTACCGTACCTATATCATCCAGATCCACCAGAAGAGAATCGGCAAGCTCTTTGGAACCTTCATACTCTTCTCCTACCTTCAGAAGCCATGAATTGTCATCAGCGTCATCAATGTATCCGGCAGGCATGGAAAAATTTTGCGCATAGATGAGCTGGGACAATGTGGCCGTGGATAAAAGGCTGTCAAGATTCGCGTTCTCCAGCGCGGATACTCTCGCGGATTCATACTGAGTCATCGCTGCATCCAGCTGGGTCTGCGCGTCTGTAAGCTGGATCGCTGCAGTAGAAAAACCGACGGCTGCATCCAGCTGCGCCTGCGTCAGAGCGCCATACGCGGTTTCAAGCTGCGTAAGCACTGACGGGATCTGATCTATTCCTGAAGATACGCTTTCGATCGAATTCCGGATCCCAGCGGTCTTCTCGGAGAGAAAACCGTTGATATCATTTGCGTTCAGGGATGTAAGTATAGCAGAGAGCCTTGCTGTCTGAGCTGTAGCCTGCGTAGCCATTGACATCAGATCAGAGAAAGAAGCTGTGTCGGTATTCGCCAGTTCGCTAAGCTGTGACTGTATATCATCGAGCTGAGCCTGCAGCTGCGCGATCATCTCAGGAGAGATCGCGCTCTGTCCCTGACCGCCGCCTTCAGGGGCGGAAGGATCGTCTGCGTTTTCGCCGGAGGCATCAGCTCCTTCAGAACCGTTCAGGGCCTCATTGATACCGTTTGCCGTATCGATCGCCTGCGACATTCCTTCGGAGATCTCACCCATGGATTCCCCTGCCCGGTTCGCAGCCGGAACGGCTGATCCGGCCAGCCTGGTCAGATCATCTCCAAGTGAACCCACCTGGTCTGAAAGAGTCGCCAGATAAGGTTTTATCTGCTGTGACGCCGAGACAACGGCGGGAGAGAGACTTCCGAAGATGGCAGAAGACATTGTCTGACCAAATACGGCTTCCTGCGCGTTCAGCGCGTCCTGTCCGGCGGTAACCTGAGCCCGGGCGTTGTCGAGCTGGGATTTTGCGTCTGCCAGGGCAAGGTTTGTCTGCGCCAGGATCTTATCGTTTACGTTATCAATTTTTGCCTGATTCAGTTCTACCTGAATGCTCTTTTCTATCGTGCCCACGTCAGTGACACTGGCAATACCATCCTGACGTTCCAGCGTGGGAATGACTTCACGGTCTATAAAATCGGATAATTCATATTGATCATATCCGTCACGGCTGACAGCGACATACATTGTCGCCATCATATCCATGCTGATCTCCATAATATTAGGCGTACCGCATTCTTCAGGCAGCGTGCCGGAGGTCTGGTCGATCGCGCCGGAAACTTTGACAAGGGCGCTGTCCATATCGGTGCCGTCCTCAAATTCAAGCTGTACCATAGAATAGTTTTCGCTGCTTACGGAATACAGATTTTTGACGCCGTTAATGGTGCCCAGAGCACTTTCGAGCGGCTCGGATACAGACGTTTCCACCTTCTCCGGGCTTGCGCCGGGGTAGGGGGTGATCACCATCAGATAAGGCAGGCTTAGCGATGGGAGCAGATCGGTAGAAAGACGTGTCACCGAAACAAAGCCAAGCACAAGTATCATAATAACCATAACCAGTATGGTAAAAGGTTTTTTAACGCTGAGTTTTTCCATTATGGTATCCTTTAAATGTAAAAAATATATAACAAAAATTGCAAAGTTGGTTACATTATACTCTGAAAGGGTTTACGTAATCAATAACACTTTATAAAGTAATCATTTTGTAAAATAACAGAAATTAATACGTAAAAAAGTGCGGTTATATGTCCTGCAGGCAGCGGTATTGTTCAACTCAGACAGGGAGTCCCCCGCCTATAGGCGGCGGGTATTGAATCAAATCTGACTCAGCGGAGGGTTTCAATCCCCCGGATGAGGTGAGCTTCCGGCGGATCGCAGAGCTGCGCGGAGGAAGACACACAAGTGCGCCGTGCAACTCGCGCGCGGTCAGAGATCGCGAATTGAAAAACAAATAAGAAACGGTCCTGAGATTGACACAATTGCATAAAAAGAATACTATCAATTCATTCAAGTATCGCTCGCGGGACCCGGCACGGATCCGGGTCAGTTTCAGCTGACATCTTCCAAACCAAGTCCCTGCGCATCCTCACGGAGCGTTTATCTCAATGGGAGACCGGCCCCGCAGAGACGAGCTTGTCATAACCCGCCGCTTAAGAAGCGGAGGTCTTCTCACATGGAGAAAAAAAGGAGGAAGCCATGGAACTTGCGATCGGAGATATAATTAGATTAAAAAAGACGCATCCCTGCGGCAGCCGGGAATGGGAAGTACTCCGGACAGGAGCGGATTTCCGGATCAGATGCCTGGGGTGCGGACATCAGGTGATGATCCCGAGACAAAAACTGGAAAAAAGCATCAGATCCGTGATTAAAAGCGGAGAGAAATAATTAACAGGTACGGAGTTTTTATAAATGACCAGGACAAAAAAGACATTGCTGTTTGCCGTATGCATCGGACTGCTGATTGCCGGAGGTTTTCAACTTCTGTTGAGCGGCTGCGGTAAGAATGCGGGGAATGAGATTTATAATTATACTTTTTCTTTTTCGGGAGGCACAGGCAGAACGAACATTGAATGTGTGAAGCTTGAAAAAACCGGGGCAGATATTTACGCAACCATCCGTTTTTCAAAGAAAAACGGAGGAAAAAGCAGATATGATGCGGTCAGGATCAACGGAGAAACCATATGCGGAGAGAATGAATTCCGGATCCCCGCGGAAATAAATAAAAATTTTACGATAGAAGCGGAGACCCTGGCAATGTCCAAAGCGCACTGGATCACCTATGAACTAAGGATCACAGTGGACGAAGATACGGGGGTTTCTGAAAGAAGCCCGGAAGAAGACAGGCAGGAAAAAGACAAAGAAAATGCGGAAGGAAGCACCG
>DFHP01000143.1:30288-32417 GCA_002371335.1 Eubacterium sp. UBA3720
CCGGAGCAGGCCCTGTGCTGGACGAGACTCCGCCTGTCATAAGCGGCCTTAAGGCTTCCGAAGTGCAGAGAGAAATGCATAGCCGGCTTCTGCGTATCTTTTACTATGAGGACGGGATAACACTGATAGAAGCGGATGCGTCCGCCGGTATTTCCCGTGAGAGGAAAAAGAAAGACATGGAACAGGTTTCCGGCGGGGAGCAGGACGGGTACAGCGCCGAAGACAGTATCAGCGGCGTTATCGGCGGCCTGTATTCGGGGGCTATTATAAAATATCTGACGGCGGAGGAAGGTCAGGAGCTTCCGGCCGGGATAGAGAAGGAATATATCGTTATCCGGGAACGGCCGAAAAGCGTTTATATTGCGTCTGAAGAGGCGCTTGACATGATGAAGGAATCAGACAGAACCGGTCTGATCACGTGCCACGGGTTTAAAAATGAAAATGCAGACGATCTTTTGGAAGAGATTGATTTTGCCGGGACATATGATGACTGGGATCTGAAAAAAATGATCCTGAAGAAAACAGACCTGGCTATTTTGCCGGAAGAGTTCCTGAAACAGGAGAATAAGGCGGAGGATGGATCAGATCCGGTAAAAAGATACGGTATGCGTGCAAGCCAGATGGGTATGACGCTCTGGATCGACAGAAGCAGTTCCGAAACGACGGATGAAGCGAAAGCTGAATGGAGAGACGCCTGTGAGATCATCTTTGGATGAGGGAAGCAGAGTATATGTTTTGGAAAAATCTGAAAGATCGGAGAAAGATGCATGATGGAGTATATGAGAGAAAAGAAAAGCAGTAAACGAATAAGGGTATTAATGCTGATCCTGCTGACAGTGCTTGTTCCGGCGGGATGCGGAAATGCCGTTAAAAGCGGATATACCTCCGCGGAAGACAGCCTTCAGGCAGACTCCGTTTCCGCAGGTGAGGAACAGACCTCCGATGGGGGCGGCGCGTCGGCGGACAAACGGGAAAACACATATATTGATGAAAAAGCTCCGGAAATCAAAGGGCTGAAATATTCAGACACCATGGAGCTGTCTTATGCGGAAGGCTTTCGCGTTGACTACTATGAAGAAGGGTATAAAATCTTCCAACTCCGGAACGGAGATGCTTTTATCCTGGTGCCGGAGGGAAAAGAAGCGCCTGAGGATACGGAAGGATATCAGATACTTTACGCTCCGCTGGATCATATATATATGGCGGCAACTTCCGCAATGTCTCTTTTTGACGCGATTGACGCGGCAGATGCGGTCACCATGACCGGAACACAACAGCAGGGATGGTATATCGATGCGCCAAGAGAAGCGATGAAACGGGGAGACATGATCTATGCCGGGAAATACAGCAGCCCGGATTATGAAATGCTGATCCTGAACGAATGTGACGCGGCGATAGAATCGTCTATGATTTTCCATACGCCGGAGGTGCAGGAGATGCTCCGGGATCTGGATATCCCTGTCTTTGTGGATCAGTCCAGCTATGAAAAGAGCAGTCTGGGACGGTCGGAATGGATCAGATTATATGGAGCGATGATGGACAGAGAAGATGAAGCCGCTGCATATTTTGAAGAACAGAGCAGGATCATGGACGAGGTCAGCGGTTATGAGGAAACGGGAAAGACAGTCGCATATTTCTCTGTGAATTCCGACGGCTCCTGTGTGATCAGAAGGCCGGAAGACTATGTGTCTGAAATGATCCGCAAGGGCGGCGGAGAATATGTTTTCGACAGTTTGAAAGAAACGGATGGAAATGCGGCGACAATAACTATTTCCATGGAAGAATTCTATAGTAAGGCGGCGGACTGCGACTATCTGATCTACAACAGCACCATCGAAGGAGGCCTTCGGGACAAGGAGGAGCTGATCGGAAAGAACGCATTGTTCGGAGAGTTTTCAGCTGTAAGGAAGGGAAATCTTTGGCAGGTTAACAGAAAAATGTATCAGTCTACCGACAAAGTATCCCAGTTTATCAGAGATGTTCATATAATGCTTACGGATGGAGACGAAGCTATGCTGACCTTTCTGGAAAAAGTGAGATAAACGCTCCGGGTCTCGCGGGCGGGACTTGAATAGCGTTTGCAATTGTCCGGACAGAGGGAAAAACAGAAAGGCAAAAAAAGAATGGAA
>DFHP01000143.1:32544-42808 GCA_002371335.1 Eubacterium sp. UBA3720
GTTCTGGCGGCGTTGTTTTTTGTCATTGTTATTCTGAATATTAACAGCGGCAGTGTAAAAATACCGGTATCAAGCATGTGCCGTCTGCTTTTTCTGAGGGAAGGTTCTCCGGATGAGCTTAACATTGTTTGGCGGATCAGGATGCCGAGGATACTGATGTCGGCCATGCTGGGCGGCGCGCTTTCGCTGTCCGGATTTCTGCTCCAGACTTACTTCGAGAACCCGATCGCGGGTCCGTTCGTGCTGGGTATTTCTTCCGGAGCGAAACTTCTGGTAGCGCTTGTGCTGGTTTTTTTTACGGGAAGATACGGACAGGTTTCTTCGGGAAGTCTGATCGCAGCCGCGTTTGCGGGTTCAATGGCTGCGACGGGGTTTATCATTGCCGCGGCCGGAAAGATAAGAAGCATGGCGGGTTTGCTTGTGACAGGTATTATGATCGGTTATATCTGCTCGGCGGCCACGGATTTTCTGATCACATTTGCCGATGATGCAGATATCGTTAATCTGACGAACTGGTCTCAGGGAAGCTTTTCGGGAATGAACTGGAGCAATGTAAGAATGGCAGCCGTTGTCACGGGAATTACGTTTATTATCACTTTTCTCATGTCAAAACCGATAGGTGCTTTTTTGCTTGGCGAGGCGTACGCCCAGAGCATGGGGGTGAACGTGAAGAGGTTTCGGATGATCATTCTGATACTGTCCAGTGTTTTTTCGGCAGCGGTGACTGCTTTTGCAGGCCCCGTATCCTTTGTGGGGATCGCGGTTCCTTTCCTGATAAGGTCAGCGCTTGGCACATCCCGTCCGCTGGCAGTCATCCCGGCTTCATTTCTGGGAGGCGCGGTATTCTGTATGATGTGTGATCTGATAGCCCGGATGGCGTTTGCACCTTCAGAGCTGAAAATCAGTACGGTAACATCCTTTTTCGGCGCGCCGGTAGTTATCTATATGCTGACCAGAAGGAGAAGATAGATCATCATCTGCAGCTATACGGGGAAATCGTGTGAACGTTCAACTCAGCCGGGGAATCCCTCGCTTCTGCCGGCGGTGGGTTATAACAGATTTAACTCAGTGGCGGGTATTGAATCAAACCTGACTAAGTGGAGGGTTTTGATCCCCCATCTGAGTTGAGCTTTCGGCGGATCGCAGAGCTGCGCGGAGGAAGATGCACAAGTGCGGCGCGCAACTCGCGCGCGATCAGAGATCGCGATTGAAACGGCTTTAAGCGCAAAGAACTTCGGTGAGGAGAAAGGAGAAACCTTCGCCATGGAATACTATTTTCAGATGAAGGGAGTGACTGTCGGCTATGACAGAAAGCCCCTGATCAGAGACATAGATATCAATATAAGGAAGGGCGAGATCGTAACGATGATCGGCCCGAACGGAGCTGGTAAGTCCACGATCATCAGGAGTATCATAAGGCAGCTTTCGCTGATCGGCGGAGACGTTATCCTGGACGGTGAAAACATGAGATCCATATCCTTCAGAGAGCTTTCCACGCGGATGGCAGTTGTTTTGACGGAGCATATGAAGCCTGATCTGATGACATGCTATGAGGTTGCGGCGAGCGGACGTTATCCCTACACCGGCCGCATGGGAATCCTTTCCGCGGATGATGAGAGAAGGGTGGAGGACGCTCTTCGGCTTGTCCGGGCAGAAAGCTTTGGAAACAGGAATTTCATGGAAGTAAGCGACGGTCAGAGGCAGAGAGTGCTTCTGGCAAGAGCTATCTGCCAGGAACCCGAGATAATCCTTCTGGATGAACCGACGTCGTTTCTGGATGTGCGTCATAAAATAGAACTTTTATCGATCCTTCGGCAGCTGGCAAAGGAAAAGGCTATCACGGTCATAATGAGCCTGCATGAGATCGATCTGGCGATGAAGATATCAGATAAGATCATGTGTGTTAAGGGGGAATACATTGAACAGTTCGGGACGCCCGCAGAGGTTTTCAATGAGGAGGTCATCAACGAACTGTATGACATAAAAAGAGGCGTTTTTGATCCTTTGCTGGGAAGTATAGAAATGCCTGCGCCCGATGGCCGCCCCTCGATTCTGGTGATATCCTCCGGAGGCAGCGGGATCCCGGTATACAGGCGCCTCCAGAAGGAAGGTATTCCTTTTGCGGCAGGTCCGCTGTATACAAATGATCTGGATTTTCATCTGGCGAAAGAACTGGCCGCGAAGGTTTTTGAAGTGGAAGCTTTTTCTGAACTTACGGAAACAGAATGCGAAAGGATCATCAGGTTTATAGACAGCGATATAGATATAGTCATTAACGCCGGCGTAAAGATAGGCAGATGGAACCGGGAGATAAAAAAGATACTGGATGCATGCAGAGATAAACTTGCGGAAGGGGAAATATTCATGAGGGGCGGAGAAACGCTCCGTATGTCAGAGAAGCAGAAAGGTTAAAAGCTAAAACTTTCTCAGCAGAACGCCTGCCGGGCGGCTTCGTTGACTTTGCATTTCATTTATGCTATCTTTATGTTTGTGTAAAAAGATAATTCTGAAACAGAGGTATTAGTATGAATAAAGTAATTTTGATGGGCAGACTTACCAGAGATCCAGACATTCGTTATTCGGCCGGAGAGAACGGAATGCAGGTTGCGCGGTATACACTTGCCGTAGACCGTCGTTTCCGCAGACAGGAAGGTCAGCAGGCAGATTTTATCAGCTGCGTAGTCTTCGGAAAGGGTGCTGAATTTGCTGAAAAGTATCTGCATAAAGGCGTAAAGATTGCCGTGACCGGAAGGATCCAGACGGGAAGCTACACGAACAGAGAAGGCGTCAAGGTCTATACTACAGATGTGGTAGTTGAGGAGCAGGAGTTCGCTGAGAGCCGTGCGGCCAGTGAGGCGGGCAGCGCTTCTTATAATAATAACCAGTACAACGGTGGAAAAGCTCAGGCAGCACCGGAAGGCGGCGGATTTGATGACGGTCCGGATGGATTTATGAATATTCCGGACGGCATCGATGAGGAACTTCCATTCCAATAATGGATGAACCGATATTAAGATGAATGTCGGGCGGCCATAGGTTAGAGCTTATGACCGCCCGATTTGAGGCTATGGATCAATATGTCAGATTTAAAATTAGACAAGAGGTTTCGTAATTATCTTCGATCCCCTATCAGGTATGTGATCATTCTGACAGCGGTGGATCTGGTCGTTTTCGCGATCGATCTGAAAGCCGGGATGGTAATGCTTGCAGGCATCGCGGTTTATCTGGCTGCGCAGTTTGCCGTATATGAGAGGCGTAAAAACGCGATCTTCGCGGAAATGGTGGAGTTTGCGTCCAGATATGGACAGATCGAAGGAAATATCCTTAAGAATACCGTTTTGCCTTACGCGATCGCTAATGAAAGCGGCAGGATACTTTGGTTCAACGATGCTTTCGGACAATTGGCGGGCCTGAAGGAGAAGGAATACGGAAAGTCTTTGTATGGCGTTTTCCGTACTATCAGCTCTGAAAAACTCCCCGGAAGCGAAGACGAAGTCTCTGAATTTGAAATAGAATATAACGACAGTGCTTACAAGGTGGAGATCGTAAAAACAGATGTAACCAGGCACGCCAGAGAATCATCACTGATCGATGTCAGTAAAGAAACCGGGTCTTGTATTTACACGGTCTCGTTTCAGGATATCACGGAGCTTCACAGGTACATAGACAGATATCATAACGAAATGATGGTGACGGCTCTGATCTACCTGGATAATTATGAAGAGGCACTGGAATCTGTCGAGGAAGTCAGACGTTCGCTGCTGATCGCACTGATCGACCGTAAGATCACAAAGTATTTCAGTAATTTCGACGGACTTGTAAAGAAGTTCGAAAAAGATAAGTTCATGCTTGTCATGCGGCGCAGTTCACTGAAGGAAGTACAGCAGAAGCAGTTCAGTATTCTGGAGGAAGTCAAGACGGTTAATATCGGAAACGATATGTCTGTCACGGTGAGTATGGGTATCGGAGCAAACAATGGTTCATATACCCAGGATTACGAAGCAGCCCGTATCGCCATAGACCTGGCGCTGGGAAGAGGCGGAGACCAGGTGGTCATTAAAGACGAAGCGGGAACGCATTTCTTCGGAGGACAGACGCAGGCCGTTGAAAAGAATACCCGCGTAAAGGCAAGGGTGAAGGCGCATGCGCTCAAAGAGTTCATAGCATCCAAGGAAAAAGTGGTGTGTATGGGACATCAGATGATCGACGCAGACGCTTTCGGCGCGGCGATCGGTATCTACAGGGCGGCAAGAGCGCTGAACAAAAAATCCTATGTAGTCATAGATCAGGTAACATCATCTATCAGACCATTGATGAATCTGTTTGAACAGGCTCCTGATTATGACGAAAACATGTTCCTGACCAGAGAGCAGGCGAAGGAAATGGTCAATGACGAAACTCTCGTCGTAGTAGTTGATACAAGCAGACCAAGCTATACGGGCTGTCCCGAGCTGCTGAGAAAAACGAAGACCATCGTAGTGCTTGATCACCACAGACAGAGTGAGGATGTGATCAAGAACGCAGTTCTTTCTTATATAGAACCATACGCATCCTCAGCATGTGAAATGGTTGCGGAGATACTGCAGTATTTCTCCGACGGTATCCGCATTAGAAATATTGAGGCGGATGCGCTGTACGCCGGCATCATGGTAGATACAGATAACTTCCTGCAGAAAACAGGTGTCAGAACTTTTGAAGCAGCTGCTTTTCTGCGCAGATCGGGAGCAGATGTTACCCGTGTCAGGAAGATGTTCAGAGAAGAGATGCTGGATTCCAAGGTCAAGGGAGAGACTGTCAGCAACGCGGAAATGTACCGCGATCATTATGCTATTTCTATCAGTCCAAAGTCGGACGTGGACAGTCCGACTATTATAGCCTCTCAGTCAGCGAATGAATTGCTGAATATAATTGATGTAAAAGCATCTTTCGTTCTGACAGATTATCAGAATAAGATATACATCAGCGCCAGGGCCATTGATGAAGTAAACGTGCAGAGGATTATGGAGAGACTCGGCGGAGGCGGTCATCTGAATATGGCCGGCTGTCAGCTGGTGGATGTTTCTATGGACTATGCTGTGGAAGTGCTGAAGAAAACACTGGATGATATGATTAATGAAGGAGAATTGAAATAATGAAGATCATTTTGCTTCAGGATGTAAAATCCCTCGGAAAAAAAGGCGATGTGGTAAACGTAAGCGACGGATACGCCAGAAATATGCTTCTGCCGAAAAAACTCGGCGTGGAGGCAACGCCGAAAACATTAAATGACCTGAAGCTTCAGAACAAACATGAAGCCAGGCTTGCGCAGGAGGCGCTGGACGCGGCAAATGAGCTGAAGGCAAGAATTGAAAACAGTGAAATAAAAATGACAATGAAGATCGGCGACAATGGCCGGGCTTTCGGATCTATAGCTGCGAAAGAAATCGCCGAAGAGGCAAAGAAGCAGTGTGGCCTTGATATCGACAAAAAGAAGATCGTAATGGATGGACAGATAAAGGAACTGGGAAAGACGGAGGTCAAGGTAAAGGTTCATCCGAAGGTAACTGCGAAACTGAAAATCGATGTGACAGAGGCATAATATATGGAAGAAGCGGTTGTAAAGAGAATATTACCCCACAGTACCGAGGCAGAACAGTCTGTTATAGGCTCAATGCTTATGGGGCGCGACGTCATTATGACGGCTTCGGAAATATTAACGAAAGATGATTTTTATCATCGACAGTACGGTATCGTTTATGAGGCAATGCTGGAGCTTAATGAAGCAGACAGAGAAGTAGATCTGATCACCCTGCAGAATCGTCTGAGAGAAAAAGATGTTCCGCCTGAAATATCGGATCTGGAGTTTCTGAAGGAGCTTCTGAACACGGTCTCTACCTCCGCAAATATAAAGCAGTATGCGGAGATCGTTCGGGAAAAGGCTGTACTGCGAAGTCTGATCCATGAAACAGAGCGTATAAGCAATGTCTGCTATCAGGATAATCTTCCGGTGGAAGACATTCTGGATAATTCTGAAAAGGAGCTGTTCAAGATTTTTGAACAGCGGAACACATCAGATTTTGTGCCCATAAAAAAAGTCGTTATGGACGCGCTCAAGACGATCGAAAAGGCTTCCAGGACGACCGGAAATGTGACAGGGCTCGCTTCAGGCTTTCAGGATCTGGATTATATGACATCGGGATTTCAGAATTCGGACCTGATTCTGATCGCAGCCAGACCATCCATGGGAAAGACGGCCTTCGTACTGAACGTTGCCGAGTATATGGCGTTTAAGAACAATAAAAGCGTTGCGGTATTCAGTCTCGAGATGTCAAAGCAGCAGCTTGTCAACAGGCTTTTCGCAATGGAATCCAGAGTGCAGTCCCAGAGTCTGAGAAACGGAAATCTCCGGGACGATGAATGGGAGAGCCTGATAGATGCGGCGGGCGTTATAGGAACGTCAAACCTGATCATAGATGATACGCCGGGTATTACGGTAAGGGAACTTCGGACGAAATGCCGAAAGTATAAAATAGAGCACGATCTGGATATTATCCTGATCGATTATCTGCAGCTCATGTCAGGTTCGGACAGCAGAAGAAGTGATTCCAGACAGCAGGAGATATCTGAAATATCCCGTTCGCTGAAAGCGCTCGCGAGAGAATTGAATGTTCCCGTTATAGCACTGTCCCAGCTGAGCAGGGCGGTGGAGAGCAGGACGGATCACCGGCCTATTCTTTCGGATCTTCGTGAATCCGGAGCTATAGAGCAGGATGCGGATGTGGTAATGTTTCTGTACAGGGACGACTACTATAATAAAGATTCGGAGATGAAGGGCATCTGTGAGCTTATCATAGCAAAACAGAGAAATGGTCCTATCGGTACGGTAAATCTCGTATGGCTTCCGCAGTATACGAAATTTATGTCGATGGAGCGTGAAAGGCGCGCCAGAGATTAGAATATACCTGAAGAGCTTCGAAAAAAACAAAAATAAAAAAATGACCGTTTTTAAAACGGCCATTTTTTTTATTCTATTCAGATAATGACTGATCCAGAGTTTTATCAAGCCTCTGAAATAGCTCCTGTAGGACATGCACCCTCGCATGCACCGCAATCGATACAAGCATCAGCGTTGATCTCATATTTAGTATCGCCCATTGCGATAGCGCCTACCGGGCACTCACCTTCACATGTTCCACAGCATACACATGCATCAGAAATAACTCTTGCCATAATAATTTCCTCCTGTATTTTATATCAAAGATTGATTTATAAGAACTTCCCATCTAAGTTCTAAAATCATTGTAAATGATTCGATATCATAAAACAAGTACTAATTTAGTACATTTGCTTAAAAAACACCATTTTTTTAGTGTGAAAAATATATAAATTAGACAAAACTAACTTGCCTTTTACTGCATTTTCAGCCGAAACCAGTCTTTATAGAGAGAAACAAATCCCATAGACCTGTAGAGACTGATGGCCGGCTCGTTGCCGCTGAGGACCTGGAGATATCCATAAGAGGCTCCATGAAGATATCCTTCGTGCAGGATGCGTCCTACGATTTTTCTGGCATAACCCTTTCTTCTGAGTTCCGGGTGCACATGAATCGCGTAAACGCCAATGTAATCCCGGTCCAGGATCCCGAGGCCGGTGCCGAAGATTTTGTTATCTGAATGAAGCGAGATGCAGAATGTTTCCTTTGGAATGGCCTGATACATGGAGGGAACTACGGTTTTGTGCATGATATTCGTAGTATTTTTCAGGCGGAACAGAGCATCGATCCAGGCGGGAGTGATAAATCTGCTGCAGGAAACAGTCAGATTATCATCTGAAGCAGAGCCTGTAAGCTGATCATCTGAAGCAGAACCCGTAAGTTTATCATCAGCTGCAGGATCCGCGGAAAGGGAATCCCGGGGAACAGAGTCACATGCGGGAAGTTCAATGACCATATTGTCTATGAGGTGTTCGGTCACGTACCCCTTTTTTTCCAGCATCCGGTCAAACTCTGTACTCACCAGAGGCGAGATCTTAAAAATTGCCGGCGTTCCCCAGCGCGAGTATTCATTTTCGCAATAACGGATCTTTTCATCCACCGGGATGGAGGAAGCTCCGATCTGTTCAACACAGTTGGTCCTGTGTGTATAAAAATATGAAAAACGAAGAAGCCATCCGTCATAAAACTGGATCTGATGAGACGGCCAGGCGTTGAGGGAAAGGTCTTCGATTGTCTTGATGCGTATATCCATAAAAAAAACCTTCTGTAAGTATGAAATATTATGTTTGCGGTATACTGTGAAATCAGAACTTCCCGCTCTGCGCTGAAAGGTCATTCCTGATCCGGGGCATGAAAATGACATGTGGGAAGCCCTTGTTTTCGAGTCTCGCCCGCGAGACGAGTTTGTCATAACCCGCCGCTTAAGAAGCAGGGTATTCTCACACTGAAATAAATTATAATATTGAAGCCGGGGTAAAGCAATCCCCGGCCGGGCGGTCAGGCGGAGATCCTGAGCTCTTGCATATTTACGGTATTTGCGTTATAATCCTTCTTAATATCGTGAAATGGAAGAAATAAGGGGTACATTGCGGGGAGGAAATCCATGTCAAAGTTTTTGAAAACCATAGATATCATAATTTTTATACTTGCGCTGCTCGCCGCAGCGGCATTGCTCGTGCCCCCTCTTTTGGGAGTGAACGCCATCGTCGTAGGAGAGAATACGAGCAGCAATGAGAAAGTAGGTTCGGTCGTTTATACGCAGACCGTCGAGTCAGACTCGATCAGCGCGGGAAACCAGATCGTCGTAGTTAGCGATAATGAAGTGAATCTTTACAATGTCAGCTCATACGATGCGGATCAGCATATAGCTACAGCTGCTCTCGATAATACTGATGGCGCGGAAGATGAGATGATCGATGTGGGAACATACGTTAACAAAGGAGTGCTGGTAGTTCCGTTCCTCGGTTATCTGAAGATCGCCACCGAGTCCATGACAGGCCTTATGATCCTGGGCGGATGCGTTCTGGTCTGGATCCTTCTCATGATCCTTTCCATCGTTCTCAGGAAAGATTATGATGATGAGGACGAGGATGAGGACGAGGAGGAGTATTTCAGAACACTGACACAGCCATCCGGAGAAGAGGATGGCAGCGAGGCTTCCGCTTCGAAGATCAATATACAGGTAGAGGGTGACGGAGAAGAGTTCATCAGCAACCTCAAAGGTGCAGTCAGCGGCCGTGAGACAGAGAGTTACCTGAAAGTAACGCCTGAGATATCTGCGGAAAATGAGGAAGCAGAAGAAAAGGAAGCTGAAGAGAAAGACGGACAGCCTGAAGATGCAGAAGATGAAACCAAAGACGCGGACGGAAGCGCCCGGCCTGAGGAGGATGAAGAGCTGACAGGAGATGAAGGCTCCATCGACGAAGGCGTTTCGCTTGATGAGCTGGAGAATATTTTTGAAAAGGACACAGAGGAGGAACAGCCTGTAAAGAAAGAAAGCCGTGGAGTTCCCGAGGAAAAAGACATGGGAACGGGCGAGCTTCCGGATGTGCAGGCGGCCCTTGAGGCGGCGCTGGAAAACCAGCAGATCAGTTATTCCAGGCAGAAAAAGAACACCCCTGAAGCAGCCGAGGAGGAAGAGGTGACGATCGCCACGGGAGAGATCGAGCTTGCCATTCCTTCCTATTCAGTGGAAGAGCTTCTGGAGAAAGCCAGAAAAGAGGGCTTTGAGCCGAAGGTGAAAGAGACCAGGAACTCGGATATAAAACTTGTAGATTTTTCTGACATAATCTGAAAGGAAGATTCAAGGCCCCTGCGGAAGTATCCGCAGGGGTTTTTAAATTGCCGGCAGGAGCAGGAGAACGGCTTCATTACCGGAGGTGTATTCAGGATCATTGTATCTGATACAAAACATAAAAAATAAAAAAGTATAGAAAATAACCCTTGCATTTTGTGCAGTCTGCGAATATAATATTCAGTGTTGTGGCATTGATAGCATTGAAGCGGAGGTTGCCGGATCCTGTTCCTGCCAAGACCGGGTTCGGGTTTTCCGTGGAGCGAATGCCTTGTTCAAGAAACAAGACGGCAAGTCACTGTACAAGTTGATAAGGTTCATCAGAGGATGAAAACCACGTGCGTGAATCGAAGGACACACACGGAAAAGTGTACAGTCACCGCTTGTCGTACTTAATGAAAGTGCGAAAAGGAGGCGACTTTTTTTATGGCAAACGTAATGAGAATCACACTGAAAGCGTATGATCATCAGTTAGTTGATGCATCAGCGGCAAAAAT
>DFHP01000143.1:42935-49272 GCA_002371335.1 Eubacterium sp. UBA3720
GTAGTTACTATCCTTCGTGCGGTACATAAATACAAAGATTCCCGCGAGCAGTTCGAGCAGAGAACACACAAGAGACTGATCGACATTATCACGCCGACGCAGAAAACAGTTGATGCACTCTCAAGGCTGGAAATGCCTGCAGGCGTTTACATCGATATTAAGATGAAAAACAAATAACTGCGGTATTTTCGGAAAAAGTTAATTGATATAGAAGTAATCGCTTATAGAAGTAATCGCTAAGGCGCGTTCCACTTATATCTGTTAACTAGAATGAGCACCATGATGTGCTCCGCTGTAGTAACTAGGATGAGCAACGATGTTTGCTCCGCTGTAGAAAAACAGGAGGAAAGTAATGAAGAAAGCGATTTTAGCTACTAAAGTTGGAATGACTCAGATCTTCAATGAAAACGGAGTACTTACTCCGGTAACTGTCCTGCAGGCCGGACCTTGTGTGGTAACACAGGTAAAAACGGCAGAGAACGACGGTTATGACGCTATCCAGATCGGATTTGAAGACATCAGGGAAAAGCTGGTGAACAAACCGAAAAAAGGACATTTTGACAAGGCTGAGGTATCTCCGAAGAGATACGTACAGGAGTTCAAAGTAGAGAATGCTTCTGAGTATGAACTGAAACAGGAAATCACAGTTGATGTCTTTGCTGCAGGCGATAAGATCGATGCAACAGCTATCAGCAAGGGTAAAGGTTTCCAGGGCGCCATCAAGAGACACGGACAGTCCAGAGGACCTATGACTCATGGTTCCAAATACCATCGCCATGCAGGTTCCAACGGCTCCAGTTCCAGCCCGAGTAAGGTATTTAAGGGCAAAAAGATGCCTGGCCAGATGGGACATGTAAAAGTTACTGTTCAGAATCTGGAGATCGTCAGAGTTGATGCAGAGAATAATCTGTTGCTGGTAAAGGGATCCGTTCCGGGACCTAAGAAATGCCTTGTAACGATTAAAGAGACTGTAAAGGCTAACTAATACCTGACCGGAAAGGAGGAAATTATTAATGGCTAACGTATCCGTATATAATATGGAAGGCAATGTAGTCGGAACTATGGATATTTCCGATGCAGTCTTCGGTGTAGAGATAAAAGAAAACCTTGTTCACAGAGCAGTTACACTGCAGCTGGCAAACAACCGTCAGGGAACACAGAAAGCAAAAACACGTTCTGAAGTATCCGGCGGCGGAAGAAAACCATGGAGACAGAAAGGAACAGGTCACGCAAGACAGGGATCCATCAGAGCTCCGCAGTGGACAGGCGGCGGCGTTGTGTTTGCACCGGTTCCGAGAGACTATTCTTTCAAGATGAACAAGAAAGAAAAAAGAGCAGCTCTTAAATCCGCGCTGACAAGCAGGGTTCAGGAGAACAAATTCATCGTTCTTGACGAGCTGAAGTTTGATGAGATCAAGACAAAGAAAATGCAGCAGGTCCTTAACAACCTGAAGGTAAGCAAGGCTCTGGTCGTTATCAATCCTGACAGTGAGAACGTAGTACTCTCCGCGCGCAATATCCAGGGCGTTGAGACTGCTTCCGTAAATACTATCAACGTGTTTGATATTCTGAAATACGACACCGTAATCGCTACAAAGAGCTCCGTTGCATCAATCGAGGAGGTGTATGCATAATGGCAAACATTCAGTACTATGACGTTATCATCAAACCGGTAATCACAGAGAAAAGCATGAACGAGATGGGCCTTAAGAAATATACATTCCTGGTTCATCCGGAAGCAAATAAGAGCATGATCAAAGATGCTGTTGAAAAAATGTTTGACGGCGTAAAGGTTTCAGCCGTAAACACAATGAACAGACCGGGCAAGAAAAAACGCCGCGGAATGACATTCGGAATGACAGCTAAGACAAAGAAAGCGATCGTTACGCTTACAGAGGACAGCAAGGATATCGAGATCTTTGAGGGTCTGTAAAGAAAGGTAACGGCTGATTTGAACTAGGCACGGAGACGTGCGATAACAAACATCGAAAGGAGAACTGTAATGGGAATTAAAACATATAACCCATATACACCTTCCAGAAGACATATGACTGGTTCCGATTTCTCAGAGATCACGGCTGTTAAGCCTGAGAAATCACTGGTAAAGGCAATCAAGAAAAATTCTGGACGTAATAATCAGGGAAAGATCACAGTAAGACATCACGGCGGCGGCGCCAAGAAAAAATACAGAATCATTGATTTCAAAAGATATAAAGATGATATCCCTGCAACAGTAAAAACTATTGAGTATGATCCGAACAGAACAGCAAACATCGCGCTGATCTCCTATGCAGACGGCGAGAAAGCTTACATTCTCGCACCTGAAGGACTTAAAGTGGGAATGCAAGTCATGAACGGCGAGAACGCAGAGATCCGTCCGGGAAACTGCCTGCCGCTGGCTAAGATCCCTGTAGGTACTATGGTACATAATGTCGAGATGCACATCGGAAAAGGCGGACAGCTCGTTCGTTCCGCAGGCGTTGGCGCACAGCTGATGGCCAAAGAGGGCGAATATGCCACACTCCGACTTCCTTCAGGAGAAATGAGAATGGTTTCTCTTAAGTGCCGCGCTACTATCGGCAGCATCGGTAACGGAGATCACAACCTTATTAACCTTGGTAAAGCAGGCCGCGTTCGTCATATGGGAAAACGCCCGACAGTCCGTGGTTCCGTTATGAACCCGAACGACCATCCGCACGGCGGTGGTGAGGGAAGAGCTCCGATCGGCCGTTCAGGCCCATCCACTCCATGGGGCAAACCTGCACTCGGTCTCAAGACCAGAAAGAAAAATAAGAAATCCAATAAATATATCGTTCGTCGAAGAAACGGTAAGTAATTTCTAAAATAAGGAGGTTAAACGATGGCTCGTTCGTTGAAAAAAGGCCCGTTTGCTGATGCCAGTTTGCTGAAAAAAGTAGATGCAGCAAATGCATCTGATAATAAAAGCGTAATTAAGACATGGTCACGTCGTTCTACAATTTTCCCGTCTTTCGTGGGACACACGATTGCTGTTCATGACGGAAGAAAACATGTTCCGGTATATATCACAGAAGATATGGTCGGACATAAGCTCGGTGAGTTCGTCGCTACGAGAACTTACAGAGGTCACGGTAAGGACGAGAAAAAATCCAAGAGATAAAGGACGAAAGGAGGCTGTAAACCATGGCAAAAGGACATAGAAGCCAGATAAAAAGAGAAAGAAACGAAAATAAAGATACAAGACCGTCCGCAAAGCTCAGCTATGCAAGAGTATCTGTTCAGAAGGCCTGCTTTGTACTCGATGCGATCCGTGGAAAAAATGTCGACGCCGCTCTGGGTATTCTGACATATAACCCGCGTTACGCATCTTCCGTTGTTAAAAAGCTTCTCGAGTCAGCGATCGCTAACGCAGAGAATAACAACGGTCTTTCCAGAGACAATCTTTACATCGCAGAATGCTATGCCAATAAAGCTCCGACAATGAAGAGGATTCATCCGAGAGCACAGGGAAGAGCATACAGAATCGAGAAAAGAACAAGTCATATCACGCTTGTGCTGGATGAGAAATAAGGAGGTTCAGGAATGGGACAGAAAGTTAATCCACACGGCTTAAGAGTCGGTGTAATCAAGGATTGGGATTCCAAGTGGTATGCGGAAGGAACAAACTTCGCAGACTACCTGGTCGAAGATTATAACATCAGAAAATTCCTGAAGAAGAGACTTTACAGCGCAGGAATTTCTACAATCGAGATCGAGAGAGCATCTGACAAAGTCAGGATCACCATCTTCACCGCAAAACCAGGTTTTGTAATCGGTAAAGGCGGCGCAGAGATCGAGAAAGTTAAAAAAGAGCTCACACAGTTCACAGACAAAAAGCTGATCGTAGACATTAAAGAAGTTAAGAGACCGGACGTAGATGCACAGCTCGTTGCAGAGAATATCGCACAGCAGCTGGAAAACCGTATTTCCTTCCGCCGTGCAATGAAATCCTGCATGCAGAGAACAATGAGAGCGGGAGCTCAGGGAATCAAGACATCTGTATCCGGACGTCTTGGCGGCGCTGATATGGCTCGTACAGAGTTCTACAGCGAGGGTACAATTCCGCTTCAGACACTTCGTGCAGATATTGATTATGGTTTCGCTGAAGCTGACACACAGTATGGTAAGGTTGGCGTAAAGACATGGATCTACAAAGGCGAAGTCCTTCCAACCAAAGCATCTAAGGAAGGGAGCGATAAATAATTATGTTAATGCCAAAAAGAGTAAAACGTCGTAAGCAGTTCCGTGGAACTATGAGAGGAAAAGCATTACGAGGAAATAAAGTCACAAACGGTGAGTACGGTCTTATGGCTACAGAGCCGGCATGGATCAAATCAAATCAGATCGAGGCAGCCCGTGTTGCCATCAACCGTCACGTAAAACGTAACGGTAAAGTCTGGATCAAGATTTTCCCGGATAAGCCGGTAACAGCAAAACCTGCTGAGACACGAATGGGTTCCGGAAAAGGTACTGTAGAGTACTGGGTAGCTGTTGTTAAACCAGGCCGCGTACTCTTTGAGATCGCAGGCGTTCCGGAGGATGTTGCCCGTGAAGCTATGCGTCTTGCCAGCCATAAGTTGCCTGTTAAGTGCAAATTTGTAGCACGCGAAGATTGAGAAGGCGGTGATTAACAGTGAAGAGTAAAAAATATGTTGAAGAATTGCAGGGAAAATCCGCTGCTGAATTAAATGCTGCACTGGTAGATGCAAAGAAGGAACTCTTTAACCTGAGATTCCAGAATGCGACAAATCAGCTGGATAACACCGGCAGGATCAAAGAGGTTCGCAGAAATATTGCTAGAATTTCTACAGTATTAGCCACACTTGAAAATTCAGCTAACTAAAAGGAGTCATGATCGTGGAGAGAAATTTGAGAAAAACACGTGTCGGTAAGGTAATCAGCGATAAGATGGATAAGACAATCGTTGTTGCTATCGAAGATCACGTAAAACATCCGCTTTATAATAAAATCGTAAAGAAGACATATAAACTGAAAGCTCATGATGAGAATAACGAGTGCCGCATCGGTGACACAGTTAAGCTTATGGAGACCAGACCGCTTTCAAAAGATAAAAGATGGAGACTGGTGGAGATCATCGACAGAGCTAAATAATTGAAGAAATGCTAAAGGAGGAATACCAGCATGATTCAGCAGGAAAGCAGACTCAAGGTAGCCGATAATACCGGTGCAAGAGAACTTCTTTGCATTCGCGTTATGGGTGGTTCTACCAGAAGATATGCAAATATTGGTGATGTAATCGTTGCGACTGTCAAAGAAGCAACACCTGGCGGCGTTGTAAAAAAAGGTGACGTTGTTAAAGCTGTTGTAGTTCGTACAGTACATGGCGCAAGAAGAAATGATGGATCTTATATCAGATTCGATGAGAACGCAGCTGTTATCCTTAAAGACGACAACACACCACGTGGAACTCGTATTTTTGGACCTGTAGCCAGAGAGCTTCGTGAGAAGAAATTCATGAAGATCGTTTCACTCGCTCCAGAAGTATTATAGGAGGCAAGACGATGTCATATAAAATTAAAAAAGGCGATACAGTAAGAGTTATCGCCGGAAAAGATAAAGATAAAGAGGGAAAAGTACTTCATGTAGACGTGAAAAAAGGAAAAGTCCTTGTAGAAGGCGTCAACATGGTGACAAAAAGCCAGAAGCCAAGTATGGCAAACCAGCAGGGTGGTATCATCCAGAAAGAAGCTTATCTCGATATCTCAAATGTCATGTATCTTCATAACGGACAGACAACACGTCTCGGATACAAGTTTGACGGTGACAGGAAAGTTCGCTATGCAAAGAAAACTGGCGAAGTAATTGATTAATTCGAGAGGAGGCACGAATCTTGAGCAGATATAAAGATTTATATAAGAACGAAATCGTCGATGCTATGACGAAAAAATTCTCTTATAAAAACGTGATGGAAGTTCCGAAGCTTGACAAAATCGTTGTTAACATCGGCGTTGGTGAGGCAAAGGAGAATGCTAAAGTGCTTGATTCCGCTGTCAGCGATCTGGAGAAGATCACAGGACAGAAAGCTATCGTCACAAAAGCAAAAAAATCTATCGCTAACTTCAAACTGAGAGAAGGAATGGCAATCGGTTGTAAAGTAACACTTCGCGGAGATAAAATGTATGATTTCGCTGATCGTCTGATCAACCTTGCACTTCCGCGTGTACGTGACTTCCGCGGTATCAATCCGAATTCTTTCGACGGAAGAGGAAACTATGCTCTCGGCGTAAAAGAGCAGCTGATCTTCCCTGAGATCGATTACGATAAGATCGACAAAGTAAGAGGTATGGATATCGTATTC
>DFHP01000160.1:0-32275 GCA_002371335.1 Eubacterium sp. UBA3720
TATTAGCAGCAGATGAAGTGAATATATAGAAGTTCTTTGCGCGGAAGCCGTTTGAATCATCACACAATTTCCCGGCTGCATGGAGTTTCGCAGGTACCTGAAATTGACGAAAACGAAAGGAACTTTTGTGATCAGTAAAGAACTACAGACAGCGCGTGATTTTGAAGACGCCTACCTTCATTTTCACACAAATGAATTGCCGAAATTTCATGTCACGGGAGGGATCGGATGGATCAATGATCCCAACGGTTTCGCACCCTACAAAGGAGAGTATCATCTTTTTTTTCAGTACTATCCGTATGATGTAACATGGGGTCCGATGCACTGGGGGCATCTGAAGACTAAGGATTTCATCCGGTGGGAAAGGCTTCCGGCGGCGCTTGCTCCCGATCAGGAATATGATAAAAACGGCTGTTTCTCCGGCGGAGCAGTTGAAATGCCGGACGGAAGGCATCTCCTGATGTATACAGGAGTATCAAAGATCCGCCGTGACGATGGAACAGTCGTGGATAAACAGACCCAGTGCGTGGCGATCGGAGACGGCGTGGATTATGAAAAATACGAAAATAATCCTGTGATCGACCATACAATGGTACCGGAAGGAGGCAGCAGCATAGACTTTCGCGATCCGAAGATATGGCGCGAGAACGGAATGTATCGGGCTGCGATCGGAAACCGGAGCGAAGATGGAAGCGGAGCAATCCTTTTATATAAAAGCGTGGACGCTTTTCACTGGGAATTCGAAGGCGTGCTTGCGGCGAGCCATAATCAATACGGAAGAATGTGGGAATGTCCCGATTTTTTCCCGCTTGACGGAAAGGATGTCCTGCTGGTCAGCCCGCAGGAAATGACGGCGATCGGATTTGAATTTCATCCGGGAAACGGAACGGTCTGCCTGATAGGACGCCAGAATGCGGAGACCAAAGAGCTGGTGAGAGAAAACGTTCACGCTATCGACTACGGCGTTGATTTTTACGCGCCGCAGACACTGAAGACGGAAGATGGAAGACGGGTAATGATAGCATGGATGCAGAACTGGGAGACAAGCGCATGCAAGCCCGGAGATATGCGGTTTTTCGGGCAGATGACACTCCCCCGGGAACTGTCGCTCCGGGAGGGCCGTTTGTGCCAGAACCCGGTGAGAGAGCTGGAAAACTACAGGGAATCAAAGATCACCTATCAGAACGTTATGGTGAGAAGTGATATTTCACTGGCCGGGATCAGTGGAAGACATCTGGATATCTCTCTTACGGTCCGTCCGGGAAACATGAGCGAAATGTATAAATATTTCAGGATATATCTGGCGAAGGACGGCGAGCGTTATACATATATACGCTATAAACCTGCCACGGGAACGATACGGGTAGACCGGACCCACAGCGGTTTCCCATACGACATCGTTAATGTCAGGGAATTTCCGGTCAGACTAAAAGATGATACGCTGAAAATGCGAATCATTCTGGATCGCTGCAGCGTGGAACTCTTTGTCAATGACGGAGAGCAGGCAGCTTCGTTTGTGATATATACTCCGGCGGAAGCGGAGGCGATCAGTTTTTCTGCCGAGGGCGACGTCCTGATGGACATTGAGAAATACGACCTCAGTATAGATCGGTAGAAGGGTATTGGCTGAAACGATAGCGGAAATCAGAGATTTCTTTTTTCCGGAGAATGTTATTGAAATGTTATTCAATACGTGATATCAATTACGTAGACGGATTATTAATCATTCATTTCTAAAGCGCCGGATCATTCCGGAAGCATATTTCCTTTTAGGCCTGTGCCCGGGGATCGTATGTTTCCACCAGGCACTTTCAGGTTTGTCCGTCCATATCCCGCGGGCTTAAGCTGGAGAGAAAGGAGTGTCACTATGAAAAAATACTTATCCGAGCTGATCGGAACCTGTGTACTGGTTTTTATGGGCTGCGGAACCGCAATGCTGGTAGGATGCGATCCTGCAGCCGGAAGCGGTTACATTTTAACAGCCTTTGCATTTGGATTATCAGTGGTTGCGATGGCATATTGCGTGGGCAATATTTCAGGAGGCCATTTTAATGCAGCGGTTACTCTTGCCATGCTAATGAGAAAGGCGATCTCAACGAAGGACGCCGTTATGTACTGGATATTCCAGATCATCGGCGCGTGTATCGGATCGTGCCTGCTTGCAGTGATCTTTACATCCGGAAATGTAACGGATCTGACAGGCGCGTTTGGAAGCAACGGTCTTGCAGGAGTAAACGGAAGCGCCATAGCCGGCCTTCTGGTTGAAATAATTCTAACTTTTATTTTCCTGATGGTTATTCAGGGCGTGACATCCTCCAAATTTAATCATGGTTCATTTGGAGGACTGATCATCGGTTTAACACTTGCATTCGTTCACATTCTGGGTATCGGTCTTACCGGAACCAGCGTAAATCCCAGCCGTTCTATCGCACCGGCTGTAGTTGCCGCAATTTCAGGCAATTCCGTGCCGTTAAGTTCGCTTTGGGTATTTATCGTCGGCCCTCTTGTAGGCGCAGCCCTTGCTGCAGTCGTATACCCTGCACTTGAAAAAGAATGATATCTTGAATTTTTATCGTCAGAATAAACGGTTTTTAAAATCGGGACATCTGACGGAAACTGCGTCTGCCGGGGCGTGAGATATGCTTACGGCAGATATGCCTGTGAGGAAACACCTGATAATGAAATGAGAAAGAGCGCGGCGCCATCCCGGCAGCCGCGCTTTTTCCGCCGCGGAACCGGGGACGGAGACGAGTTCCGTTTTGGAAGCGGGGACGGATGTTCGTTCTCTATTAAGATTGAGGGGGTGGAGTTGAATCCTCTTACAGACTTTGTAAAAAAAAGATGAATAAATGACGCATAATGAGTCAAAACGTTTGTTGATTGTTACCACCTTAGTGCTAGTATGAGCATATCATTATTGATCGGGTATAGAGTAACGAGTTATTTCTACCCATGACTCCCGAAAGGAGGACACATTATGTCTGAGGAAAAAGGAAAGAAAGAGAAGAAAACGATCGACAAAGTTATCTATCTCCAGTTTCAGGGAAAGGAAATTTCCATTGATGAGGTCGAGAAGGCTGTGATGGAAAACTATGATTCCGTGAAAAAAGGGGAAGATAAGCCGGAGGATATTAAAATATATCTGAAACCGGAAGATCAGAAAGCCTACTATGTGATCAACTGTGATTATGCCGGCGAAGTAGATCTGCTGAATGATTAAGCGGATTTCGTCATCATAGTTGCAGCTGCGCCACAACACCCTCTCAATCAGGCCGTCACCCTCAGGTGGCGGTCTACTTTTTCGCTTGTATTCTTCAGGTTTGTGAAGCGTTACACCTGATTCAATATCATAAATGATACCGGAGGACAGATGTTAAGGCCCGGTTATGCCGGCGTAAAACGGAGACACCAGCCTTAATCAGATCCTTATCCGTATGGATCAGGGAACGGAAAAATATCTTTAAAAGTAAAATCATATAAATCACATTTCATCTTAAACTAAAAAATAACAACTAAGGCCATATTTATTTCGGAGTGGCAAAGGAGGAAGCTATGCAGTTAAAGCGAGATACAGAATATGCAATGCGTATCATGATATGTATTGCGGAAGATCTCAGAAAGAACGGTAAAAAATCAGGCGTGCCGGTCTCCAATGTCATTTCCAGCACCGGAATTCCAAAGGTCACCTTTGACAGAATCTGCGGAAATCTTGAGGAAAAGGGAATGATAAGAAAAGAAATCACCGGAGAAGGTGAAAAATATATGTATCCCGGAAAAGGCTTCTGGAAACAAAGTGTTCTTTCCATAGGTGAAGCGATAGAGGGAAACATGGAAATGTTTGCCGTCTTCGACAGAAGTTCCTGTGTCATACAAAAATACGGCGACAAGCTGAAGGAAACCCAGGAGAAACTGAATCATGTCCTTTCTGAGATCACGATGGAATCAATTGTAGAAAATCACCAGAAGAATCGCCGGGACTAAATAAACGTTAGTTACAAAAACTTCCCACATGTCATTTCTGAACAGTCTTGATTATCAAAAATATCATCGGATATATTTTGGTGATCAAGGGGACTCCTAAATGTAAAATGGGAAGTTTTGTTTGTTTGACGTTAGTTTTGAAGTGCTATCGTTTCCTTGTGTAAAATGCATAAGGAGTGTTCAAAAGAATGACGGAACCAAATATAAATCGCTGTGCAGTCGGCACGGAATATGAAAACGTAAACAATACGAACAATGATGAAATTAAAAACAGTGAATCAAATGCCGGTTTATATAGCAACAAGGAAAACTATGATCCAAAAGCGGCACGCGGAAGTTTTTCCCGCATAGGCTTCGCGCTTCTGGCGGCTTTTGCTGTAACTGTCGGAATTCAGTTCCTTCTGGCGCAGCTGCTGAGCGTGCTTGAAAGACGGGGAAGCGCGATAGTGAATGAATCCTGGGTCATGTGGATCGTGAGCTTTGCACCGCTATATCTGGCAGGCATACCCGTGGGATTGCTGATCCTACGGGGCATGCGCGCAGAAACGCCACGGGACAGTTCGCTTGGGGCGGGGCGAATGCTGCAGCTTATACCTATGGCGATAGCGATCATGTATATCGGAAATTATATCGGAACGATTCTGTCGTCGGTGCTTTCCGGCGGCACGGCGGAAAACGGACTGCTGCAATATGCGTTTGACGACAGTATTTTCCGGGGGCTGGTCTTTGTGATACTTGCTCCTCTGGTTGAGGAGTTTTTGTTCAGAAAGCAGCTGATCGATCGATCCCGGCATTACGGAGAGCGGACGGCGATCGTCCTTTCGGCGGTGACATTTGGATTATTTCACGCGAATTTTTTCCAGTTCTTCTATGCTTTTGGTCTGGGACTTTTATTTGCCTATATTTACACCAGAACGGGACGATTGCGCTACAGTGTCATGCTGCATATGTTCATCAATTTCCTGGGAGGCGTTCTGGCTCCGTGGATCATAAAACAGTCGGGACTGGAAGTGCTTTATCAGTCAGAGGCACAGGATATTTCGGCGCTGATGGAAAATGAAGAAACGATGCAGGGAATTGCAGTGTTTGGAGGATATGTCCTTTTGATGATAGGAATTGCCGTGGCAGGCGTGATCCTGCTGATCCTCAGGCGAAAGAAAGTATATTTACTTGCCGCGCAGGAAGAATTGCCAAAGGGCAAGGTGTTTAAAACGGTTTATCTGAACCCCGGTATGATCCTGTTTATTTTGTTCTGCGCAGGAATCATGGTTTACAGTTTGATCTGATGATACGTGCCGGCGGAGATCGCGAAGCACTGTATGATCGGAGATGTGCCTGAACATTCAAACGGCATCCGTGTAAAGAGCTTCTAAGTATTCATTTCATCCGGAAGTTCTGATGTTTGTGCGGATCGTTTGAATTACTCACACAGATGCTTCTTTTTACGGCTTCGTGGTTACCGGATGTGTTTACGACAAAGAGGAGGATGAGAATGCAAGCAAAAAGACGATTATCAAAAATACTCTCGGTGATGCTTTGTCTGTTGCTGCTGTTTACCGGTCTCGGCTGGGGCGGAGTGGCTTTTGCAGATGAAACAGCTGAAACAACGGCTGCCTCGTCAGTTCTGGAGAATGAAGGAAAAGAGGATGACATCCTTCAAAATGATGCGGCCTTCGATCAGGAAGACGAAAAAGCGGTGGATACAGTAAGCGCAGAGCCGGAGAGGGAAAAAGAAACAGAAAAAGAAGTTTTTGCAGGCACAGCACAAAGCGAAACAGACACAGAAGGGACAGAGGAGATCGCCGGGGCCGATAGGAACGCTGTCACAGGAACCGATCTGGCGGATTTCCTGTACGATGTTATCTGCGACGCGCCGACAGATGAAAATGGAAATTATGTGATAGATCCGAATACATCCTATAACATCAAGTTTTCTTTCCGTGAAAACGAAGCTTTGCAGTTTGATAACGGAGAAGCTCTGACTTATGCGATCCCTGACGGTCTGATCGTTCCGGATGTCCCGCCGACAAGCTTTGGGATCAACGTGATAGACGGCAGCGGTGAGGCAATTGTCCAGGGAAATACATTCGAGGTATCAAACGGACAGCTGGTGATCAGGTTTAATCGGAGCGATCCGAATATAGACAGGCTGGATGCGCTGGCGAATGTATCATTTGTTATAGATCTGTCGGTCCGGATCGATGAAAACGCAGGAAGCGTCATATTTAATTCTGATATAGAAAAAAGATTTTGTCTTTGAGACAAAATCTGACCTGAACATCACAAAGCAGGTATCATACGACGGCGAATCGGACACGGCCGGCTATATCCTTACGGTTTCATCCGTGGGAGACAATGAAAATGTTACTGTTCAGGATATCCTTTCCGGTACGGCGCTTGTGTTGAATCATGACGTGACTGTAGAGTCCAGCGTATCAGGGGTACTTTCCCCGGACATAGATTACGATTCACTCTCCAATGGCTTTACGTTCACCGTGGATGAAATGGAAAACGGAGAAGTACTGACCATTCGTTACAGCGCGTCCGTTGACAATACGAAGATCACCGGAAAAGGCACGGCGGAGCAGACGCGGAATACGGCCAGGACAAAAAGCGATCAGGTGCCGGACGGAAAAGAAGTCACAAAAGATTTTGCAGGGCTGGTCAATTTCCATAAAATCGACAAGACTCCAGAAGGAGAACTGGTGGAGATCGGTGAAAACCTTTATGAGCAGACCTGGAAGACGGAAATAAACAAGGATCACAAAATGAATGTCGGCGGAGCCGTCGTTTCAGACTGGATTGCTTCCAGATCCCGCCCGTTTATGATGTTTACCGGCGACGGCATAACCGTTCAGGTAACATTGGAGAACGGGGACACCGAGACAAGACAGATACCCTGGAGCGAGCTTCGGCTGGAATACAGCGGAGGCAGACCGTCAGCCTGGTATTATACAGGACCGGAGTCAGACGGAAAAGCTTCATATGTGATCACATACAAGACGATCATTGACACGTCGAAGGCTTTAAATCAGATGAATCTCATCAATGCAGCGCAGATATTCGGAGATTATGTGGAAGCGGGTGTTCCTGTTACCGGAGTCGGCGAGAGCGAGTTCGATTTTCAGAAGAATCAGCTTGGAACGACTTCACGGGAAAGCACCTGGGAACTTGTGTATCATGCGGACGGACGGGGATATGACGAAGCGCACATAGTAGACGATATGCCAAGGCTTCAGTATGAAGGCGTTGATTACATTGATTATATGCAGGAAGATTCCATGGAGATAGAGGGACTTCTGGAGGGTGAGAGTTATACAATAACGTTTAATTCCAATAGAAGAACTTTTGTAATCCGGTTTTATCAGGACGAAGCACACGCAAAAGGAGGTCTGAAGGCGACAGAGGACGGTTCACCCAGAGACATCGTCATCAGGTATAAAACAACAGTAAATCAGGACTGGCTCGCCATAGCTGAAGAAAAAAATTATCAGCAGTATTACCGGCATACGAATAACGCCACGGCATACGCCGATAATAACCCAAAACAGAGCAGCAGCTATGTGGTTCCTGTAAGGCAGAGAATCACAAAGGAAGCAGTAGAGACATCCGAAGCCGAGATCGGCGGCGTTACATATCCTGTTTATCGCTATGCTCTGACACTGAACGGCGTTATAGAGGACGGAGTCGAAATAACGGATGATTTCGATACGGAGTACTTAAAGTATTATGCTGAAGACGGGGTCAGGATACTCGGAGGAAACAATCTCAATCCGTCGAATGAGGGAGGATCCGCGTTGGCTGCGGATACCGGAGAAGGCATCTCGATCACTGTGGACAGTTTCCCGAAGCAGGGAAATGGAAACTTTTATAATGTTTATAAAATATATTACTCACTGATAGTGAAGGATGAGGATGCTCTGAACAGGCTGAATGATGCAGCGGCGGAAACAGGAAACTATACGCTTACAAATGTTGCCTCCTGGGATGACCTGACGAGCAATGAAGTGAATGTAATACATTCTTATTATCCTTATGTAGATAAAGAACTGGTTACGGAGGCATCCGCTGACAATGATTATGTCGCGGAGTTTAAGCTGATCATTAATCAAAATGCAGACGACCTGGATCCTGCGTCCGACACGCTGAATATCCAGGATGAATTGTCTTCCAATCTTCGCTATGTTCAGGATTCGATAAACGTCGCCCCTGCGGCTGAAGGGATGAAGATCAGGTATGACAGTGAAACAAATACGCTTATTTTTGATGACGTGCCGGATGACACCCGTTTTGAAGTTACTTACAGGGCGAGAGTTCTGGGAAAGGGCAATGTCACTTATTCAAACACTGTAAAATTCGGAAATTACGAAAAGACTGTAGAAGATGATGTGACGATTGAATCAACGGGTTCAGGCAGCGGAAGTAATCCGAGTATTGTGCTGGTGAAAAGAGACTCGGAAGACATGAACATGACTCTTGCAGGGGCGGCATTCAGACTGTTTTCCATATCGGACGGAGAACGAACGCCTGTAACTGACAGAGACGGCAATCAGGTGACCTTTACGACAGGTCCGGACGGATCGGTCATGATCACTGGCGACCAGGCAAATCTGGGATGGACGCTCTGGGAAGACAGGGCATATCAACTGGTAGAAGTAACGGCACCCGCAGGCTATGAGCTGGATGAGACTCCGGTGGAGTTTGTTCTTTCAGCTTCGCCGTCCAGTCAGACGGAATATGCGCTGACCGGCGACAGCCTGACCGCATGGAATACCCGTACAAAGACGGAGATCACAGTGACCAAGGAATGGATCGGTCCTGCGGCGCAGAGTGTTGCCGTACTTCTGAAAAAAGGCGGCGAAACGGTCGGAACAGCAGTGCTTGACGCGGATAATAACTGGCAGTATACCTTTGAAAACCTTGATAAATATAATAATGGTGAAGCGATCGAATATACTGTCGAGGAAGAACCGGTTGAAAACTATGATACAGAAATAAGCGGAAGCCCGGAAGCGGGCTTTGTGATCCGCAATACAAACACGACAAAGGTCGATATCCCGGTCGAAAAGAAATGGGAAGGAAAAGAAGGAGGAACTGTGACGATCCGCCTTTACGCGGACGAAACAGAGGTCAGAACGCTTGCTCTAAGTGAAGCGGATGGATGGAAATCGTCCTTCAATGATCTTCCGGTCTATGACGCCGGAGATGGGCATGAGATCATGTATACGGTCACAGAGGATGAGGCAGAAGGCTATACTTCAAAAATAGAAGGAAGCAAGGATACAGGATTCACGGTAACAAATACAGAGCAGGAGAATCCAAAAGATCCGGAAAAACCTGCTGTACCGGAGAAACCGCAAAAACCGTCACGTCCGGGAAAGCCGGGGATCCGGACCGGAAGATCTCCGGGAACAGGAGATAACGCTGCGGCTGTGATGTGGGTAGTTTTACTGGTATGTGCCGGAGGACTTCTTATCCGGACTTTGAGAAGGAGAAAAAGAAGGGCAGAAAACAGATAAACGGCATCAGCAGGACCGAAATGGACGCGCATGACCCCCGGGCAGTCATGTCCGGGGGTTTATGATCGAGAACAATATGTTGGTAGAAGGTTTGTTTTGTGCTGTTTTTCGTTATTTATAGGCTTAGGAGGACGGGTTATTCACAGGCTGTTTTGTTCCATCTGTGTTGAAGTATTGCCTTCTAAATGTTATGCTTCAGGCAGAGCGGGCATATGCCGGAAAAGCTTCACGATGTTTTGCCAGGCGGGGGAAGATCATTATGGATGAGAACGGTAAAGTGAAAAGCGCGGTAACATATAAAATGATAGCAGAGGCTCTTTTTGAGAACTACGAGAGCATATACGACATAAATCTGGAGACGAATGAGTATAAAACGTATTTTCAGAGCGATAACTATCGGGAATTAAAGCTTGCAAAAGAAGGAAATGATTTTTTTCAGGATCTTCCGAACGGAGTCAGGCGCACGATCGCTCCGGAAGACAGAAATTACGTCTTGCGCATGCTTGCGAAGGAGAAGCTTACAACAGAGACTTCGGACGGAAAATATTACAGGCTTATCTACAGGATACAGAGCGGAGATGAAAAAATATATCATCAGCTTCGGGCAGTCTGGCAGAATGCCGGGGATGGAGAACATATCCTCATGGGGATCAGAAATATCGACGACCTCATACGTCAGAGGATCAGGAATGAAAATACAATGATCTCGATGGAACAAAAGGAGAACAACCATCTCGAGGCTGTGCTTGCAACTGCAGCTGCGTACCTTGAAGCAAATATATCCCGAGATATATTGCTGGAAAGATCCGCCGGGAAAAAGGATGAGACACGAAGGCATATAATGAAGCTGCCGTCGATTTCTGAAATATCATCTTATGATGAGCTGCAGAAATGGATAGCGGATCATCTGATCGCGGAGAACAAGGAAGATTATCTGAGGATCAGCAGCAGAGACTACCTGACAGACTGCTTCAGAAAAGGCGATAAACGTGCTTCGGTGGAGTTTTCTATCCTGACGGAAGACGGAGGCGAACAGCCATGCAGAGCGCTTCTATATCTCTACCGGGAAAGGGCAACGGGCGATATACATGTATTCTGTGTGATATATGACATGACGGAACAGCAGAAAAAGGAAAGAGAACTTAAGGAACTGGAGGATGAACTGAAAATGAGCCGCCTCCGGAATTCCACAAGTCAGATGAAGCCGCATTTTCTGTATAATGCGCTGGGATCGATCCAGGAACTTATATTGATCGATCCGGAGTATGCCTCGGACCTTCTGGGCGATTTTATGGTACATATGCGGAGCTGTGTCAGGGCTATGGAGAGCGATGAGCCGATACCGTTTTCAGAGGAGCTGAAAAACATTAAGGCATATGTGAATATAGAAAAGATGCGGCTCGGAGATAAACTTGACATCCGCTATGAAATAGGAGAGATGGATTTTCCAATCCTTCCGTTGTGTATACAGCCTCTTGTGGAAAACGCCATTCGTCATGGCATACACAAGCGCGGCAGGAAAGGCGGCAGCGTGCTTCTTCGCACGAGGAACGAGAATGACGCATGGGTTGTTCAGGTTGAGGATTCGGGCGTCGGCTTTGATATAAAAAAAATACTGAATGATATAAAAAAGGGGAAAAAAGACTCAGCAGGTCTTAGCAATATCCGATTTCGTTTAAAACAGGTCATGGGGGGAACCTTGGATATCCAAAGCACGGAAGGGGAGGGAACGATCGTTACCGTGCGTCTCCCGAAGGAGGATTACAAAAATGAGAGCAATTATAGTGGACGACGAATACTTAATGATCCGTAAATTTGTGAGACTGTCAGACGATATAAAGGATCTGAACATTGTCGGTGAATTCGAGAATGCTGAAGATGCGGTCACATTTGCGGCGGAGAATCCTGTAGAAGCGGCGTTTCTCGATGTGGAAATGCCGGAGATGAGCGGGCTCGAGCTTGCCAGGAAACTAAGGGAACACAGGAGGGATATCATAATAGTCTTTATCTCTGCCTATGAAGAATACATCCACGACGCAAATCGCCTCAACGGAGATTACTATATCGTTAAACCATATACAAAGGATACTCTGAAAAACGTAATGGCAAAGCTTAGGCTGCTTTCCGTCCGCCAGCAGAAAAATATCTACATTCAAACCTTCGGGCGTTTTCTCGTGCGGAAAAACGGAGAACCCGTCAAGCTCACCGGAAAGGCAAAAGAGATCCTGGCGCTGGTGGTCACCAGATGCGGAAAAGAAATAAGCAACGAAGAGATATACAGTATGCTGTGGGAGGGACGCCCCTACAGTAATTCCTGTATGAGTGTCTACTATAACGCGCTCCGGCGGCTGAAAAACGCTCTGAAGGCGGCGGGCATAGAGGATATTCTTGTGTCCACTCCCAGAGGACAGACCGTCAATACAGAACTGTTCGACTGTGATTACTACTCCTGGAAAGATAGAAACGTTGACGCAAGAAATCCATTCGAAGGCGAATTTATGTCGGAATACTCCTGGGGAGAATATATACTGGCGACTATAATGCATGAAGAGTGGGGCGATGCATAAAAACATCCGGTTGAGACGCAGGGAGAGCAGACAGTCTGTAAGAACATCCGGCTGAAATGCAGGGGAAGCAGGAAAGTCTGTAAGAATATCCGGATGAAATGTATGAAACAACAGTTGGTCAGGAGTTAGTCGCCGCCGGATATAGTGAAGCTGCAGTCATTTGATGAAGACGATCGGAAAATGAAAGAAGGCTTCATTATTGGATAAATTCAGGAAAGAGATGGAGAATGTATGCAATGCTTCAGGCGGCTTGCTTTCAAACAGAGCTGCCGCTGTCATGGACATTCTTCTCAAAGACGGAACTAAGAGAAGGATTGTAAGATCCGGGCTTTCTGACAGGGAAATCGCAGGCATAATCTCGGGATCTGTCAGAGAGATCGAAGAAGGGTCTTTGGAGACGGTTGACGATCTGGTCAGAAAGAACATATTGAAAAGAAGAAGGCTGTTTGAAGTCTGTCAATAAGAGGAAAAGTCCGGGCAGACTCAAAACAGCCTTTTTTATGTCACAGGAAATTGCGTGAATTTCCTATGACAAAAACCTCCGGGGGATGCACACGCCGCACAAAGGAAGGCAGCTGCACTGCTGTGCGGCGGCGCGCAAAGTCCGGTTCGCTCCCCTCAAGATTGAGGGGACGGGGAGCTGAAGTCCGCTCGCGGACTTTGTTCTGTCACAGCCAGCACTGATCGTCGGAGATCTTTTTGACAAAAATCCTGCCGAAGTCCCTGGGATCTTTTGCCTGATGATACTTGAAAAGCATATTTTCGTTATCCAGGACGCCCAGGATCTCGATCTTTCCTGAGATGTGGGACATGGCAAAGCGGAAGCTCTTTCCTTGGCCGTTCTGCAGCTGCATAGCGTTCTGCACGATATCAAAGCCCCTTCTTAAAGGAATCTGGAAATAATTCATAACGCCGGTGACGGGACGGCACTGGAAGATATAATACGGGATCACCCCGATAGCAGTCAGCTGTTTCAGGAGAAGTCCCAATACACGGGAGTCATCATTGACGCCCTTCAGGAGGACTGTCTGGTTGCGGACGGGGATCCCGAGACGAAGAAGCGCTTCCACGGCAGCGGTCGATTCAGGCGTTATCTCCCTGGGGTGGTTAAACTGAGTGACGACATATATCTTCTTTTTTTCAGAATATTGCCCAAGCAGATCAGTAAACTCGTCATCGGAAGTGATCCTCTGAGGAAGCACGACGGGAGTCCTGGTTCCGAAGCGGATCAGATCTATGTGAGGTATCTCGCAAAGAGCGGCGAGATACTGCCGGATCGTATCATTGCTGTTCATAAAAGCATCGCCTCCGCTGATCAGGACGTTTGATATTTCGGAATGCTCCCTGATATAGTCCATGATGTCGTCCAGATGCGCGCATATTTCATCCTCGGAAAGCCCCACAAGCCTTTTTCTGAAGCAGTGACGGCAGTACATGGCGCACTGGTTCGTGGAAAGTACAAGAGCGGTCTCGCGGTATTTATGCTGCAGACCCGGAAGAATGGTATTCGACTGTTCGCCGCTTGTATCAAAGCTGCCTGCGCGGCTCATCTCGTGTATGCTGGGAATACACATTTTTCTGATGGGATCGGCCGGATCCTTTGTATCGATCAGAGAAAAATAATATGGATTCACATACACAGGAAACTGTTTCTGGATCGCCTTCAGGGCTTCCAGCTCTTCCGGAGAAAAAGAAAACTGTTTCTGCAGCGATTCAACGTTGTGATTACCTTCCTGGAGAAGAGTTTGCCAATATTTCATAATGACCTCCTGTATTATGCGGTATTTTTGCGTTGTTTCTGCGCTGGCCTGTTATAACCCGCCGCTTAAGAAACGGAGGTCTTCTCGCTCCGGGTTCAACTCAGTCGGGGAGTCCCCCGCCTGTAGGCGGTGGGTTGTAACAAATTCAACTCAGTCGGGGAGTCCCCCACCTCTGTAGGCGGTGGGTTGTAACAAATTTAACTCAGTGGCGGGTGCAATCCCCGACTGAGTTAAAGCCTCCGGCGGATCGCAGCCGCGCTCAGTGGAAGGGGCTTCGCCCCGGGCGCGGCGCGGCAGGAACGCCAGAGGCGTTCTTAAAAAAATACGGATTCGGCTGCCGGACAAAAACAGTGTGCGCATAAAGCGCGAAAGATACTTCGGACAAAGTCCGGAAAAACCCCGGGCCCTGCGCTGCAAGCCTGAAAAAGAATAATTTTGAATAAAGAAATTTCGGATGTCCCGAAAATGAAATAACAGCAGTCGAAAAAACGATAGTTAACAATAATACAATAACTGTTTAATAATAACACGGAACAAACATATCTAAGGTTGATCCTGTGATGTGAAGAGGGAAGTTTTGAATAATAAGGATCGGGAAATTATGAGAAATTCAGAAGATAACATATTTGAAGCCGGGCGGCTGCGCAGGCTGGCAAAGAAATATGCAGTCAAGGCAGTAATCCTTGCCGCGGCAGTTTTGCTTTTTTTCTATACGGCATCCTTTGATCTTTTCGATAATATAAACAGACAGGCCGCTATTCATGTTTTTGTGGAGGGAGGCGGCACGGAGGCTATAGATCCGGGCGGGACGAAGGAGTATTCTTTTTCAAACGGGAGATGTGTTTTTGACGCGTTTTTGTTTTACCCGGAGGGAGAGGACATATCCGGCCTTTATGTGAAATTTACAGATGTTTCCGCGGGAAAGATTTTGTTTGACGGGCCGGTTCCTGACGATCGGATCATTACGGATGAAAGCAATGACAGGACCGCTGTGCGGATCAGCACCGGGGATGTACTTGGCAAAGGCGATTACCGGATCTCGATAACGAACAGAGGTTCCGGAGCGGTACTTATCAATGTACAGGGAGAAAGCGGAGAGGAACTGAACTACAGTCTTGTAAAAAATACAGATCTCGGCGTCTGGATGACGGTGCTGATCATGACGCTGATAGTGCTGTATCTGGTTTTGGTCTTTGCTTTCAGCAAAAAGCCGGACTTTGGCTTTGGCAGGTTTTTTCTGCTGACAGCAATAGTTGTGGGCATCATTTATTTTGTACTGCTGCCGCCCTGGAGCGCTCCCGATTCGGGGTCACATTACGCGGCGGCATACCGGTTTTCCAATATTCTGTCAGGGTATCCTGAGGATAAGGAATGGTACGGAAGGCAGGAGGACGGGGAGTTCTTCAGTGAACTATGGGGACAAAGCGATAATCCCAGCATGCAGAGCTACGCTGATCTGGCGTATAATTTTAAAGTTTTTGCCGGAGACAGAACGATCACAGATATGCCGTTCCATGAGGAACGCATGGAGTACTATTCATTTATAAATTACTGGCCTCAGATCCTGGGCCTTACGCTGGGCAGGCTGTTTCATCTGAGCGCTATCGCGTGTGCATACCTTGCCCGTTTATTCATACTGGCGTTTTATATATGGGCGTGTCTGCACGCGATACAGACTACGCCCGTGGGAAAAAGTCTGTTTGTCCTGACGGCCTTGCTGCCGATGTCGGTCATGATGAGCAGCGCGTTTTCGTATGACCCCATGGTGATCATCACCACTTTGAATTTCACAGCCTGTGTTTTTGCCCTGTATAAAGAACCGGATTCAAAGCGGCTGCTGATCGAGATGTCTTTATGGTGTTTCATGATCGGAGCGGTCAAAGGCGGAGGATACCTTATCATTTTGCCGGTCATATTTATTCTGGCGGGCAGGAGAAGCGAGAGGAAAAGAAGTCTGGTCAATATCGTTTCTGCCGCGGGCAGCGGTCTCTTTTCCGTTCTGCTTTTTGATAAGATCCTGCAGATCGGGAACGAACTGTTTCAGTTCGGCACGGCGGGTAACGGAAAAATGGAGGCCTCGTTTGCGCTTCAGCACCCTGTACACTATCTCCGTATGATGATAGAGACATATATTATTTACGGTAATAACCTGATCCTGAACATGATGGGTACGGAGATGGGCTGGCTGGAGACAGTGATCCCTCCGGCGGTCATTATGCTGCTTGCGGCTGTGATGTGCGTTTACGCGCTCTATGAAAGGGATGAGTTAAAGCTTGCCGTAAGGGATAAATATATCCTGCTCTCCGCTGTTTTTCTGGTGATCATATTTACGCCGGTGATGCTTCTCAGCTGGACGGACGAAGGTTCTCCGTGGATCGGCGGACTGCAGGGAAGATATTTTCTGCCGGTGCTGATACCGGCGCTGATGGTCCTGACTAAATTTTCACTTAAGATCCGGTACCCTTCGGAACCGGCGGCATTTACAGACCGAAAATACAGAGAGGGAACATTCGAAGCCGCAGGAACTTCCACAGGAGAAAATATCGAACAAAAGGCAGCCGATGAACAGCTGATGCTGATCAGGTCAAAATGTATGAGATGGTTCGCGTGTCTCTCCATTCTGGCGGTCTGCTATATGGCAAGAATGTACCTGACAAGGTAACGGATGCTTCGGATAAATGAAACCATTGAAAAAGCTGAAAATACTGAAAACGCTGAAAAGATTTTGAGTTGATTTTGATATGAAAGAAAATACAAAAAAAGGAACGATTCCGGTCATTATTCCCGCTTACGAGCCGGATGACAGGATGATCGCGTTATTAAAAGATTTTGAGAGAGAAAAAGTGGGCAATGTTATCATTGTGGATGATGGAAGCGGGGAAAAATACGATGAGATTTTTTCACAGGCGCAGGCTATTCTGGAAAGGATCGGCGGCGTGTTTCTAAGGCATGACAGGAACCGCGGAAAAGGGCGGGCCCTGAAAACGGCTTTCAGTTATGTGCTTGAAAATCAGCGTGAAGCGGCAGGCGCGGTGACGGCGGATTCCGACGGACAGCATACGGTGGAATGCATAAAAAGCATCATCGGCGGGCTGGAAGAACATCCTGACGCGTTGGTCCTTGGAGTCAGGAAATTTGACGGGGAAGACATTCCCTGGAAGAGCCGGTTCGGAAATAACCTTACGCTTAAGGTGCTGAAGCTCGTGTCCGGTCTGGACGTTCAGGATACGCAGACAGGGCTTCGCGGGATTCCAAAAACCTTCATGAAGGAACTGCTGGAGGTGGAGGGAGAAAGATTTGAATTTGAGATGAGGATGCTCCTGGAAACCATAGGAAAATATGAGATCGTTCAGATTCCGATCAGGACTGTCTATGATTCCAGGGAAAACCATCAGACACATTTTGATCCCGTGGCGGATTCAATAAAGATATACAGGATCCTGATCGAAAAGTTCATCAGATATGTATTCTCTGCGCTGTCGTCGTTTATTCTTGATATAGCGCTGTTCACTCTCTTCTGTTATTTTACAAAAAAAACCGGATCAAAGTTATATATAACATATTCCACGGTCCTCGCCAGAGTCATATCGTCAGTTTACAATTATCTGATGAATTATAAATTTGTCTTCCGGAGCAGGGAAAAAGGAATATACGCCGCGTCGAAATACTTCACTCTGGCGGTCCTGCAGATGATGTGCAGCGCGCTGTTCGTAACCATCGCCGTAAAAGGGATCCCAGTTCTCCACGAGACGCCCGCCAAGATCATAGTCGACACAATACTGTTCTTCATCAGCTATCAGATACAGAAAAAAATCGTCTTCCGAAGCTGACCATCCGGAACCGGGGACGGAGGCGCGTTCCGCAGATCCGGAACCGGGGACGGAGACGAGTTCCACAGATCCAAAAACGGGAATGATTCCGAAATTCATTGACGGCAAATAATAGCCATGCTATAATCGGGAATAATTCTCATATTCAAACAGGGGGCAGATCATGAGTTCTCGGTCAAAATACAGAACGAAGCAGAGGGACATACTTCTTTGTTATCTGAAAAACATGCAGGGCGTCCATGTTACCGCAGGCGATATCTGTAAATATTTCAGAGAGCAGGAGACGCCTATCGGGCAGTCCACCGTTTATCGGCAGCTTGAAAGTCTTGTGGATGAAGGGATCGTAAACAAATATACGATAGACAGGAATACTCCTGCCTGTTTTGAATATGTGGGCAGCGGAGACGTTGAAGCTGTTTCATGTTTTCACTGCAGATGTGAAAAGTGCGGGAAGCTGATCCATCTGGAATGTGACGAGCTAAAGACGGTGCAGGCACATCTGCTGGCGGAGCATCATTTTAAAGTGGATTCGGTCAGAACGGTAATCTACGGTCTGTGCGGCCGGTGTCTGCCGGAAAGTAAGTAACAAAAACTTCCCGCTTCATGTTCAAGAACGCTTCTGGCGTTCCTGGGAAAATATCGAAAAGATTTTGCTGATTTTCTTTTTGAAAATTAACGGGAAGGAGGAGACATCATGCGAGTTCTTGGAAATCTGAATAAAAAAAAGATCGCGGCTGGCGTCGTTTGTATTTTGATGATCGCGGCAGTGCTGTTCTCCGCCTTTTACATTTCAGCTGAATCAGGCCATGACTGTACGGGAGACAACTGCCCGATCTGTGCCTGTATTTGTCAGTGCGAAAAAACACTTCATCAGATGGGGGACGGAACGCCGGTCATGATCGCGGCGGCTATCCCTGTCATATTATATGTTCTTAAGGCGTTTTTTGCCGCATGTGAATTGCTTCAGGATACGCCTGTCTCTGAAAAAGTCCGATTGAATGATTAAAAAAACCTCCAGACGGGGCGAAGTATGCCTTTTTGCAGGCAGAAGGATCGTCCTGTGCTTTTTTGCGCCTGAAAAAGGGCCGCGTCCAAAAGAAAATCCCAAAAGGAAATCAAAAACTATGTGAATGTAAAATGGTAAAAAACAAAAAAACGGAGGTTTAACGTGAAAAAAATTAAATATATTTCAGTGTTCACCGCAGCCGTGCTGATGGCAGGCTGTCTGGCAGGATGCGGCAGCGGCGCCGCCGGCGCCGAAAATTCCCAGGATGGGAACGCTGCAGCCGATGCTTCAGGTAATACGTCGGCGGATACCGGAAACGGGGAAGACGATGGAAAACTTCAGATCGTCACTACGATTTTTCCCGTATATGACTGGGTGGTGAATGTTCTTGGTGAAAATCCTGCGGACGCAGAGGTAACGATGCTCCTTGACAGCGGGGTCGATCTTCACAGCTACCAGCCTGCCGCCGGGGATATTATGAAGATTTCCAAGTGCGATCTTTTTATCTATGTCGGCGGGGAGTCAGACGAATGGGTGGATGACGCCCTTGAAGAAGCCGTGAATGAGGATATGGTCGTCATCGATCTGCTGGATGTCCTTGGGGATGATGTCAGAGTAGAAGAAGTTGTAGAAGGAATGCAGGCCGATGAACATGAGCATGGTGATGAGGATGAACATGCTAATGACGATCATGAAACCGATGAGGATGCGCATAACGATGTGGATGAAAAAACCGATGAGGATGCGCATAACGATGCGGATGAAATAAATGATGAGGATACACATAACAATTCGGATGAAATAAACAATTCGGATGAAATAACCGATGAGGATGCGCATAACGATGCGGATGATAAAAACAACGGGGAGACTTATGACGATGTAAGGGACGATGCCGGTACAGATGATCAGGATGAAGAATATGATGAGCATGTATGGCTCTCGCTTAGAAACGCATCTGTTTTTGCGGATAGTATTGCCGGGGCTCTCGGGGCTGCCGACCCCGATAATGCCGTAACATATGCCGAAAATGCCGAATTGTACAAGGAAAAACTAAGCGCGCTGGATGCGGAATATTCGGCTGCTGTTGAGAAAGGCACGGTAAAAACACTTCTCTTCGGAGACCGTTTTCCGTTCAGGTATCTCGTGGACGACTATGGACTTTCGTATTACGCGGCCTTTGCAGGATGTTCTGCTGAGACGGAAGCCAGTTTTGAAACTATTTCATTCCTGTCGAAAAAGGTAGATGAGCTTTCACTTCATACTGTCATGACCATCGAAGGTAGCGATCACAGGATCGCCGAGACGATCGTACAGAATACAAAATCAAAGGATCAGCAGATCGTTACAATGGATTCCATGCAGTCAACCACATCGAAAGATGTTTCAAACGGAGCCACATATCTGTCCGTTATGGAGAAAAATCTGGAGGCGCTGAAAGAAGCTGTCTTATTTGCCGCCGGCGCCTGACGATCACATTGAACCGCGATCTCTGATCGCATGAGAGTTGCGCGACGCACTTGTGCGTCTTCCTCTGCGCAGCTCTGCGATCCGCCGGAGGCTCAACTCAGATGGGGGATTGAAACCCTTCACTGAGTTAAATTTGATTAAATACCCACCTATAGAGGGGGATTCCCCATCTGAGTTGAAAATATTAGAAAAAGGAGTATATCATGGCACTGCTCACTATTAAGGATCTGGCTCTTGGCTATGATTCAAGGACTATCGTTGAAGATCTGAATTTCGTCGTGAATGAAGGAGATTATCTTTGTATCGTCGGCGAAAACGGTTCGGGGAAGACTACGCTGATGAAAACTTTGCTGAGCCTTCAGGAGCCGCTCCGTGGTCAGATCCTGATCGGTGACGGTCTGAAGAAAAAAGAGATAGGCTATCTGCCCCAGCAGACTATCGTTCAGAAGGATTTTCCGGCGTCCGTCAGAGAGATCGTTCTATCCGGATGTCAGGGCTCCTGCGGACTGAGACCTTTTTATAATAAGAAAGAAAAACAGCTTGCGGAAACAAATATACGGCGCATGGGCATAACTGAGCTTGCAGACCGCTGTTATCGTGACCTCTCCGGTGGACAGCAGCAGAGAGTGCTTCTGGCGAGGGCCCTTTGTGCCGCCGGAAAGATCCTGCTTCTGGACGAACCTGTCGCAGGTCTTGATCCGAGAGTGACCGCGGAAATGTATGAGCTGATCACCGGACTGAATCAGGATGGGGTGACGGTGATCATGATCTCTCACGACATAGAGGAGGCCGTACGCCGGGCAAGCCATATCCTGCACATAGGCGGAGAAATCTTTTTTGGAACAAAAGAGGAATATCTGGACAGTGGATTTGGTAAGAGCTTTCTGGTCAGTCAGAATAACAGAGAGGAGAAAGACGTACAATGATAGAAAAGCTTATAATGTATATGCAATATCCCTTTGTCCGGTATGCTCTTATCGTGGGCGTATTGATCGCTTTGTGTTCATCGCTTCTGGGGGTCACTCTTGTGCTGAAGAGGTTTTCATTCATCGGCGACGGATTGTCGCATGTCGCTTTTGGAGCGATGTCCATTGCCGCAGTTATGAATCTGACGAACGAGATGCTGCTGGTGCTGCCGGTTACGATCCTCAGCGCCGTTCTTCTGCTGCGGACAGGGCAAAACGCGAAGATCAAAGGGGATGCGGCCATTGCAATGATCTCGGTAGGCGCTCTGGCCTTCGGATATCTTATAATGAATATTTTTTCTACGTCATCAAATCTGTCAGGGGATGTTTGCAGTACGCTTTTCGGCTCCACGTCCATACTGACTCTGACGATCAGGGAAGTTGGGCTGTGCGCAGTTCTTTCTGTCGCGGTCGTTGTGATTTTTGTTTTGTTTTATAACAAAATATTTGCAGTGACATTTAATGAGAATTTTGCGAAAGCCACAGGGACAAAAACAGATACGTATAATCTGATTATAGCGGTGGTGACTGCAGTGATCATCGTGCTGGCAATGAATCTTGTGGGATCGCTTTTGATCTCCGCGCTTGTTATCTTTCCGGCGCTGTCGGCAATGCGGCTTTTTGACAGTTTCATGAAGGTGACGATATGTTCAGCTGTTCTGTCGGTGATATGCGCCTTTTCGGGGATCGTTATTTCTATACTGGCGGGAACGCCGGTCGGATCGACGATCGTAGCGGTCGATGCGGCAGCGTTCGGCGTCAGCGCTCTGGCCGGGATGGCAGCAGGAAAAACCATTAAAACAATATAATTCTGACCGGAAGACATCAGGAGAAAACCACAAAAACAATATAATTATGACCGAATGACAACAGGAGGAAGCATAAGTGAAAAAATGGATCAAGGCAGGAGTTTGTTTTGCGTTAGCGGCGGCGCTGGCCGGCTGCGGAGGCGGCGGAAAGACGGCTGCGAAGACAGATGAACAGAACGCCGGCGTGAAAGATGTGCTTGAAGCCGGAATGGCGGCTGCCGATAATAAAGCCGGTGACAGTACAGGCGCAGGCAATGATGCAGCCGTAAGTAACAGCGGCGTTTCCGGCGAAAACGGGGCAAATGATTCCGGCGAAAACGGAGCAGATGGTTCCGGGCATCAAAGCGGCGTAAACAAAGATGCTCCGCTTCCGGAAAAGATCGATGAATCGGAGATGTACGCAGGAACGGAAGGCATTGATATCGATCTGACAGTGCTTTCGAGTACGGTAGTATATTCAGAAGTCTATAATATGGTATCTTCTCCTGAAGATTATGTGGGAAAAACGGTAAGGATGAGAGGCTTTTATTCCAGCTTTTATGATAAAACTACCGGAAAGAATTATTTTGCCTGCGTGATCAGTGACGCCACCGCCTGCTGCTCACGGGGAATAGAATTTATCCCGGCCGATGACTATAACTATCCGGACGATTATCCGGAAGAAGCGGATGAGATTACCGTAACCGGCGTTTTTGATACATATGAAGAAAACGGCTATACATACTGCACCATACGTGACGCCGGAATGATCATAGAGAACTGACCGCAATGGAACCGGGGACGGAGACAAGTTTCATAAATCCGGAACCGGGGACGGAGAAGGGTTTCATGATTCAGTGAAACCCGCGAGAGCATTCATCCATCGGGAGAACATTCATCTGTCAGGAGAGCATTCATCCATCGGGAGAGCATTCATCCGTCAGGAGAGCATTCATCCGTCGGGAGAGCATTCATCTGTCGTGAGAAAATTCATCCTTGGGGATGGCTTGACAACGTCAGCTTACCCTGCTAGCATATGGGTTATACAATACTAACTCGCATAAGGAATCCGGATATCCGAAGGCTGGAGAGATGAAGTCCGCTCCCGGATCTTGTTCACAGAGGTAAACGGGTGCTGCGGGAATAAAGTGAAGCTGTTCTGGAAATCGGACAATTTTATACAGCAAAAGCTGACATCGCCTGTCTGGTTCACAGACAGGCGATCGTATTATGTGCGCTAAATCCGAAAAGTAATCTGCATATTTAAAAGAGCGGCAATTCGGAAGAAGCGTCTATGGTTTTATCCAAGGGTTAGCCATATATAACTAATCCGGACCAGATAACAAAGAAAGGATGTTTGCTTATGAAGGAAAAGCGAAAAGAACAGTCCCCGATGGCATGGATACTGAGCCAGACGGGCGACCACGGGGGAGAGTATGTGTTCAGTGTCATTATGGCGGTCATAGGAGTAGCCTTTTCCGTGGCACCGTATTTTGTCGTGATCAGAATCGTAGGCGGGTTGATTAACGGACAGAGAGAGTTGTCCTTCTACATGATCCGATGTCTGATCATGGCCGCATTGTGGCTCGGACGCGTTGTATTCCATGCAATTTCTACGGCGGCCAGTCACAGGGCTACTTTTGCAGTGCTCGGAGAGATCCGCAAGCGCTGTCTGGAGAAACTCTCTCGAATGCCGCTTGGCGCGGTCCTGGATCAGAGTTCGGGTGCGCTGAAAAATACTGTCATAGAGCGCATTGATAGTATTGAAACAACACTTGCCCATATTGTGCCGGAGTTCACCGCTAATCTGCTGGTGCCTGTCATCATTTTGATCTACATTTTTATCATCGACTGGAGAATGGGGCTTGCGAGCCTTGCCACCGTGCCGCTGGGAATGTCCTGCTATATATTTATGATGGCGGGCAGCACAGAATTTTATGAGCATACGGTCACCGCGACGAAAGAGCTGAATGATACCGCGGTGGAATATATCGGCGGCATTCAGGTCATAAAGGTATTCGGAAAGACCAGATCCAGCTATGACCGGTTTGTCCACGATGCTTATGAAGCTGCCCACAGCTTTATTGACTGGATGCGGGCGAGTATTATTCCGTTTACATTTGCCATGGTCATCATGCCGTCAACGATGGTGAGTGTGCTGCCGATCGGCGGTCTGCTGGTGAAGGCGGGATCTTTGAGCGTACAGGATTTTGTCACCATAATCATCCTGTCCGTCGGCGTCATCACGCCGATCATCACTATGATGAGTTACTCTGATGATTTCCGCACAATGGGAACGATATTCGGAGAGGTGCGGGCGATTTTGGACGCGCCTGAGATGGAAAGGCCTGAAGAAGGGGAAGCTCCGGAGAAAAACGATCTGACGTTGAATAATGTGCGGTTTTCTTACAAAGATGCGGAAGTGCTTCACGGCGTTTCAATGGAGATACCGGAAGGAAGTTTTATTGCGCTTGTGGGACCAAGCGGCAGCGGCAAAAGTACAATCGCGCGTCTTATAGCATCTCTATGGGACGTGACCGGTGGAAGCATTGCGTTGGGAGGAAAGGATATACGCAGTATTCCGCAGGCAAAATATGCTGACAAGGTCGCTTTTGTATCTCAGGATAACTATCTTTTTAATATGAATGTCCGTGAAAATATCCGTCTCGGCCGGCCGTCGGCTTCAGATGAAGAGGTTGAGCAGGCAGCGAAACAAAGCGGGTGTCATGATTTTATCATGTCGCTTGAAAATGGCTATGACACTATGGTCGGTTCTTCAGGAGGACATCTTTCCGGAGGGGAGAGGCAGCGTATTTCCATCGCCCGGGCAATGCTGAAGGCGGCGCCGGTAGTCATTCTCGACGAGGCAACTGCCTACACGGATCCGGAAAATGAGGCAGTCATTCAACGTTCCGTTTCGAAGCTTACTGCTGGAAAGACGTTGATCGTTATCGCGCATCGCCTGTCGACGGTCATGGATGCAGACAGGATATATGTGATAAAGGATGGCATAATCGAGGATTCCGGAACACATGAGGAACTGCTGGGACGTCATGGCCTGTATGAGTCCATGTGGAAAGCACATATGGAGGTGAAGGACAATGGTTGAGATCATACGTAAGTTTTTTGCTTTCTGCGGTGAAGAAAACCGGAGAAAATTTCATACATCTATTATTCTGGGCGTAGTTCAGGCAGTTTTTGAGGCGCTTAAAATTCCGGCCATTGCATGTATGGTGAGAGCTCTCATCAGGGGCGCCGTGACATCGGGGGATATTCTGCTAAGTCTTGGTATCATGCTGATCAGCATAATCGGAGCCGGTCTTGTCAAGGCGAAAAGCACGATGCTTCAGACCGAGGCGGGGTACGATACCTGTGCCAAAAAGAGAGTTGAGATCGCGGAACATATGCGTTACCTTCCGATGGGATATTTCAATGAAAACTCTCTCGGACAGATCACTTCGGTTACAACAAACGTGATGGAAAATCTGGAAAATGTCGCAACCAGAGTCGTCATGCTTGTTTGCGAGGGAATGCTGACCACGTCGCTCATTATTATCATGCTGCTGTTTTTTGACTGGAGGATCGCACTGGTGCTTCTCGCGGGCTTTGCTCTTTTCCTTTTTGCCAACGGCTATTTGCAAAAGGCAGCCGGAAAGCTTGCCGGCCGCAAAATAGATGCGGACGAGAAGCTGGTCGAAAAGGTGCTTGAATATCTGCAGGGAATGGCAGAGGTGAAGGCTTACCATCTGACGGGAAAGAAAAGCAGAGAGCTTAATGACGCCATTGCCGCAAACTCCGGCGTAAATACGGAAATGGAGATGACCCTGATTCCCCGCATGACGGTCCAGAGCCTTATAGCAAAACTCACAGGCGTTTGTATGGTGGCTTTTTCATGCAGTTTTTACTGCGGGGGAACAATGGACGCCCTGACAGCTGTTGTTATGGTAATAGCGGCATTTATAGTGAATTCCAGTCTTGAAACAGCCGGTAACTATTCGGCTCTTTTGCGGGTGGTGGATCTGAGCGTCGACAGAGCGCAGGAAATTCTGGATACGCCGCAGATGGATATTACCGGCGAGATCATTGAACCGGAGAGAAGGGATCTTCGGACTGAAAATGTTGAGTTTTCATATGACAAACGGAAGATCATTGACGGCGTAACAGTTGAGATCCCCGAAAAGACGACTACAGCGATCGTCGGTCCCTCAGGAGGAGGAAAAACGACGCTGGTCAATCTGCTGGCCCGCTTCTGGGATGTGGACGCCGGTACTGTCATGCTCGACGGGACAGATGTGAGGAAATTTGACATGGATTCGCTGATGCAGAATTTCTCTTTTGTATTTCAGAATGTTTATCTTTTCCACGATACGGTTGCCGATAATATCCGTTTTGGCCAGCCGGACGCGCCCATGGAGGATGTGATCGAGGCGGCAAAGAAAGCATGCTGTCATGATTTTATCACCGCATTGCCGGAAGGCTACGATACTGTGATCGGCGAGGGCGGAGCGTCGCTCTCGGGAGGCGAAAAGCAGAGAATATCCATCGCCCGCGCAATGATGAAGGATGCGCCGGTGATCTTCCTGGATGAAGCTACTGCAAACGTAGACCCTGAAAACGAGAATGAGCTGATGCAGGCGATCAGGGCACTGACCGAGGAGAAGACCGTGATCATGATCGCGCACAGGCTGAAGACGGTGGAACATGCCGACCAGATCCTCGTAGTAGATCAGGGAAAAATAGTCCAGAAGGGCACGCACGAAGAGCTCATGAAACAGGAAGGCATCTATAAAGCATTCATCGGAGAACGCCGCGCTGCCGCCGGCTGGAAAGCCGCCACATGAAACCGGGGACGGAGAGGGGTTCCGCTGATTCGAAACCGGGAACGGAGAGGGGTTCCGCTGATTCGAAGCCGGGGATGGAGACCTGTTTGAGCATGAAAGCGGACCGCCAATTCATGCCGATAAAAGGGTGCTCACAGCAAATTTGTTTGTAAAAAAATGGAGGATTGATTCAAAACGGAATCATTCCTCCAATTTCTTATTCTAATGTCTTATATGAATATTTTTACTGTAAGTATTTTGCCTCGCATAAATATCTTCTGCATGTTGCATGAGCTTTTTTCGTGCGATAACATCGAGTCGGAGGCAGGTTTATACATCTGAAAAAAAATAGAGTTTGAGGATGCGAGTTCCGGAAAGAAGACAATACTGTGTTAGAAGCAATGTTGTTCTGCCAGGCAGGAAAGGACTTTTTTACTCAGTCGGGGAATCCCCCGCCTCTGTAGGGGGTATAACAAATTTAACTCAGTGACGGGTGACAATCCCCGACTGAGTCAAAGCCTCCGGCGGATCGCAGCCGCGCTCAGTGGAAGGGGCTTCGCCCCGAGCTCGGCGCGGCAAGAACGCCAGAGGCCTTCTTGAATAATGGGCGTGCCACTGCTGCGTTGACATTTTTGCCTGAAAAGCGTAAAATTCCTCTCGTACATTGAATGACCCATCAAGAAGGTGGGTAATAAATGTGTTTGTCATATATAGAGATTAGTGTGAAAAGTAGTCTTACGTGGCTATTTGTGCCGCCAGTCAAAGGCGGCGGAATGGAGATTTTTATGATTACGCGTGAAGAAGCATTTGAACTTTTGAAAAAATACAATAAGGATCCGTTTCATATCCGACATGCACTGACTGTGGAGGCAGTGATGAAATGGTATGCAAAGGAATTGGGATACGGCGGTGAAGCTGAATATTGGGGTATTGTCGGTTTGCTTCATGATATTGATTTTGAACTTTATCCGGAAGAACATTGCCTGAAGGCCCCGGAACTCCTGAGAGATGGCGGAGTAAGCGATGATATTATTCATGCAGTCTGTTCTCATGGATATGGAATCACCGTCGACTGCGGTGCGACTATTGATGTGAAGCCTGAACGCGAGATGGAGAAAGTGCTCTTTGCGGCGGATGAACTGACGGGGCTTATATGGGCTGCGGCTCTTATGAGGCCTTCAAAAAGTACAAAAGATATGGAATTGAAGTCTCTCAGGAAAAAATATAAAAGCAAAGGGTTTGCCGCCGGATGCTCAAGGGAAGTTATCCAGCGCGGAGCAGAGCAGCTGGGGTGGGACCTCAACAAGCTCCTTTCAATGACGTTGCAGGCAATGGCTGAAAGCGAAGACCTTATCATGAACGAAATGAATGAAGCTGGAATATGAGACTCATCTGCACACTCCGCTTTGAAGTCGAAAGACAGAACGCGCATTTACCATGATATCAAAAAACGCACCATGCATTCGCTTTGGCGTCGAAAATGTATCATGGCTCTTGCGTACCATGCATTCGTCCTGCGTCAGAAAAACGGAACCCGTCTCCGTCCCCAGTTCCATGGAACGCGCCTCCGTCCCCGGTTTCATCCTTGACGCGGGCAGTGTGTTAAAGCATAATATATGGAGGCGTGGAGCAGGATCCGTGTATTTGAGCAGAAATCCGGAGCAATTAATAATTGGATGCGCAGGCGGAAAAAGAAAGCTGCCTGACTCCGATCAGCAGAAGGGAAAGATTTAATGAAGAAAAAAATAGTAACTTTATTTCTGGCACTGGGAATGACAGCCGCATCGATGACGGGCTGCGGCGGGGCGTCTTCCGATTCATCATCTGTTGCAAATGTCAGCGCGGCGTCTGCGAATACGGCAGCCGACATTGTTATCGTCGATGATTCCAAAGAAAAATATGATCCGTCAGAGAATGTAACGATCATGGATTATCATGATGCAAAGGTGACGGATGCAGAGAAGCATGAGGTCACCGATGAAGAAGCGAAAACATTTGCGGAGCAAAATCGCGAGCTGACTGAAGTGACAGACGAAAATGCGACGGTCGAGGATGGCGATACAGTAAATATTGATTTCGCAGGAAAAATGAACGGCGAAGCGTTTGACGGTGGAACGGCCCAGGGCTATGAGCTTGTCATTGGGTCAGGTTCTTTTATCGAAGGGTTTGAAGATGGACTGATAGGCGCAAAAAAAGGTGAGACAAGAACGCTGGAGCTTACCTTCCCGGAAAACTATAACGAAGATCTCGCAGGCAAGGATGTTGAGTTTGAAGTTACAATCAATTCGATCAGCAGAGCTGAAGGCGAGCTGACTGACGAGGATATTGAAGCAGCCCGGGCCGAGCTTGAAGAGCAGAACGAGCTGTATCAGAAACAAAATACATGCGGAGAGATCTGGGAACAGATCGAGAACTCCGCAAAGATAAAAGCGTATCCTAAATCATATATTGATGGTTTTTCTGCGGAATATAAATCCTACTATACTGATGCATCCGAGGAGGAAGTGCGGGACTATGCGGCTAATGTGGCAAAAAATGCTCTGATTGTGGATGTGATGCAGAAGGAGATGGATATTAAAGAAGATACGGACGAGTACAAAAAAGCGCTCGCAGACATTATGGAACAGTACGGTATCACATCTGAAGAAGAATTAAAAAAACAATTCGGCGAGATGAACGCTCATTATTTTGTCATACAGACAATCATTTTTGACAGAATTTATGAGGAGATGAAATAAAGTCTGAACATAAACAGATGAAATAACGGAGGGAAATATGTTATTTGTAGAGTATCCTAAATGCGGCACATGCAGAAAAGCAAAAAAGTGGCTGGACGACAATGGTATAGAATACATTGACCGACATATAGTGGAGCAAAATCCCACGGCGGACGAACTGAAAAAATGGCATGAGATGAGCGGCTATCCAATCAAAAGATTTGTTAATACCAGCGGCAGACTCTACAAGGAACTGAAGCTGAAGGACAAATTGCCGGAAATGACGAACGAAGAGGTGTACAAACTGTTGGCGTCAGATGGAATGCTGGTAAAAAGGCCGGTTATCGTGGAGCAAGATTTTGTACTGACGGGTTTTAAAGAAGATGAATGGCAGGAAAGACTGCTGGGATAAAAAACTGCAAGACAAAGCCCGGCACTTGTCAGGAGAACATATCATACGAAAAAAGCGGGATCCTTTTTTGAAGGACCCCGCTTTTTCTGAGAAGGAGATATCACATTATGAAAACTGGCGTCTGCCAGAATAATGGATTATTGATAAAAGCTGTATCGCTTGTTTCTATGGTTTGTATTCTACGGGAAAAATGTGTTTTGAATATGTACTTGGAGTAAAGAAAAACTGAAATCCATTAAAAAAAGATAAAAAAATATTATAATAAGCGCAAAGACGCAGAATCATGAGGTTGATATAATGCCGTTCCGAAAAAAGACAGCTGCGCCCGGAGCGGCGCGCAAAATCCGGTCAAGATTGCCAAAAACACTAACCTAATGTAAAATATTCAGAAATGTCGCATTTTTCGATGTTCCTGTTTCGCTCCGGCTGAAAACATCGAACGGTCCGGGAAACAGTGCCATACCGAAAACTGCGCGATGATTTTCAGCGTTTTATCTCAGGGTTAAGAGCCCGCTTCTTAAGCGGCGGGTTATGACAAGCTCGTCTCAGCGGGGATCCAATCTCCAGCTGAGATAAACGCGGCAAGAACGCCAGAGGCGTTCTTGAACAATCAGCACATAATTATTTTTTATTATAAAGAAGGAGGAAATGATGGCAGTCAACGTAGGGAAATATAAGGAAATAGAAGTTACGGTGCCAAAAATCCCGGTAACAGATGAGGACGTGGAGAATCAGCTGCAGCAGCTGCTCCTGCAATATCCTGTAAAACTGGAAAAGAACGGCCCCGTTTCAGACGGTGATGTCACGACTATAGATTTTGAAGGGTTCAAAGACGGAGCTGCCTTCGAGGGCGGAAAAGGTGAGAATTTTGAACTTGGGATCGGTTCTCATAGTTTTATACCCGGTTTTGAGGAGCAGATGATAGGAATGAAAAAAGGTGAGACCAGAGATCTGAACCTTACATTTCCGGAAAACTATCAGGCGGAGGATCTGGCAGGGGCAGATGTGGTTTTCAAAGTAACTGTCCATCAAATATTCGAGAATAAGCCGGCGGAATTGAATGATGAATTTGTAAAGGCATTTGAGCTTCCGGACGTAGAAACGCCGGATGACCTCAGGGAATATTTTCGCCAGGCCTTGGCTGAACAGGCGGTCCAGGAGGCGGAAGCTTCCGCGCAGACTGCTGTTATGGAAGTGATCGTCAATAATTCTGATGCGAAACCTTCTGAGAAGGATATAGAAAAAGCGATCGATCGTCAGATTACAAAGATCCGCATGAATCTGCTTCAGCAGGGTGTAAGCCTTGACTCCCTGCTCGAAAGTCAGGGAGGTTCAATGGAAGAGCTTCGCAAACAGGTAAGAGAAGTGGCGGAAAAACAGGTCAGACTGGATATGGCGCTCCTTCGGATCGCTGAGATAGAGGGCTATGAATGCACCGATGAAATGATCGAAGAACAATATCAGAATATGTGCATCGAACATGGCATGCCGGTATCTGTACTCAAGGAAAGAGTCCCTGCGGAAGACCTTCGCAAAGACTTTCTCCACCGAAGAGCGGCAAGCCTCGTCATGAAGCACGCAATTATCCACTATACAGAATGAAACCGGGGACGGAGGTTCGTTTCACATTGCTTTGCAAGTGAAACGAACCTCCGTCCCCAATTTCGTTCCGGAAAAGCGGAACTCGTCTCCGTCCCCGGTTTCGTTAAGGTTAGGGTAATGATACTTAATACAGGGTCATAAAACTTTGGGGTTTATGTTTAAAGGCAGGAGTTATATTATAACCATCCCAAAGGGGATAGAACACAACAGATAAAGATCAAACAGGAGAAAGAGTATGAAAAGAATAACATTCGCAGCAGCAATGGTAGCACTTTCAATGACATTAGGAACGGGATCAGTGATCGGCGGCGTATTCGCAGCAAATCATTTTGGACATACAGATGTAAATATTTCTTACGCAGAGAACGACGACCAGCTTGATGAGCTGACACTTGACCAGAGCAGGGAATCAGCTAACGCAGCAAAAGCAGCAGCACAGAGAGAGGCTTCCAATAAAGCCCTGGCAAAAGCATCAGCTGACCGCAAGGTGGCTGAGGAGTCTGCAAAGAAAGCATCGGCAGAGACAGCTGCAGCAAAAACAGAGCTGGCAAAACTGACGGCAGAGAAGAAAGCAGCTGATGAAGCAGCAGCAAAAGCAGCTAAAGCTTAGAAGGATGCGGAGGCTCAGGTGGAAAGAGCAGATGCAAACAAAAAAGCTGAAGCCAGAAGAATAGCAGAGCAGAAAGCTGCAGAAGCAAAGGCAGCCAAAGAAGCAGCACAGAAGAAGGCAGCGGAAGAGAAAGCAGCAAAGGCAGCAGCAGAAAAGAAAGCAGCTCAGGAAAAGGCAGCAAAAGAAGCAGCACAGAAGAAAGCCGCACAGGAAAAAGCAGCAAAAGAA
>DFHP01000160.1:32421-32922 GCA_002371335.1 Eubacterium sp. UBA3720
AGAGCAGGAAGCTACTGTTACCACACCTGATACAGATGTAGTTGTTCCGTCGATCGATGAGCCGGTTCCGGTGGAAGAAAACGAAGAAGACGTTCCGGATGCTGAGGTAAACGTAGTACCTGAAGAGGAAGCACAGCAGGTTGAAGAAGAGTCTGCACCGGTTGAGACAGTTACAATGACTACAGAAGATGGAAGCCTTATTACAGTAACTAAGAACGGCGACGGCACATACACAGATTCCAACGGAGTAAGATATACTCCAAACGGCGATGGATCCTGTACAGGAAGCAACGGCTGCATCATTTACATCTGATCCCTGAAGCAGATCAAAAGAAGGATCCGGCGAAAAGGAGGAAGGGTGTGACTGGATGACAGCGGCAGGACTGCCGCAGAAAGCATAAAGGAGCGGCAGTCCTGCAGAAATAAAAGGAATACGATCCGGGCAATGAAATATAAGGAGGTGAAGAAAACAGAGAGTAGTAATTCTCGAGTGTTGTTTTC
>DFHP01000160.1:33074-34717 GCA_002371335.1 Eubacterium sp. UBA3720
TTATCTCCGTCCCCGGTTCTGTCAGCTTTCTTTCGTCGGCTTCGATTTACCTGCTGCTGCGACAGATCTGATGTAACGCCTGTGCAAAATTGCTTTCACGCAGACAAAGGGAATCTTACCATATTGAGTCTTCCTGACTGCCGGCTTCCCGCAAGAACTGATAAGGTTACAAATTAAAACTCTGGTGAAGCAAACCTGTCTCAGAACGATCCGTTGCAGGGTAATCCGTTGAAGGTTGATCCTTTGCAGAAATAGTATCTTCTAAAAGTAAGACTTATCACTGATCAGCTTCTTAGCAGATGTGTCTGACCAGTGTGAAAAAGGAATGTTCCGCAGCGCATACGTTCATGCGGTCCGGATCCCGAACCGGCAGTTGTAAATCTGACGTCAAAGATAAATCCTGGCTTAGATTATCTCTGAAACTGCCATACTACAAGAACAGGCCTTCTTTTGAGCCTTGCCGCTGCAGGAAAAAATCCGCTCTTAAGCCGCCACACTACAGGAGCAGGACTTCTCTTGAGCCTCCCTGCTGCAGGAGAATAGCTTCTCTTAAGCCGCCACACCGCAGGAGCAGGACTTCTCTTAAGCCATCGCGCTGCAGGAGTATGATCCCTTCAGAACAACGTATATTAATTTAGGAGAAACTCACTTCCGTCCGCGGTTCCACGAACGTAAAGGAAAAGGAACTTACCTCCGTCCGCGGTTCCATGAGCGGCAAGGAATGGAACTTGCCTCCGTCCCCGGTTTCGTTAAGGTTAGGATAAAGATACTTAATATAGCGTTATTAAACTTTGGAGTTTAGGTTTAAAAACAGGGGTTATATTATAACCATCCCAAGGGGAAAAGAAAAAACACAATAAAAAACATCATTAGTAAAGAAAAGGAGAAAAATAATAATGAAGAGAAATGCATTCGCAGCAACAATGGTAGCACTTTCAATGACAGTAGGCGCGGGATCTGTAGTAGGAGGCGCGTTCGCAGTAAACCACTTTAATCATAAAGATGCAAACATCACATACGCAGAGAATGATGATCTGGTTACGGAACTGACAGTAGCAGAGAATAACACATCTGCTCAGGCAGCAAAGGCAGCAGCACAGAGACAGGCGGCAAACAAAGCCCTGGCAAAAGCAGCAGCTGACCGTAAGGTGGCTGAGGAGAAAGCAAAGAAAGCAGCAGAAGAGACATCAGCAGCTAAGACAGAGCTGGCAAAGCTTGCAGCAGAGAAGAAGGCAGCAGATGAAGCCGCAGTAAAGGCAGCTAAGGCTCAGAAGGATGCAGAGGATAAAGCTTCCAAAGCAACAGCAGAGCAGAGAGAAGCAGCCAGAAAAGAAGCTGAGAAGAAAGCTGTAGAGGCTCAGAATGCAAAAGAAGCAGCACAGAAGAAAGCAGCTCAGGAAAAAGCAGCAAAAGAAGCAGCGCAGAAGAAAGCAGCCCAGGAAAAAGCAGCAAAAGAAGCAGCACAGAAGAAAGCAGCTCAGGAAAAAGCAGCAAAAGAAGCAGCGCAGAAGAAAGCAGCCCAGGAGAAAGCAGCAAAAGAAAAAGCAGCAAAGATAGCAGCCGAGAAGAAAGCAGCTCAGGAGAAAGCAGCAAAAGAGAAAGCAGCAAAAGAAAAAGCAGCAAAAGAAGCAGCAGAGAAGAAA
>DFHP01000160.1:34846-35439 GCA_002371335.1 Eubacterium sp. UBA3720
AGAAGAAAGCAGCTCAGGAGAAGGCAGCAAAAGAAGCTCAGACAAAAACAGGAGAAGCTGTAGAGCTGTTCCTCTCAGATAATACAAGAGTTGTCGTATATCATTACCAGAACGGAACATGGAAAACAGATGATGGAATGGTATTCGTTCGGGAATCAGATAATTTATGGAGATCATCCACAGGAGATAAAGCGTATCCTTATATGGAGGAGCTCCCGGAGTATAAGGAAGTCATCGCAACATTTGATCTTTACTGGTCGAATGGAGAAAGCGTAACAGTTAACGCCTATGAAGATGGATCGTTCATCAGCAAAGATGGCAGCGTCAGCTACGTTGACAACGGCGACGGCACATGGAGCGGAACAGACGGATCCTTATTGTATGAGACCGCCGACGCAAATTCAGGACTTTACGATGAGGTACCTGTTACAACGCCGGAGACAGATGCAAAGGTTCCGTCAACAGAGGAGTCCATCCCGGTAGAGAACACAAGCATGAATACACCGCAGACAGATCCGACGGTGGTATCTGAGGCTGAAGCACAGAAGGCAATCGAGGAAGCAGAGCGTCAGGCAGAAGCTGAGAGAATCGCA
>DFHP01000160.1:35603-37940 GCA_002371335.1 Eubacterium sp. UBA3720
GAGAATCGCAGCAGAGCAGGCAGAGGCAGAGCGCCAGGCAGAGGCAGAGCGCCAGGCAGAAGCAGAGCGTCAGGCAGAGGCAGAGCGTCAGGCACAGCAGCAGACTCAGACATTCACAGTGTTCACAGAAGATGGAAGCTGCGTAACTCTGACTCAGAGCAGTGACGGTTCCTGCACAGGCATGGGCGGAGCATCATTTACAAGCAACGGCGACGGATCCTGGTGCGGAAGCAACGGCGTTACAGTTTACTCTTACAATCCTGCAGCCTGATCTGAAGCTGACAAAACAGATCACATCAATCATCATCTACAAGGCAAGAAAGAGAAACTAAAAAAGTCCGGGGACAAATACAATCCGACAGGCTGTCAGACAGAAGAAAGACACTAACTGGCTTAACAGGCTGTCATACAAAAAAGACACAGACAGGAGAAAAAACCCGGATCAAAGAACAAGGCGGAAGGGTGGGAATGGATGAAATATGCAGGGCTGTCACAAAAAAGAAGGCAGCCCTGCAGAAACCAAAAAACATAACAAGGATGGAAAACATGCAGCGGAATGAAGCAACGGGAGGTGAAAAAGCGAATAGTAATTCTCGAGTGTTGTTTTCCTTTTCGGGAGACTGCCCACCATATAACGGTGCGGCGGTCTCTTTTAGTCTTTCAACCTAGATGGGGAGACCTCCGCTTCTATACGCGGTGCATATTGAATCAAACCTGACTCAGTAGAGGGTTTCAATTCCCCATCTGAGTTGAGCCTCCGGCGGATCGCAGAGCTGCGCAGAGGAAGACGCACAAGTGCGCCGCGCAGCTCACGCGCGATCAGAGATCGCGATTGAACGCAGATGGGGAGTGCCCTCATGTCAGAAAGTATGTTATAATAACGGCATATCTAATAACGGTATGGTTAACAGCGACGTAGTTAATAACTGCATATTTAATGGCAGAATGATCAGAGGTAGATATATGCGAAAAAAAATAATTGCTGCCGTACTCGTTTTGGCAGTCGCAGCTGCCGCAGCGGCGGGGTTTCATGCGAGACGGAGCGCGAAACAGGAAACGTCCGCGGCTTCGATAATCAGCGGGACCGATTCAGTATCCAAAAGTACTGCCGGCAGTAAAAAAGACGTTGAAGATATATCAGTGATCTCCGGCAGCAGCCCTGCGGGAGCTGATGAAACAGGAAAGAATGGTTCCGGGGAAAACACGGATCCGTCGGACAGTATGGTATCGGAGCCGATGGATACGACGGATATCTCCGATCCGGAAATGACGCCTGGCGAGGCCTACAATATCTGGCAGAACATTCCGGATAATGAGTATGCGATCAGCGTCGTATACGATGAACTGTGTGCTTTCCTGGAGCAGAACGGCCTGAAGAAACGTCCGTCGGGAGTTTCCGGGGCAAAAAAAGAACTGTCGTATGAAAACCTTTCCGATGAAGGCATTACTCTGGACGAACTGAAACAGAAAGTAAAGGAAGATGTCGAACGATACGGAGGCACGGAATACTGGATCGGTATTTCCATCGAGGAGAACCGGATCAATATAAATCTGTTTTAAGATCAGCAGTCATAAAAAAGAACACTTTCAACGGCATCACTCCCGGTACGGGAGAAAATCAAAAAGGGGGAATGAATCATGGCAGATGAATACAAAGAGTACGTGACGTTCCATGTGACTGACAGAAACGGAACAAATGTGGAGATGGCAGTCGTAGATGAATTTGATTTTGAGAAAAAACACTATGTGGTCGGAGCCGTTGTAAAGGATGACGAAATCGATGAAACAGGCCTTTACATTTACGAGAGTATCGTAAAAGGCGATGATTTTATCGTGCAGCAGATAAAAAGGCCGTTCGATTATAACCGTATTGCGAACGCATATATGGAAATGTCAGACGAAGAAGAGGAATAAAAACCAGCCGCGATTTCGATAAAGCATCGAAATCGCGGCTGGTTTTTCGTTTCACAGGAAATTAACGCAATTTACTGTTACAGAACAAAGCCCGCTCGCGGACTTTGTTCTGTAACCGCCGGTCGGAATTGACGAATAAGCCGGAGAGGAATCCGAAAGATTAAGAACAGAGAAAGATTAATTAATTTGTTTTAAGATACAAAAGATTCTGTATTAAGTTTCCGGGATTAATATTACATCATCGAAGGGAAAAGAACAAAGACTTCGGAAGAAATAAACAACAACACAATAATAAAAAGTAAAAGGAGAAAAAATGAAAAAAATGAAATCAATCGCAGTCAAAGGTCTTATCGCAGCAGGAACGATCGCAGCAATCATGTCCTTCACAGGATGCTCAGCTTCCTGTTATGAAATGACCTTTGT
>DFHP01000182.1 GCA_002371335.1 Eubacterium sp. UBA3720
GAGACACGTAAGCAGTCGCCCAGTTCTCCAACATCCGCATATGCTTTGATCAGAATCTTCTTTTCCTGCTTCATCCGATCGACAACGGTCTGGGCATCTGTTTTAGGCTGGATGAACAGGAAATTGCCGGCTTCACCTTTGTGCCTGTATCCCATTTCATCCAAAGTATTGATCAGGTATGTTCTTCCCTCATTGAACTTGGCGATGAGACTGTCAACCATACCCGGTGTTTCTATTATTCTTTCTGCAAACCGAAGAGCAAAGGCATTTGTGTTGTGCGGTGTACACATCTTCTGTACCATCTTGATGCCTTCAGGCCATCCTGCAACATATCCAAGACGGCACCCTGCCATCGAGAAGAGTTTGGAAAAAGTCCTGGTGACAAACACATGCTCTCCCTCAAGAGCATATTTAATAAATGTCTTCGGATAAAAATAGTGGTAGGCTTCGTCGATCAGGATATTGATCTGTTTCTCCCGGGCTATAAGAAAAATCTTCTCAAACTCTTCATCCGTGTACACATTTCCCATAGGATTATTGGGGTTGAGAAGAATCAGGAGCTGTGTATCTTCCGTCATCTCGGCAATGATATTATTTATATCCATACTCAGATCACTGTTGTAAGGAACTTTCACAAAGTTCCTTCCATACATCTCCGAGTATACCTGGAACATGAAATAAGAAGGCACGACACCTACGATCCTGCCCTCAGGTGATGTAAATGCCTGAATAATGTAGCGGATTCCCTCGGCAGATCCGTTTACCAGACATAAGTGGCTGATATCTGTTCCCAGATAATCTGCAAGAACTTCCGTAAAATGCAGTGTTTCCGGATACTGTGCAACGAGCTGGGGAGTCACATCCTTCAAAACGTCTTTAATAAACGCTTCCGGCAGTCCGCCTGGGTTTTCATTTAAATCAAGACGAAGGTAGTCTTTTCTTTCGTTCTGATCAAATATACGATACAACTGTTCAATCGTTTTGCTTGTATAATACATATTGGCTTATCTCCTTTTGTCTTGCTCCCGTCTTATTGTCCTGCTTCTTTCAGTCGTTTGAATCTGCATCCTTCTCTTTCAGTTCCTTTTCCAAAAGAGCAATGGTCTGGCTCATTCTTCGGACACTGGAGGTTACTTTAGAGAGCGCAACTGTCAGCGTAAAAATAATGACGAGGGAAAGCAGAAATCCCAAGAAGAAGATCATATTCATGGATGACTGGATTCCGAGAAGTCTTGTGATCGCTTTGATCAGTCCGGGAAACAGAACAAGAAAAACCAGCACGATATCCGCAAACATCCATGCGAGAACGTATTTCAGTTCCAGGACACGCTTTCTCACCATGTTTACTACCACAGCCATTCCAATCGCAAGCAGTATCAGGAGTATTATCTGCAGCCGCAGAGACATATTGTCACCTCAACCTTTCTATCAAAATCGCCATAGTAACCTTGATCATATAATAAACTGATTTTCTCATTGAGATCGATGATGTTCCGGTCTCTCGTTCTTTCATGACAACGGGCACTTCAACGACCTTATAATGCTTGCGAAGAAGACGGCAGACGGTTTCCGGTTCAGGATAATCTCTGGGATAGTCCTTTACAAACAGCTCAATCGTTCTTCGATTGGACATCCGCATACCGGAAGTGGCATCTGTAATTGCTTTTCCAAACAGGGCACCTGTCAGAAACTTAAAAATACCGATTCCGACCCGGCGGACACCGGAAGACTGAAATCCCTTCTTTTCAATAAAGCGGGAGCCGATCACCATGTCCGCGTTATCCCGAACAAGAGTTTCTTCCATATCTTTCAAATACAGAGCGTCATGCTGGCCATCACCATCCATCTGCACGGCAACATCGTAATGATTTTTCAAAGCGTACAGATATCCTGTCTGAACAGCTCCCCCTATTCCAAGGTTGATCGGAAGATCCAGCACGGGAATCTCGTTCTCCCTGCAGATCTGAAGCGTATTATCCTTTGAACAATCATTGATTACGATCAGATCATAATCCGGAGCACATTTTCGAATATTCCCTACCGTCTGAACAATGCTCTCACTTTCATTAAAAGCAGGTATAATAACCAGTTTTTTCATAATCCTGTTCTTTCTACAATTCTATTCGGCTGTAGCTGGGTGCTCCTGTTTACCTGTGGCTGACTGCCCCAGGTTCATCAAAAGCAAATATCAGAATTATACAGTACATATCATCAGAACTGTCATTTTTCTTACAGCAGAACCCGCAGGTTTTTATGGGCTCTGAAATCTTCCATGACTCCGGAAATAGCACAGCTTACATTCGGTTCAATCCCATAGAGAATTTGCTTTGTAGACATAGCGCGGGCAAATGCCACCAGTTCGTATCTGATCCCTTCACCGTCCAGCTGATAGAAATACCGTTTATTCTCCGCAGGGTTCTCGTAACGTATTTCAAAATAATCTGTTTTCCACCAGGGGGCAGGGACGAAAATATATCCCTTTGTTCCGGAAATGATCAGTTCTCCCTCTGATTTGACCTGGTTTCCAACCTTTATGGAAGCAACAGCATCCGGATACTCAAAAGAGATCCTGGTGAAGGTGTCAAATTTCCGTTCCTGATCGGCAAAGCGGGAAGTGATCCGCATATCACAGTAATCCGGTCCGAGGATCTGGAATACGGGGAGAAGCGCCGTCGGTCCCCATTCACTCATGCTGTCCCATTTACCGGACAACTCATCAGGATCCTCCATATTCATCTTCAGAATACTCGTACATGTAGCGTCTACAGAAGTGACCTTTCCAATCTTGCCGTTTTTGGCAAGAAGCAGAAGTCTGGCATAGGCGGTCGCATAAGCAGTCTTCAATGCTTCCATAAAGACAAGGCCCTTTTCCTTTGCAAGACTGTAAAGCTTTCTGCACTCATCAACCGTAAGTGAAGCCGGTGATTCGCACAGTACATGTTTTCCTGCCAGAAGGGCTTTCTCAACCTGTTCCGCATGAAGCCCGGGGTGGGTCCTGAGGTAAACCGCGTCTGAAACCTCCAGCAATTCATCGTAATGTTCTGTCATCAGCGGCAGGCTTCGTACCGATTCGGAGAGAATCTCCGGCATATTCGTACAGACCCCCGCCAAATGCAGTCCGTTGACCAGCTGGCATTCTCTCTCCACTTTGTTGAGAAAAGAGGAATTTCCTACAAGTCCCAGTCTGAATGACTGATCCTGAGAACGGAGTTCGGTACTGGAAATACCTTCGGTCCTGTCAAGGTAAATGACATGACAGTACTCATTCAGATAATCAAATTTCCCCTTCCAGTCAGACCCGATTGCAAAAATATCAACGCCATAGCGGCGTATGTCATCTATTTTCTGTCCTTCATATTCCTCGATGACGATTTCATCGGCAAGGCCTGTAGCCCGGACTGCGTCGACTCTTTCCATCAGGGACTGTTGAACATTGATCTTCCCGCGGCTTTTATCAAAGTCTTCCGCTGTAACACCGACAATCAGGTAATCACCCAACGCCTTTGCCCGTTCCAGCAGTCGGACATGACCGTAATGCAGAAGATCGAATGTTCCATAGGTGATCACTTTGACCATATGATCCTCCGTAAACCTAAACTATGCACCATTCGCGATCCTGCGTTCATGATAAGTATCCGTTTTACGCCTGCATCATCTTCATGGTGCGTCGGATTCCCTCATTGATATCATATTTTGCCTTCCAGCCAAGCCCCTGCAGTTTCGTGCTGTCAAGGCGTGCCTTGGTGGCCTTGCTGAAACCGGCCTTTTCAACTTCATCGGGAAGATCAAATACAACTTTGGTCCCCGCCTCCCCGGCTATAATTCCGGCAAGGTCTTTCAGCCTGATATCCGATGCCAGATCCGCTATATTGTATGCTTCTCCGCATACTCCCTTGAGCAGGACTGTGAGAAGTCCGGAGACGGCATCCGCCACATATGTGTAGGAATAGTATTGTGTTCCTTCACTCTTGAGTACGATATCTTCTCCTGCAAGGCCTTTGTGCAGAAACTGGGTCAAAGCCTTTGTATCAGAAGAAAGGAGTGTCGGCCCATAGCTTCTTGTAAGTCTGGGAATCACGATATCCATG
>DFHP01000204.1 GCA_002371335.1 Eubacterium sp. UBA3720
ATTTATATATGCGGTTTTGAAGGTGCGTCATGATCGGATACATCATTGATCGGGATGATCCGTGAAGATAATATATATGACGATAAAGCAATACAGTCCTTCTGTATTGCTTTTTTTGATTCATGGGAAGTTTATCTATTATCAAACTTTCTCGGAGTGGGGATGTACACGCCGCGTATTGCGTAACCGGGGACGGAGGTGAGTTCCACCCGCGCCGCTTCCGGCAGCACGGGGTGGAACTTACCTCCGTCCCCGGTTTCATGCGCTGATAGTATCATTAAATGGAATTGATCATGAATGTCATTATCATCAGAAGTACCATAACAAGAATCTCGATCAAAAGAGTTATCTCCAGCACGAAAAGAAAACTAATTTTTTTTTGATACGGGATAACGGGATTCTCTATGTCCAAATAATTGAAGATGCAGAAAACCATGGAAAACATCAGGAGAAGAGTAAGAATACACTGTATCCACAATGAAAGTACTGAAGCGTTTCTGAATCTGATCGTTAGACACAACTGGATCATGGCTGTGCATATCATAGAGGAAAAAAGTATATTCCAAAGCGTACCGGTTCGAAATCCAGGAGGAAGCGTGAGAAAATGATCTTTGGAAACACTCATTTTCTGATCCGAACTATTCAGTGCAAAAAGTTCAGCTTTCAAAGTGGAAATATCAGAGTATCTTTCAGAAGGAGACATCTTTGTGCATTTGTTTATGACAGACAGAAAATCTTCTGAGGGAGACGACAGAGATTCATTCATTGCTTTTAACAGCATTCCCATTGAAAAGATATCTGTGCGCGGAGATGAAGAATCAAAACCGTATTGCTCAGGAGCAGCATATCCAATCGTTCCAAAAATCTGTGTATCTCGGCCGGAGCCTGTGGAAAACTGTTTAGATGCATTAAAATCCAGAAGAATCACACGATCATAGTTTGTTATGATAATATTTGAAGGTTTAATATCCCTGTGGATGATCGGAGGAGTGTTGGAATGGAGAGTCTGAAGGATCTCACATAAATCTATCATATAATTTATGATATCCTGCCGGGAGAGTGAATGATTGGTTATTTTTTCGGATAGTGTGATTCCGGGAACGTATTCTTCGATCAATATCAGCTGATCTTTATCCTGTATATATTCTACGATCCTGGGAATTCCCTGAACGGGATGTCTGTATAGTTGTTCGTAAATTCTCAAATTAAATATGGTCAGATATTTTTTTATATATATCTTGTGTGTTTCGCGGTGCTGTACCAGAAATACCCTGTGTTCTTTATTGATTTCCGCAATTTCTTTATAGCAGGAAAGAGCAAGGCGCTGATAAAGATCCACAAAATCAGTCCTTTCTTTATTGAGATGTAGAAATTATATCAAACGAAATAAACAGTAAACCTGTATAAAAGGCAAAATGCTGTGTAATTTTTTACACAATGATCCATGATAGTTTTATCTCAGTGTGAGAAGCCCCCGCTTCTTAAGTGGATGGTTGTGACAAGCTAATCTCAATGGGAGTCAATCGCCCGCTGGGATAAACGCCCCGCGGGGATGCGCAGGAAAACAACTTTCATCTATATACTTTTTTTGTATATGAAAGTAGAATATTAACAGAAAGGGACAGTCAGATCCTGATATAAAAAAGGGCGTCCGAAAAAACCGGCGTCCGAAAAAAAGGGCGTCCGAAAAAACCGGCGTCCGAAAAAAAGGGCGTCCAAAAATCAGGCGTCCGAAAAAAGTCAAAGACAGTATAGTACGAAAAAATGGAGGAATATGATGGGCACAAAAGAATGGATGAAAGAAAACTACCGGCATCTGGCGGAAACTATGATTCCGAAGTTCAAAAAAAGGAATATGGATGCATATTATTGTGATGACGCGGCAGAAGCCGTAAAACTTGTAAAAGAGTTGATTCCTGAGGGATCAGTTACGGCGAATGGCGGTTCACAGACACTGGCCGACACCGGGATACTGGATCTGATCAAAAGCGAGAGATATCATTATATAGACAGATCTGAGGGAAAATCGCCGCAGGAAACACGCCGTATCTACGGAGAGATCTGCTGTGCGGATTATTTTCTGATGAGTACCAATGCGTTTACGAAGGATGGCGAGCTGATAAATATTGACGGCAGAGGCAACCGGGTATCATTTCTTTGTTTCGGTCCGGAGCATGTGATCATTGTTACGGGAATGAACAAACTCACTTCGAACGTAAGTGAGGCGATCGACCGCGTTCATAACATAGCATCGCCGCCAAACTGTGTGCGTCTTGGGCTGAATACTCCTTGCTCCCATACGGGTATCTGCGGCGACTGTCACGGAAAAGACACTATATGCTGTCAGGAAGTGATCACCCGCCACAGCAAACAGGATGGGCGTATTAAGATCATTATGATCGGAGAGGATCTTGGCTTTTAACCGGAACGGGAAAAACAGATCATCAACGGACGATTATGCCCAGATAAACCAGAAGTAAAGATATCCGATCATCACTGCCGTAAAGGTATAAGGGATTCCTATTCGCATGAATTCTGCAAATGATACCTGATATCCTTCTTTTCTAAGCAATCCGACAGCGGCAATATTGGCAGAGGCTCCGATAGGAGTGATGTTGCCGCCCAGGGTTGCTCCGGACAACAAACCGAAATATAGAAGATGCGGTTCAATTCCAAGCGCGGATGTTACAGCTGTCAGAACAGGCAGCATAGTTGCCACATACGGAATATTATCGACAAAGGCAGATATCAGCACTGAACCCCAGACCACGATCGTGTATAATAAGAAAATATTATTTCCGCCGAATTTTACGATCAGATTTGCAAAGTCATCGATGATGCCTGCGTTTGTCAGGCCCCCGATTACGACAAATAACCCGGTAAGAAGCCCCAGCGTTTCAAAGTCAAGGTTTTTAAATGCTGCAATAGCTTTATCAGCGTTTTTCTCTTGAATGAAACTGATCAAGACAGTGATGATTGCCAGCGAGCAGCAAATTATTCCATTTATCATTCGTGGTGTATCCGGAATAAAAGAGGCTGTGATAAGTGCGGCAACCATAAGGAGCAGCATTACAGTTGGCACATAGTTGCTGACAGCGGTTCTGTTCGTTGATGAAACAGGGTCTTTTTCTTTACGGAATAAGAACATCATAACCGGGATAGTAGCAAGGGCGCCTAGTTCTACCGCAAAAAAGATTCCCGGCCGCCTTTCCATCCAAAAGAAATTCATGAAATTCATATCCGCATAGTCGCCCAGCATGATCGATGTGGTATCTCCTACAAGCGTGGCAGCGCCCTGAAGATTTGAAGACACTGCAATGGAGAGGATCATTCCTACCGGCCGCATTTTCAGTTTTTTGCAGATTGCCATTCCTACAGGGGCAACCATCAATACAGTAGCGACATTATCGATGAATGCGGAGATCACTCCGGCAAATAAAGACATCAGTATGGTTACCCACATGACGTTCCTGGACTTTCCCAGCAGAATATCCGCTAAAAGATTCGGCATATGTGAATCTATGAAATAATAAACAATGATCATTGTTCCGGCTATCATCAGTAAAACATTCCAGTTGATAGTTGAAACCAGACTATTCAGCGGCAATACTCCCGAAACAAGAAAAATTAATGCTGTTGTCAAGGCATAAAACGGTCTGTATTTTGGTCTGACGATCATAAATATATACATCAGAACAAACAGTACCAAAGTAAAAATCTTCATATTATTCCTCCCTCATCACTCTTGGCTTTTTTTATTTTCAAGTCTCGCGCGCGAGACGACGAGCTTGTTATAACCCGCCGCTTAAGAAGCGGGGGGTCTTCTCACACTGAGATAAAACAGGGAATAGAGACAAACTGATGTAATTTCACATTAAAAAAAGACTTTCACCACAACAGAAGCTGTGGTAAAAGTCTTGCTGCTTCGAACAAATTCCGAGGATAAATCCCGTATTGACGAAATATGTTGCGCGTTTGCGCCAGCTACTCCCTAATACCTCCATTAGAATATAAATGAACAAACACTCTAAGTCAAGAGCTATTTCCCGTGAACAGGAAGAAGTATTTCCTGAGCCGGAAGTCATTGCCATCTATCAGAATCAGGAAAGGAAGTTGCCGTTCACAAAGCCCAGAACGCCTGATCCGGTCTGAATGTAAACATAGTTGCCGCTGTTGCCATATCCTGTTCCGAGAACAGTAACGACATCGCCGTTATGAAGCTTGCAGATCTCATTGCTGTCATCGTAAACAGGGGCTGTTCTTACTGCCAGATAGTTCGTTGTGCCGGTAACGGTTTTGTAGTATGCGTTTACCTGGAAGCCGCATGCAGTTCCGGAAGCGTATGAGTTATTTGCGCCTTCTCCGAGACAAACAGGTCCGTAGACATAGCCGGATGTGATTCCACCGTAAACAGGATCTGTTACATAAACTTTTCTCCAGGAAGTATCGGACTTATCTACAGTCGAAAGAACAACGCCGCCGACCTCAACTGTGGTTCCTGCAGGAAGAGTTGTGATAATATCGCCGTTTTCAGATGGCTGTGTCCGGACGTTTGTATCACAAATCGTTGTAGACATATGATCCATTTCAATGCATGTTCTGTTTGGCATTGCATCGATGCCGCATCCATCGTTTGCAAAAGCGGGCATTGCCATGGAAGAAAGCATTGCTGTAGAGATCATAGCTGCTGCAAAAAGTTTTTTTATCATTTTTTTCATGAATTTGTTCTCCTTTTATTTCTTTTTTTATGTGTTTGTGTTCGTTGTTTTCTATGATTAGAGAATACACCGGAAATATAAAGGAGAAGTACATTTTTTCTTAAGAGCAGCTTTAATTACCTTTCGGAAACCTTAACCGCCGGGCTGTTGTACGCTGCATGTTATCTGATGATGCTTTTAGAGCCCAAAGATGGAATAAACGCAGTCGGGAGCCGGAGCGGCCGATCCGGCAGAACGCTCTTAACGGTCGTTTGGTTCTTATCACAAAAGCGTGCGGGTACCGTATGCATCCCCCGGAGCGTTTATCTCAGCGGGAGATTGAACCTCCACTGAGACGAGCTCGTCATAACCCGCCGCTTAAGAAGCGGGAGCTTCTCACACTGAAATAAAAGATCCACGGTTTAGAAAAACCGTGGATCAAAAACAGTATCTGTTCTGACGCATCCTGATAAGAAATTCTTGAAGTCCGGGTCATATCCTGACGTAGGCTGGTAAGGAATAGTTTTTGGCATAACGTCTTAAAGTCATTGTACTTCCAAATACGCGAATATCTGATGAATTTGTATCTGCGCCGTTGATAAATACTTTGTAAAGCATTTCAAAAAGTTTCATTTGTTTTTCTCCTTTGTTTTGTGATTTGTGTCTGTTATCTGATGTTCTTATAATATAGAGCGGACATGAATATAAAACATAAGTTTTCATAACAGGATATTGCAAAAGCTTTCCGTAAGCTTAAAAAACGATTCCTGATACCGGTTGGCGTGTCGGTACCAGGAATCGTTTTTTAAAAGTAAAGGATCAGGTATTTGATAAAAGGATGTATGGTATGAATATGTCCTTTTCTGTTAATGCTATCATAACAGAATTATGTATTATTTACTTTCATTTTTTTGCGGAATTTATGAAGAAGGATGAAGAAATAACAGGGATCAAAATTGAAAAATACTAAAATTATTTAAAATCCTGTTTTAAGGAAAGAAATATCTGTTAGAATAATAGAAATGTTGTCTTTTATAATGAGATGACGTTTGTCCGTGCATCGAAAGGAGCGACAATAATGAAATACGATTTTGATAAAGTAACAGACAGAGTCGGAACGAACTGTTATAAATGGGATATGGCAAAAGAGGGTGAACTGCCCATGTGGGTAGCGGATATGGATTTCGAGGTTCCGCCTGCTGTGATCGACAGAGTGGAAAAACGTCTTAAACACAGGGTCTTCGGTTATACCCGGCCGGGAAATGAGATCTTCAGGTGCCTGACAGACTGGTTTGCTGACAGATATAGTGCGGATGTCCCGAAGGAATGGATCAGACTTATCTCAGGGATCGTGCCTGCGCTTTGCGTGGCGAGCAACATTGGCGGAGGAGCATCCATGACCTGCGTGCCGAATTACTCATCCCTTTTAACGGCGCCGAAGAATGCCGGAAATAAGATGATCACCGTACCGATGGATCACGAAAATGAGTACTATACTTTTGATTTTGATAAAATGCAGGCTGCACTGACGCCCGATACAAAGATATTTTACCTGTGCAGTCCGCTGAATCCGGCAGGCAGGGTTTTCACCCTTGATGAATTAAAGGCAGTCAGTGAATTTGCCAGAAAAAACGAATTGATCGTTATTTCTGATGAGGCCCACTGTGAGGTTGTGTTTGAGGGCAAACATATTCCTTTTTTCACGGTAGATGACTACGCGAGAGAAAACTCAATCACGTTGTATTCAAACGGAAAAATGTGCAATGTGGCGGATCTGATCCTTGCTTTTGCAGTGATCCCGAACAGAAAACTTCGAAAAGAATTCATGCGTCAGGGATATGCGTTCGGAATGGAGCATGCGCTGAATATAGAGGCAGGAATTGCGTCCTATGGGGAATCGGATGAGTGGAAGGAACAGCTGCTGACATATCTTGAGGGTAACAGAGATTATCTGGAAACAGAGCTCAGAAACAGATTTCCGAAGGCAAAATTACCGCATCTGGAGGCAACTTATCTTCAATGGGTGGATTTTACGCCATACGGAGAGCATATCAACGCCGCGTTTCTCAGAAATCATGCAAAAGTTTTTCTCACTGACGGAGCAGATTTCGGAGATCCCCGTTATGTAAGGATCAATTTCGGTACACAGAGAGCAAACATCAGGGAAATGCTGGACAGAGTGGAAAAGGCCGTTTTTGACAGCGGAGACGCGTCCGGTCCGGAAAAGTACTGATTACAGGACAATATATTGCATCATATAAACGGAGAACTTTAATGACAGAGAAAAGACCCATTCTGAATAATATAATATATCTGTATCTTACAGAGTTTTTCGCAGGAATGTCAGTTATGGCCGTAGAGCTTGGCGCAAGCAGACTGCTGGCCCCGTATTTCAGTTCGTCACAGATCGTATGGACGATCATCATCGGTACGATCATGATAGCAATGGCCCTTGGAAATATCTACGGTGGAAGAAGCGCCGACAAAAATCCTGATCCGGATAAGCTTTATATTAGGATCATGATCGCAGGAATATGGATTGCCATGATCCCGGTGGTTGGAAAATACATAATCATTGGAATTTCAGCCCTTCTGATCTTTACGGTCAGCAACAATTTTCTGATCATTGCAGGCTTTGCCGCATGTATGGTGATTTTTGTATTTCCGCTTTTCCTGCTGGGAACAGTGACCCCGTCTCTTGTGAAGTTTACGGTCGAGGATCTGGATCATAACGGCAAGCTTGTCGGCAATCTGAACGCATTCAATACTGTGGGAAGTATTATAGGTACCTTTGTGCCTACGTTCATCAGTATTCCGGCAGTAGGAACATCTGTTACATTCCTGATTTTCGCCGGCATTCTTATACTTCTCTCCATCGTTTATTTTCTCAGCGGAAGCCGGGTGTCTTCAAAAACAAAAAAGATACCGGTCAGTATAGGGATCTTTCTGCTGTGTATCATATTTGGCTATGATAACAGTTTTGCCTTCTGGCAGGACGATCTTAAATATGAAGGGGAATCCATCTATAATTATCTTCAGGTATATGAAAACAGTGACGAAGTCGTGCTTTCAACAAATGTCCTTTTTGGCGTACAGTCTGTATACAAAAAAGAGAAAGGCCTTACGGGCATGTATTATGATTACGCCATGGCGGCTCCCTATATGACAGGGGTAAATGAAAAAGAACATCTGGATGTGCTGATCCTGGGTATGGGAACGGGAACGTTTGCGACACAATGTGAACGATATTTTGACAATATGAGTATTTCAGGCGTTGAGATCGATCAGAAGATCACAGATCTGGCAAAGGAGTATTTTGAACTGCCGAAGGATGTGGATGTCACGACTTATGACGGTCGGGCGTATCTGAACGCTGTAGATAAGACTTATGATGTTATCATGGTAGATGCGTATCAGGACATCACGATCCCGTTTCAGATGTCTTCTGCTGAGTTTTTCTCGCTTGTGGAGGAACACCTGAATAAAGACGGCGTCATGGTCGTCAATATGAACATGCGAGGCCGGGAAGAAGGAAATATCAATCAATATCTGTCAGATACGATCTCAAGAGTCTTTTCGGAAATATATACGGTCGATCTCGCCGGATCGACGAACCGTGAATTATTTGCTTCCAATAATCCTGAAATGATCGAAGTATTCAGGCGGAATGTAGATCAGGAAACGGAACCCGGTCTGAAAAAAATGATGGATACGGTCACGGAAACTCTTTCCGGTTATCAGCCGGGCGGATATCTGATGACGGATGACAAGGCGCCGGTGGAACTGCTTGGAATGAGGGTCATCGATGAACTGATCAGGACAGAGGTGGATTATTACAGAGATATCTATGACAGGGAAGGTATACAGGGGCTTCTTGCTGAGTTGTAGGCTTCTGAAAGCTTACGGTTTGATAAGACGTTTAGAAATGGCAGGCAGGACTTTTCAGCGTTTAAAAAATGAAGAATCATCGGGAATAAAAAGGAGAGGGAAATGATAGATACAGGTATTTTGATCTTATTCGGAGTTATGGCGCTTGCTGTCTCAGGGATTATTATAATCAGGGAACTGGTGAGCAGAAGAAAATGAAGAAGAACAGGTTTTTAAATAATATCTTTATCGCCATAAAGATCACCGCCGCGGCGGTCATCGCGATCATACTGGCGGATATACTTTCTCTGCAGTTCGGCGTATCAGCGGGTATCGTAGCTATCCTGTCGGTTGCGGGAACAAAAAAAGAGACGTTAAAAACGGCAGGTAATCGTTTTCTGGCTTTTGCCGTCGCGCTGGTAGCGGCGATCATCTGCTATGAAGTTATCGGGTTCCGGGTAGAAGCATTCATGGTTTATCTGCTCATTTTTATCACTGTCTGCCAGTGTATGGGATGGAATAACGCGATGGCAATGGATTCCGTTCTGATCTCACATTTTCTTACGCTGGGAAATATGAGTTCGGAATCCATATTCAATGAAGTCATGCTTTTTATCATCGGCGTTGGTATGGGAATCATAGTAAACATGCATCTGCACAAAAACACAGCATATATAGAAAAAATGAAGGATGAAACAGATGAGCAGATGAAGATCGTCCTCCAGAGAATGTCTAAACGGATCATGAACCCTGATTACCCCGAATATGACGGTCTCTGTTTTCGGAAGCTTCATGAGTGCATCAATAAAGCTCAGGAGACAGCACAGCAGAATTATATGAATCAGCTTGTGGCGGAGGATCGTTTTGACATTGACTATATTGCGATGAGAGAAGAGCAGGTGAATATTCTGCAGGAGATGTATAAAAGAGTGAAAACTCTGCATACGACGCCGCTTACTGCGAAGAGTATTTCCGGGTTTCTGGGACATGTGGCGGAAAAATATCACCGTGATAATACCGCAAAGGAACTTCTGGAGGAGTTTTATCGGCTGCGGAACAGCATGAAAAATAAACCGCTTCCGACAGAAAGGGAGGAATTCGAGGAAAGAGCAGAGTTGTTTGTCCTGCTTCAGGATATGGAGGAATTTCTGCTTATCAAGCGTAATTTTGTCCGCGGAGAGTAAGAGGCAAAAAAGAGGAGGAAGAAGATGGCAGTAACGATCAGGCAGATAGCAGAGGCCGCAGGGGTTTCCAGAGGAACCGTAGATCGTGCCCTAAATTACAGAAAGGATATTAATAAGCAGCAGGCAGAGAGAATTCGAAAGATCGCAGGAGAAATGGGTTACCGGCCGAACCGCATGGGCAGAGCGCTGGCGTTGTCGAAAAATCATATTAAGATCGGCGTGCTGATCCAGTTTGCGCATACGGCGTTCATGCAGAGAATCATGAAGGGAGTAGACGCCGCTATAGAAGAGATGCAGCGTTTTCAGGTCGAGGTCATTGTAAAACTGATCGAGGATAATGATACTGATCAGACGGTGATCGCCATGGAGCAGCTTCGAAGAGAAGGCTGCAGGGGGATCGCCATGGTTCCCTGGAACGAAAAGAAGATACGTGATAAGATCGATGAATTTGCCCGGGAAGGGATTTCTATAGTAACGGTCAATGGTGATATTGCAGATTCAGAAAGAATATGTTTTGTCGGCCAGGATGGATTCCGCAGCGGCTGCACGGCGGCCGGCCTGATGGCGGAAGTACTGCCCCTGAACAAGGATGTTCTTATAATATCGGGAAGTCCGGCAAATACATCTAACAGCAACAGAGCCGAAGGGTTTCGGAAGGAGATTACAAAGATCCGTCCTGACGTAAAAAACATATATATAGAATATGCGTTTGAAAGTAATGAAACAGCCGAAACCATATGCAGGAAGCACCTTGCTGCGCACGCGGAGACCGGAGGAATTTATCTCACGGCAGCCGGCGTGAAGGGAGTATGCAAAGTCCTGGAGGAAAAGAAACTGACAGGTATTATAAAAGTCATATCCAATGATCTGACCGATGAAAACACAGAACAGTTAAAAAAGGGAAATGTGCAATTCCTTCTGGGGCAGGATCCTTTTTCCCAGGGTTACCGTCCGATACAGATACTGTTTGAAAAGCTGGTAGACGGACATGACCCGGAGGTGAAAGAAGAATATACCTCCATAGAAATTAAAACAAAATATAATCTGTAAAAGAATGATACCAAAAGCACTCAAAACACACAATTTTGAGTGCTTTATTTTGTGCAAGGTTGCCAATTGCGTGCACGAGCACGTTGATGTATTATAATAGTGTAACGTGCACGGGCACGGTACATCTTCTTTTCGCAGATTTAATATTTTTAAATCCTTTATATAATTCTCTTGTAAACCTCAGAGTACGGTCAGACATAGTCTGGCCGTATTTTGATTTTGTCGTAGTTCATAAAAACCGGCCCCGGAATCCATGCTTTAAAAGGAAGGCTTCCGGGGCCGGTTTTATTATGCTGTTTGTCAGGGTTTTGCAAGGTGATATCAGATACCCTGATGAGAATACATGAGTTCTGTTATTTTCTTTGTATGATCGCGGACAAAGTCTACGGAGAGGTCGTGGTTTGCAGTATCTATGATACTTGCAAGATATTTATCCATACGTGCTGTCGCATACCAAGGTCTGGAGAGAAGCTCGGGTGACTGATAGATCAGATCCGTAGTAATGACTTTTGAAAAATATCCTTTCTCATAGTACTTGTCAAACTCTTCAAGTCCATCAGCAAAAAGACCGAAGGTGGTGCATATGATGATCCTCTTTGCGCCGTGCTCTTTAAGCTGATATGCGACATCCAGCATACTTCCGCCGGAGGAGATCATATCATCCATAACGATACAGTCTTTGCCCTCTACGGAATCACCGATATATTCATGAGCAATGATTGGGTTTTTGCCGTCAACGATGACGGAATAATCACGGCGTTTATAGAACATTCCCATATCAAGGCCGAGGACGCTCGCCATGTAGATGGCTCTGGGCATCGCGCCTTCATCAGGACTTATAACACGAAGATGATTATTATCAAGCTGTGCGTCAGGAAAACAATCAAGTAAAGTTACCAGGAACTGGTAATTCGGGAAAAAGTTATCAAATCCGCAGAGCGGAATAGAATTCATGACACGGGGATCATGGGCGTCAAAGGTTATAATGTTTTCTACGCCCATATTCGCCAGTTCGCGAAGAGCGATGGCACAGTCAAGAGACTCTCTGGCTGTACGCCTGTGCTGACGTCCTTCATAGAGAAAAGGCATGATAACGTTAACCCGGTGGGCTTTGCCCACGGAAGCGGCGATAGCGCGCTTCAGATTCTGAAAATGATCGTCCGGGGACATGTGATTGATCATGCCGAACTGTTTATATGTGACGGTAGGATTACACATGTCGGCGATAATGAAAAGGTCGCATCCTCGGACGGATTCTTTCATCAACGCTTTTCCCTCACCGCTTCCGAAGCGGGGAAATTCACATGGGATGATGTAATTATCCTCATAAAGACCGATGATCTCAGCTTTTTCCGGAAACTCATCGACAAGTGCTTTGCGGAATTCCAGCATATAGGAATTCACTTTTCCGGCCAGAGCTTCGCTGCCGGGGATACCGCATATTTTTAAAGGACCAGTTGGGACTGCATTTTTAAAATAATTCAAATTTGCCATTCGCATCTCCATATGTATTTAAAATGTCTGCGGACAGAATTCTGTTAAAAAACGGTCTGCAGAAGATGCATGTAACTGCATTTTATATGTTCAGACCGGAGTGTAAGGCATTTATGCAGCACCTGTCATGTCTTGCATGGAATCAGCCGACAATGTAGTCTGAGCATAATAATACACTTAATTTATAGCATTTCTGATTTATAGTGTCAATGCTTGCTTTTTAATATTCAAGTTGCTATTATGATAACTAATTGATTTCTATGATGGATGTTTATATCCTTATGGAGGTGCACATGGCAGATAAAGCCAGACATATAGTCAGAAAAGTCCGGCCGGACAGTATTGCGGAAGAACTGAATATTGAGCCGGGCGATGAGATCCTGGAGATAAATGAAACGCCGATCGAAGATATTTTTGACTATCAGTATCTGGTAGAAAACGAATATATAGAAGTACTTGTGAAAAAAGCCGGAAATGGCGGGGAGTGGCTTCTGGAGATCGAGAAGGACGAGGACGAGGATCTGGGCGTGGAATTTGAGAATGGTCTCATGGACGATTATCGATCCTGTCATAACAAGTGTGTGTTCTGCTTTATTGATCAGATGCCGAAGGGAATGCGGGAGACTCTTTACTTTAAGGATGATGATTCCAGACTGTCATTTTTGCAGGGAAACTACGTTACCCTGACGAATATGAGCGACAAAGACATCGAACGCATAATCCGGTATAATATGTCGCCGATCAATATTTCGGTGCAGACGACAAATCCTGAGCTGCGCAGGGTCATGCTTCATAATCGATTTGCCGGAGATGTTTTTGATAAAATACAAAGACTGGCTGACGCAGGAATTGAGCTTAACGGACAGGTGGTTCTTTGCAAAGGTCTGAATGACAGAGATGAACTGGACAGAACAATAAGCGACCTGGAAAAATATCTTCCTTCCATGAAAAGTGTTTCAGTAGTTCCTGTCGGCCTGACGAAATACAGAGACGGACTTTTTCCGCTGGAACCTTTTAATAAAGAAGATGCGGAGTATCTCGTGGATCAGATCGGCAGATGGCAGGACTACTATATAAAAAGGCATGGTATTCATTTCATACATGCTTCTGATGAATGGTATCTCCTTGCGGACAGACCAATGCCGGAGGAAGAATGTTATGATGGTTATCTTCAGCTTGAGAACGGAGTCGGCATGATGCGGCTTCTATGGAACGAGGTGTGTGAAAGCCTTGCGGAGCTTGAGGGCGATGGCAGAAAACGCCGTATGACGCTTGCCACGGGAAAGCTGGCGGCGCCATGGCTTACGCAGATCGTTGAAAAGATCAGAGAATTTTTTCCCAATATTGACGTGGACGTTATTGCTATACGGAACGATTTTTTCGGTGAAAAGATAACGGTATCCGGACTTATTACCGGACAGGATCTGATCGCCCAGCTGAAAGGGCGGGATCTGGGACTGAAGGTGATGATCCCGTGCAATATGCTGCGCTACGGAGAAAATGTTTTTCTGGATGATCTGACCGTGGCAGATGCTGAAAAAGCGCTGAACACTGTTATTGATGTGGTGGATTCAGACGGCGCTTCGCTGGTGGCAGCTATCCTTGAGGATGATTTTAATAAGGAACAAAAGAGGAGACAGATGTATGAGCAAACCGATAGTGGCGATAGTAGGCAGGCCTAATGTGGGTAAATCTACATTGTTTAATTCCCTGGCCGGAGAGAGGATTTCTATCGTCAAGGATACACCGGGAGTAACCAGAGACAGAATATATGTAGATGTAAGCTGGTACGACAGGTCATTTACCATGGTAGATACAGGCGGAATCGAGCCTGACAGCAGCGATATCATTCTTTCACAGATGCGCGAGCAGGCATTGATCGCAATGGAAACCTGCGATGTCATTGTGTTTATGGTAGACGTAAGGACAGGTCTGGTAGATTCGGACATGCAGGTGGCGGATATGCTGCGCCGCTGTAAAAAACCTGTGGTTCTGGCTGTAAACAAAGTGGATAATTATAAAAGCCAGGAGATGGATGTATACGAATTTTACAATCTTGGTATAGGTGAACCGTATCCGATCTCAGCCGAAGGAAAACAGGGACTGGGAGATCTTCTGGATAAGGTCGTATCCTATTTTCCTGAAAAGAGCCCGGATGAAGAAGATGATGAACGCCCGAAGATTGCGATCGTAGGCAAACCCAATGTAGGAAAATCATCCATTATCAATCGTCTTCTGGGAGAGGATCGTGTTATCGTTTCCAATATAGCGGGTACGACAAGGGACGCGATAGATACGGTCATTCATAGAAACGATACAGATTACGTATTCATTGATACGGCAGGACTCCGCAGAAAGAGCAAGGTAAAAGAAGAACTCGAACGGTACAGTATCATCCGTACCGTCGCCGCCGTAGAGCGATGCGATGTGGCAGTCATCGTGATTGACGCCACGGAGGGAGTTACAGAGCAGGATGCAAAGATCGCCGGTATCGCCCATGACAGGGGCAAGGGGCTGATCATTGCGGTAAACAAATGGGACGCTATCGAGAAGGACACCCGGACGAGCAAGAAATTTGAGGATGATATCAGGGATATACTCTCCTTTGCCACATATGCAAAGATCATGTTTATCTCTGCCCTGACAGGTCAGCGTCTGATGAAGCTTTTTGATATCATTGATCTGGTGCTTCAGAATCAGACAATGAGAATCCAGACAGGTGTTCTCAATGAGCTCCTTACAGAAGCTGTCACGATGCAGCAGCCGCCTTCGGATAAAGGAAAGCGTCTGAAACTGTATTATATGACGCAGGTTGCGGTCAAACCGCCAACGTTTGTGATTTTTGTAAATGATAAAAAGCTTATGCACTTTTCATATCAACGTTATCTGGAAAACCAGATCCGTAATTACTTTGGCTTTGAAGGAACTTCCCTTCGTATGCTGATCAGGGAAAGAAAGAGTGATTGATGTCATGGAACGTATCATATGCATAGTTATCGGATATTTATTTGGATTGATTCAAACGTCTTATATCATTGGAAGGACTCAGGGGATCGATATCCGCAGCAGGGGAAGCGGGAACGCGGGAACCACGAACGCATTAAGGACGCTCGGCGCAAAGTGGGGCGCGATTACTCTGCTTGGCGATGTGGGAAAATGTATTCTCGCGGTTTTGCTGACGTGGCTTATATTTCATAAAGGATATCCTGATACGGTACAGCTGTTGAAGATATGGACGGCTGCAGGCGTCATTCTGGGACATGATTTTCCTTTTTATATGGGATTTAAGGGAGGAAAAGGTTTCGCGTCCATGGTAGGAATGGCCATCGCCTTTTGTGACTGGTATGTTCTGCTGGTATGCGCGATAGTATTTTTTTGTTTGTTTTTTACATTGCACTACGTGTCTTTAAGTTCGCTTTCCACATCAGTCACATTTCTGATCGGAGTGATCATCTCGGGACAGATGGGAAAGTACTTAATGCCTCAGGCGGCACTTATTGAAATGTATCTGGTTATAGGAGCTCTGGTACTGCTTACCTTTATCAAACACAGAAGCAATATAGCCCGTCTGCTCAAAGGGGAAGAGAGAAAAACGTTCCTGAAAAAGCATTGAAGCAGAAAAAACGTGAAATGCCGCATTGCAGGGAAAAGATGTGAACGGTCAGAATATAAAGATAAAGAGAGTAAAAAAGGAGAATGAAAAATGGCAAATATCAGTGTGATTGGATCAGGAAGCTGGGGAACGGCGATTGCCTGGCTTCTCAGCAATAATGGTCATCAGGTTACTATCTGGTCTTATCTTAAAGAAGAGACAGAAATGTTTATGAAGAATCATGAGAATACGGATAAGCTGCCGGGCGTCAAACTGGCAGATGATGTAAAATATACGAACGATCTGCGGGAGGCTGTCAGCGGAAAAGATATTCTGGTGCTTGCCGTTCCTTCGCCGGTGGTAAGAAGTACGTCCAGAAGCATGTCTCCATATGTAGCGGAAGGTCAGCTGATTGTAAGTCTTGCAAAAGGCATCGAAGAGTCAACCCTGATGACAATGTCAGAGATCGAAGAGCAGGAGATTCCACAGGCAAATGTAGCGGTACTGTCCGGCCCGAGCCACGCTGAGGAAGTAGGCAGAGGACTTCCCACTACAATAGTCGCAGGAGCGCATGACCGTGAGACCGCACAGCGTGTTCAGTCTGTCTTTATGTCGCCGGTATTCAGGGTTTATACAAGCTCCGATATGCTGGGTATTCAGATCGGCGCATCTCTGAAAAATGTCATAGCGCTTGCGGCAGGTATTGCAGATGGTATAGGATACGGCGATAACTCGAAGGCCGCGCTGATCACAAGAGGTTCGGCGGAGATCACACGTCTTGGAATAGCTATGGGAGCGAATCCGAAGACTTTGCTTGGTCTTTCCGGAATCGGCGATCTTTTTGTAACATGTGCCAGCAAGCACAGCAGGAACAGAAACGCAGGTTATCTGATCGGAAAAGGTTATACGATGAAACAGGCTATGGATGAAGTACACCAGGTGGTTGAGGGAGTTTATTCCGCAAAGGCAGGACTGCTTCTGGGGAAAAAATATAATATTGAGATGCCGATCGTGGAAGTGATAAATAAAGTCCTATTTGAGGGAATGAGCGCAGAGGAAGGCGTGAAGGAACTCATGATGAGGACCGGAAAAGACGAACTGGAATCCTGGTAGGAAGCATATTATAAGATGTGCCGCAGGACCCGGTGAAAAGTTATGCTGTTCATGATAAGAATTTCTGAACAGGAAAGTATAGGCTGGAGTCTTAAGAAGATTTATTATAAAATATTTACATCTATTCTGGAATGCTTTTATCCGCATGGATGAAGGCCCGGACCCCGACGTGAATAAAACTGCTTTAATCTATGGGCCGGTATATATTTTTTGCAGGAGGAGAGAGGGATGGGATACAAAAGCGATATTGAGATCGCGCAGGAAAGTGTGATGGAACCGATCGTGAAGGTTGCGGAAAGAATCGGCCTGTCAGAGGATGATCTGATCACATATGGTAAATATAAAGCAAAGGTAGATCTTAACTATCTGAACACGGATAAGCCGGATGGCAAACTGATCCTGGTGACAGCGATAAATCCTACGCCGGCAGGCGAGGGAAAGACGACTACCTCTATCGGTCTGGTAGATGCATTGAATAAGATCGGAAAGAAAGCGACAGGCGCGCTTAGGGAGCCGTCGATGGGACCGGTGTTCGGCGTTAAGGGCGGCGCGGCCGGCGGAGGATACGCCCAGGTGGTTCCGATGGAGGATATCAACCTGCATTTCACAGGTGATTTCCACGCCATTACTGCGGCAAACAATCTCCTGGCGGCAATGATAGATAATCATATCCAGCAGGGAAACGAACTGAACATTGATCCGAGAAAAATCACATGGAAAAGATGCCTTGACATGAACGACCGTCAGCTTCGTTCTGTGATCGATGGACTCGGCGGCAGGATCAACGGAGTTCCGAGGGAGGATTCCTTTGATATCACAGTCGCTTCAGAGGTCATGGCTGCATTCTGTCTGGCTGCAGGTCATGCGGATCTGAAGGAGCGTCTTTCGAAACTGATCATTGGATATACATACGGAAAACCGTCAGAACATAAACCTGTAACTGCAGGTGATCTTCATGCGGAAGGTGCAATGACGGCCCTTCTGAAGGATGCTCTTTATCCGAACATAGTACAGACGCTGGAGCATAATCCGGTGTTTATCCATGGAGGCCCGTTCGCAAATATCGCGCATGGCTGCAATTCGGTCACGGCCACAAAGATGGCTCTGAAAAGCGCCGATTACGCCGTTACGGAGGCAGGATTCGGAGCTGATCTCGGTGCTGAAAAGTTCATGGATATAAAATGCCGCATGACGGGACTGAAACCGAATGCGATCGTTATCGTTGCCACTGTTCGCGCGCTGAAATACAACGGCGGCGTTCCGAAGGCACAGCTGAATGAGGAAAACATTGATGCGGTAAAAGCAGGCATACCGAACCTGACACGTCACATCAGTAATATAAAAAATGTTTTCCATGTGCCTTGCGTTGTAGCTGTCAACGCATTCCCGACAGATACAGCCAGAGAGCTGGAACTTGTAAGGAAAACCTGTGAGGAGATGGGCGTAAACGTTATTGTCTCTGAAGTATGGGCAAAAGGAGGCGAAGGCGGAAAGGATCTGGCGAAAGAAGTGGTGCGCCTTTGCGATATGGATAATTCAGGCTTTACATATTCCTATGAGCTTGAGGGAAGCATAGAGGAAAAAATGAACCGCATCGTAAGGTCGGTTTACGGAGGCAGAAAAGCGGTATTTACCGCAGCTGCGCATAAACAGGCTGAAGAACTGGAAAAGAATGGCTATGGAAATCTCCCGATCTGTGTGGCAAAGACACAGTACAGCTTCACAGATGATCCGAAGGTACTTGGAGCTCCGGATGATTTTGACGTAACTGTCAGGAATGTCCGTCTGTGCGCAGGCGCCGGGTTCGTGGTCGTACTTACAGGAGATATAAATACTATGCCCGGCTTGCCAAAAGTTCCCGCGGCTGTTAACATTGATGTAGATGAAAACGGTAAGATAACAGGATTGTTTTAAGCCGGCTCATGAACCTGCGGCGGGAATCTCTGCCGTAGGTTTTTTGTTTCACAGGAAACCCCGTCAATTGCCTGTGAAACGAAACCCTCCGGGGGATGCACACGCCGCACAGAGGAAGGCAGCTGCGCTGCCGTGCGGCGGCGCGCAAAGTCCAGTTCGCTCCCCTCAAGATTGAGGGGCTGGGGAGCTGAAGTCCGCTTCAGAGGTTAATACTGTTTTTTTTTGGGAACGTACCGGTTCTGCAGTTACATTCAGGAGGAGTTATGCAATATACGGAGTTAAAATGCACGGAATATACGGAGCAGCTCTCGTCAAAGGCCCCGGTCCCGGGAGGAGGAGGCACAGCTGCCCTCACAGGCGCGCTTTCCGCATCTCTATGCAGCATGGTAGGAAATCTTACCATAGGCAAGAAAAAATATGCGGATGTTGAAGATGAGATCCGGGGGCTGATGGAAAAGACAGAACGGCTTCGAAGAGAGCTTCTTTCGCTCGTTGAAGCTGACGCAGAAGCTTTTGAACCGCTGTCAAAGGCATATGGTCTTCCAAAGGAAACCGAAGAGCAGGCGGAGCAGAAGGCTCGCGTGATGGAAGAATGTCTGAAAAACGCGGCGGAAGTTCCTTTTCAGATCATGCGGAAAATCTGTGAGGTTATAGATCTTGTGGATACTTTCAGGAAAAAGGGGTCTGTTCTTGCAGTCAGTGATGCAGGCGTGGCAGCTGCTCTTGCCGCTGCGGCTTTGAAAAGCGCATCGCTGAATGTTTTTATCAATACCCGTCTTATGACAGACAGACAGAAAGCCGGGGAGATGAACAAAGCATGTAACGACATGCTTTCCGTATATATTCCCATGGCAGAGAGAACGTTTGAGAAAGTAAAAAATAAGCTTTGCTGACAGACGCCGGATGCAGACAGCGAAGGTGCAGTTGTCAGGTTTAAGAGTTTTTCAGGAAATTATAGAAAATGGTTTTACAGGAGAGGGAAGGGAAAATGGCAAAAATTCTTACCGGAAAAGAGGTTGCTGCCAGTATAAATGAGGAATCAAAAAAGGTGATCGAAAGACTGGCAAGGGAGGGAATTGTTCCATGCATCGGCATTATACGGATCGGTGAAAATGAGTCTGATATTTCATATGAGAAAGGACTGCTTAAACGATGTGAAGCAATGCGGCTTAATGTAAAAAAATATATGCTTCCGTCAGACGTCTCAGAGGAGCGGGTCATCCGGACGATCGAGGAGGCGAACGAAGATGAAAACGTTCATGGCATCCTGATATTCCGTCCGCTGCCGAAGCACATCCGCGAGGATGTGGTCCTGGCTCATTTAAAGCCGGAAAAAGATGTGGATTGCGTTACGCTGGCGTCTCTGGCCGGCGTATTCACAGGCAGAAAGATCGGTTTCCTGCCATGCACGCCGGAGGCAGTTATCCGGACACTGGATCATTACGGCGTGGACTGCAAAGGGAAAAAAGCTGTTGTCATCGGCAGGAGCATTGTGGTAGGAAAACCCCTTGCAATGCTTCTTCTGGGAAAGAACGCAACGGTTACCATGTGTCATACGAAAACCGCCGACCTTCCGAAGGAAGCAAAAGAGGCTGATATTCTTATTGCGGCAGCGGGGAAGGCAGGAATTGTTACGGGAGATTTTGTAAAGGAAGGACAGATCGTGATCGATGTGGGGATCAATGTCAATGAAGACGGTAAGCTTTGCGGAGATGTAGACCGTGAAAGCGTCGAGCCGGCTGCAGAAGCCATTACCCCGGTACCGGGAGGGATCGGAAGCGTTACCACGGCAGTTCTTGTAAGCCATGTGGTCAGCGCGGCGTCCGAGCAGTACGGTATGTGATATCCGGGAGCAAAAAGTTCATTTTTTAAGAAAAAAGCAGGCAAGAGTAATATGTCAAGTATTGAATTGCACATTTTACGATAGTATAATATCAGTAACCTGAAATGCTTTCTTTTGCATATTTGAACCTACAATTACTTTAAAAAGGGATTCCTATATTTTTATTCTGATGTCAGGCCCCGCTTTCATCAGGGGAAGGCAGAGGTCTAAGTGCGGTAACCCACCTGGTCTGCGACTAGGAGTCAATTCGCGGGGATTGCATTTCGGGCCTTAATATGACACAAAACCGCTTCCATGCTGCCTTATCCGGCGGCATGGAAGTATTCTTTTTGTTCGGTCACTAAAGGAGTATTTTGAAAAAATGCGGCTATATATAATCAGACACGGAGAAACCTCCTGGAACGTGGAACGAAAACTGCAGGGGCAGAAAGGCGCGGATCTTAACGAAAAGGGGATCAGGCTGGCGGAGATCACCAGGGACGCACTGAAGGATATACCGTTTGATCTTTGTATTACAAGCCCGGCCCTTCGCGCAAGGCACACTGCCGAGATCATTATGGAAGGCCGGAACGTGCCGGTCATTGAAGACGAGAGGCTGATAGAGATAAGTTTCGGAGAATGGGAAGGAAAAAAATCTCTTGGAGAAGACCCGGAGATCCCTCCCGAGCGGTTCCGCCCTTTTTTTACAGATTCCTGGAATTATATCCCCCCGGAAGGCGGAGAGTCCATAAGGCAGATAATCGACCGTTCCGGAGAGTTCCTTGATGAGCTTCTGTCAAATAATAATTACCGGGACAAAACCATCATGCTTTCCTCGCACGGATGCGCGGTGCGGGCTCTTCTTCATTTTGTTTACGAGGATAACAGTGATTTCTGGCATGGAAGCGTACCGCCGAACTGCGCAGTAAGCATCGTTGACGCGGCTGACGGGAAAATGGAACTGATCGCTGAAGATCAGGTTTATTACGAAGACAAATTTGACATAGATGTGTATTTTAAATAATAAAAACTTCCTACATGGAATTTCTGAAACAGTTTGATCATGAAAATAACATCTCAAGGACGCTCCCGCTTCTGTCTTGCAGGCAGCGGTACTAATGAATTTTCAGCGCTTACACTTGAAAATTCAAAGTGCCGGCCGCAAGCCAAAACCTTTACGATGTTATTTTTCATGATTAGGACTGCCCCACTATGATGATGTAGGAAGTTTTAGCAAATAACAAAAACTTCCCACATGGAATTTCTGAAACTGTTTGATCATGAAGCGGGAAGTTTGGCAGTGTAAAAAAAGGGACTGTGTCTGACTTGCGCGATCATAGCGAATGGAGCGGAACAGGTCCCGAAAAAGATCGAGAGTGTGAGATAAATGAAGACAAGTGATTTTAACTATTACCTTCCGCAGGAACTGATTGCACAGGATCCGCTGGAGGACAGAAGCGCTTCCCGCCTTTTATCCCTTGACAGGGTTACCGGTGAAGTCCTTCACAGACATTTCAGAGATATCAAAGATTTTCTGCATCCGGGCGACTGTCTTGTGATCAATGATACAAAGGTCATCCCGGCAAGGCTTTACGGGGTAAAAAAAGATACGGGCGCAGTGATAGAGATCCTCCTTTTGAAGCGCAGAGAAAACAATATCTGGGAGACGCTGGTAAAACCAGGGAAAAAGTGCCGGCCGGGGGCGGTGATCGTTTTTGGCGAAGGCCGTCTTACCGGCGAGATCATAGATGTGGTAGAGGAAGGAAACAGGCTTATTCGTTTTTCTTATGAAGGTATCTTCGAGGAAATACTGGACAGCCTCGGAGAGATGCCTCTGCCGCCATATATAACCCATAAGCTCAGAGATAAAAACCGTTACCAGACTGTCTATGCGGAGCATGAAGGATCTGCAGCAGCGCCTACTGCGGGACTGCATTTTACGAAGGAGCTTCTCGGAGAGATCGGGGAGATGGGGGTGAAGATCGCGCACGTGACGCTGCATGTGGGACTGGGAACCTTCCGCCCCGTAAAGGTGGATGAGGTTACTGATCATCATATGCATTCGGAGTTTTATATTGTAGATGAGGAAAATGCCAGACTGATAAATGATACAAAGAAGAACGGCGGACGGGTCATTGCCGTCGGCACCACGAGCTGCCGTACACTGGAATCGGCTTCTGATCAGAACGGTGTTTTAAAGCCTGGCAGCGGCTGGACAGATATTTTTATTTATCCGGGATATGAATTCAAGATGATAGATGGACTGATCACGAATTTTCATCTGCCGGAATCAACGCTGATCATGCTTGTTTCTGCTTTTGCCGGAAGGGATCATGTCCTGGCGGCCTATGAAGAGGCTGTAAAAGAGAAGTATCGCTTTTTCTCATTCGGCGACGCCATGGTAATTCTGTGACCGGGCTGCTGAGAAAACAGATGAACAGGTTCTGAAAAGCAGTAAAAAACAGTATTGTTATAATTTTGTCAATGTGATATTATGACTGTAAATAAGACTTGCTTATGATCATATCCGGGCAGATCCGCTTCATGGATTAAGAGCAGATCATCAGTCAGACATGCGGCAGATCTGATAAGGAGCGGAAAAAGATCAGACAATGACGAGCAAAAAGACAGGAATAATTAAAGAGGTGTCAGTAATGAATTATCAGGAGAAGTACAGAAGTAAACTGGTTACAGCAGATCAGGCAGCCGCTGTAGTGAAAAGCGGAGACTGGGTAGATTACGGATGGTGTGTGGGAACACCGGTCGCTTTTGATGAAGCTCTGGCGAAACGAATGCCGGAATTATATGATATCAATTTCCGCGGCGGAGTTTTAATGCATGAGCCTGCCGTTTACCGCGTTGAAAACGCAGCTGAGCATATGACATGGAACAGCTGGCATATGGGTACGCCAGAGAGAAGAGCGATCAAAAAAGGATTCAGTTTCTATGCGGGTTTCCGTTATTCAGAGCTTCCCCGTTATTATGAAGAAATGCAAGACGACCTTAACGTGGCCTGTATACAGGTAACTCCGATGGATGAGCACGGATTCTTTAATGTGGGTCCCTGTGCCAGCCATATGGAGGCGGTCTTTAATAAAGCCCGGACAAAAATAGTGGAAGTGAATGAAAACATGCCGGTATGCCTCGGATCACAGGGCGCGTATATTCACATCGATCAGGTGGATATGATCATCGAGGGATCCAATCCGCCTATAGATGTCATGGGAGCTGCAGCTCCGGCAACGGATGTGGATAACGCCGTAGCGGAGCAGGTGGTGAACGCGATCCCAAATGGCGCGTGTCTTCAGCTGGGAATCGGCGGAATGCCCAACGCCATCGGCAAAAAAATCGCCGAGAGCGATCTGAAAGACCTGGGTGTACATACAGAAATGTATGTTGACGCCTTCGTAGATATGGCGGAAGCCGGAAAGATCACCGGAAAGTATAAGAACATTGACAGAGGACTTCAGGTGTACGCCTTTGCCGGCGGAACTAAGAGAATGTTTGATTATCTGAATAATAATCCTCAGTGCAAATGTACATCTGTCGGATATGTGAACAGCACGCAGAGCGTTGGGGCGCTGGATAATTTTATCTCTATCAATAACGCCATTGAATGCGATCTTTTCGGACAGGTCAATGCCGAGAGCGCAGGTACAAGCAATATTTCCGGAGCAGGCGGACAGTTGGATTTTGTTTTGGGCGCTTATGCTTCCAGAGGAGGAAAGACATTCATCTGCATGCCTTCTACATTTACGAATAAGAAAACCGGAGAGACGAAAAGCCGTATCAGAGCAACTCTTGATCCGGGCAGTATCGTTACGGACACCAGGGCGAACGTGCAGTACATCGTTACAGAGTACGGCATGGTAAATATGAAGGGCCGCACAACATGGCAGCGTGCAGAGGATCTGATCAGTATTGCTCATCCGGATTTCAGAGACGATTTGATCAAAGAAGCCGGGAAGATGAATATCTGGAGACGAAGCAGCAAACGATAAACTTTAATGAGGACGCGGTCTATAAGACCGCGTCCTTTTTGAGTCGATCTATTATTGTTAAATAAATAACGAGAAAAAGATTGACAATTTCTATTGATCGTTATAAAATTAACGAAAACGTAAATATTACAGTATAAATTCACATTCCAATTTGACGTAAGTCTTTAATAATAGTATATTTATAGTAGTATATTTTGATTTGAGAAAATATGCGGTAATGAAGGATGTAATAGGCAAGGAGGTAGTTTGAGTATGTCTAAAAAAGTTGTTTTGGCCGGTGCCGTAAGAACTCCTGTTGGAAAAATGGGTGGAGCTCTCAGCACAGTAGATGCGAAGGATCTCGGATCACTCGTTATCAAAGAGGCCCTGAAAAGAGCAAACGTTCCCGGAGATCAGGTAGATGAAGTTATTATGGGATGCGTTATCCAGGCTGGTCTTGGACAGAACGTTGCAAGACAGGCATCTATCGGAGCAGGTCTTCCGATCGAGGTTCCGGCTGTTACGGTCAATGTAGTATGCGGATCCGGTCTGAACTGCGTTAATATGGCAGCAGAGATGATCAAATCAGGCGACGCTGATATCGTTGTTGCAGGTGGTATGGAGTCTATGTCCAAAGCGCCGTTTGCAGCTATGAACGCCCGTTTCGGATACAGAATGAATAACGGCACACTTGTTGACTGCATGATCAACGATGCGTTGTGGGATGCATTCAATAACTATCATATGGGTATCACTGCAGAGAATGTTGCAGAGCAGTGGGGACTTACAAGAGAAATGCTCGATGAATTCTCAGTTCGCAGCCAGAATCTTGCCTGCAAGGCAATTGAAGAGGGAAGATTTAAAGATGAGATCGTTCCTGTAGAGGTAAAGACAAAAAAATCTACAGTTATCGTTGACACAGACGAAGGTCCGCGTAAAGGATCTACGATGGAAGTTCTCGGAAAACTTCGCCCTGCATTTAAGAAAGACGGTGTTGTTACAGCCGGAAACGCATCAGGTATCAATGACGGTGCCGCTGCGATCGTAGTTATGAGTGAAGAAAAAGCAAAAGAACTCGGCGTAACCCCGATGGCTACATGGGTAGGCGGAGCACTTGGCGGAGTGGATCCTTCTATCATGGGAGTCGGACCTGTCGCAGCTACAAAGAAAGTAATGAAGAGGATCGGCATGACTGTAGCGGACATGGATCTGATCGAGGCTAACGAAGCGTTTGCTGCTCAGTCACTTGCTGTTGCGCGTGAGCTTGAATTCAATATGGATATCGTTAATGTAAACGGCGGAGCGATCGCTCTGGGACATCCGGTAGGAGCATCCGGTGCACGTATCCTTGTCACACTGCTTCATGAGATGCAGAAGAGAGACGCAAAGAAAGGTCTTGCTACTCTTTGTATCGGCGGCGGTATGGGATGCGCAACTGTTGTCGAGAGAGACTGATCTCTTACGTTTCCTGATATCAGGCATTATTTTATTCAGTATATTTTTAAGTAAAAGGTTTTTCTGTTCCGCCTGAAAACTGAAAACAAAGACGGAGCGAAATGAAACAAACAGGAGGTATTTGAAATGAAAGTTGCAGTAATCGGCGCCGGCGTTATGGGTTCCGGAATCGCGCAGACATTTGCTCAGTGCGATGAATTCGATACAGTTTACATGTGTGATATTAAGACTGAGTTCGCTGAGAACGGAAAGAACAGGATCGTCTCTGCTCTCGCTAAAAGAGTTGCAAAAGGCAAAATGACTCAGGAGGCAGCTGACGCGATCACAGCAAAACTGGTACCGGGCCTGAACGAAATAGCAGTTGATGCAGATCTGGTGCTCGAGGCAGCGATCGAGAACATGGCGATCAAGAAAGAGACATTCAAATCACTTCAGAATGATATCGTAAAAAATCCTGATTGCATCTTTGCATCCAATACATCATCTCTTTCTATTGCAGAGCTGAGTAATGGACTGGCAAAACCTGTTATCGGTATGCATTTCTTCAATCCGGCTCCGGTCATGAAGCTCGTTGAGGTCATTATTGCCCCAAGCACACCTGGTTATGTAAAAGATTTTATCTTTGAGACATCCGTAAAACTCGGAAAGACACCTGTACTTGTAAATGAGGCTGCAGGCTTTATTGTTAACCGTATCCTTATCCCGATGATCAATGAGGGTGTATTTATGTATTCTGAGGGCGTTGCCACTGTAGAAGAGATCGATACAGCCATGAAACTCGGCGCTAACCATCCGATGGGACCGCTTGCTCTTGGAGATCTGGTAGGACTTGATGTATGTCTCGCGATCATGGAGACGATCTTCAACGAGACAAAAGATCCGAAATATCGCCCGGCGCCATTGATGAGACTGATGGTACGTTCCGGCATGCTTGGAAGAAAGACAGGCATCGGTTTCTATGACTACAGCGATGGCGGCATGGTTCCGGTATCAAATATCAGAGCAAGAGCTCTTGAGCAGAAATAATCATAAAAAATCATTTTTTTAAAAACGCATGACAAAGGCTGTCAGATCTGTGAACACATGGATCCGGCAGCCTTTTTGGATACCCGGAGGTACGGAGAGATACAGCTTCCCGAATCTATCCCGATAAGGCCGGACACGGTAAGATAATGAGGGATTGTTATCACATCAGGACCGTTTCGGAAGCCGGCAGGGCGGTAAAATGATCATACAGATCAGTTTCAAGAAGAATGCAGGACCTTCATCATTCACTTGATAAAGAGTATTGACATGATGTAAAATGTTTAGTTAGGAAATAATAAAGAGTACTTATTTAGGAGGTAATTACGGATGAGACATCTCATGAGTCCGATGGATTTTTCCGTTGAGGAGCTTGATCAGATGATGGAGCTGGCTGTTAAAATAGAGAAGGATCCGGAGAAATATGCTCATATATGTGATGGGAAGAAAATCGCCACATTATTTTATGAACCAAGTACACGTACACGTCTGAGTTTTGAGACAGCAATGCTGAATCTGGGCGGACAGGTAATCGGTTTTCATTCAGGAGAGAACAGTTCTGCAAAAAAAGGAGAGAGCGTAGCGGATACGATCCGTGTCATCAGCTGTTTTGCGGATATCGCGGCTATGCGTCATCCAAAGGAAGGAGCTCCTCTGGTAGCGTCTCAGTTTTCCGGAATTCCAGTTATAAACGCCGGAGACGGCGGACATCAGCATCCGACACAGACATTGACAGATCTGCATACGATCAGGTCTCTCCGGGGCAGCCTCGGGAATATGACGATCGGTCTCTGCGGAGATCTTAAGTATGGCAGAACGGTGCATTCGCTGATCACTGCGCTGATCCGCTATCCGAATGTGCGGTTTGTCCTGATCTCCCCGGAAGAGCTCAGGATTCCTTCTTATATCAGGGAAGGTATTCTGGACGCCAATAATATTCCGTATTCAGAAGTGATCCGCCTTGAGGACGCAATAGGCGATCTAGATATTCTCTATATG
>DFHP01000107.1:0-243 GCA_002371335.1 Eubacterium sp. UBA3720
CATGGTCTGAGTGGAATCGAACAGGGAGCCGTAGCGCATGCCGACGATATCGCTGGAAACGATCTCATCTTCGTTGTAACCGAAGGACTCGGTGGAAGCAGCCTTCATAGCGGCATTGATCTGATCCTTGGTAACGTTGCCTTCAACAACAGCGGTAAGGATGGTGGTGGAGCCTGTAGGAGTGGGAACACGCTGTGCAGCGCCGATGAGCTTGCCGTTCAGCTCGGGGATAACAAGGCCGAT
>DFHP01000107.1:325-5414 GCA_002371335.1 Eubacterium sp. UBA3720
GCGCCGGTGCTGTTGGGAACGATGTTGATAGCTGCAGCGCGGGAACGCCTCTTGTCGCCCTTTCTCTGAGGTCCGTCAAGAGTCATCTGGTCGCCGGTGTAAGCGTGGATCGTGCACATGATACCGGACTTGATGGGAGCCAGGTCATTCAGAGCCTTTGCCATGGGAGCCAGGCAGTTGGTTGTGCAGGATGCAGCGGAGATGATCTTGTCCTCGCTGGTCAGGGACTGATGGTTAACATTGTAAACGATGGTAGGCAGATCGTTGCCTGCAGGAGCGGAAATGATGACGTGCTTTGCGCCTGCATCGATGTGTGCCTGTGCTTTTGCCTTGGAGGTATAGAAGCCTGTGCACTCCAGAACGACATCTACGCCAATCTCGCCCCAGGGAAGCTCAGCTGCGTTGGCCTTCGCATAAATCTTGATCTCTTTGCCGTCGACTGTGATGGAATCTTCGCCGAAGGAAACGGTATCAGCCTTCTCATATCTGCCCTGTGTGCTGTCATACTTGAGCAGGTGTGCAAGCATCTCGGGGGATGTCAGATCGTTGATTGCTACGATCTCAAAACCCTCAGCGCCAAACATCTGACGGAAAGCCAGACGACCAATACGACCGAAACCGTTAATTGCTACTTTTACTGCCATTTTTGTTCCTCCTACATAAACATAAAGGTTTTAGCAACAATCTGATGTATGCTGAAGAGCGTTGCTCCGTACCCCCCGCCGGAATACAGGTTCAATACTTAAACAGGACTCCGGACTTATAAAGCCTGTAAAGATCTTATCCAAATCATACTGCAGGCACGTACAGCAACCGTCAGATTTTTGTCAGACTTCATTGTACCGTATTCGATAGGTAAAATTCAAGTACTAATGAAAGATTTTAGAAAAACATAACATAAAAGGTTTTGTCACAAACCCCGGACGGAAGGCAGGCCTTTTTCGCAGTCCGCTCCGGCAGCGGCCGCAGGGCGCAAAAAAGGCGGGATCCGTCATCCCGCCATACTCTGCACTCGACAGGAATCGAACCTGCATTAAAGGCGTCGGAGGCCTCCGTTCTATCCATTAGACTACGAGTGCGTATAATGCCCTGTCATACCTATGCCTATCATGGGCGGCTGTATTTTTCAGGCAATCGATATGATATCACAAGTTCTGTGTCCTGTCCAGAAAAATAATGTACATAGGCAGGGTGCGGACATACCCTCTTGTCAACATTAACTAATGAAACAACAAAAACAGGAGCATTCATTGTTGAGTTTTCTGGTATCTGATACTATAATTAAATACAGGATGTAGTACTTACAGATTCAATTCCGGTAAGTCTGCATCATATTCTGATAAAAGTCCTGTATCACATGTTTACACCGGTTATGTGCGTCCGATGTCCAGCCTGCGCCGCAGGTCTTTTTATCAGGCAACTGTTTACCTGCCTATGGAGGGAAAGAAAATGCTTAAATCTATCAAAAGGCTTGCCTGTGCGCTTTTGATCGCCGTCTTTATTGTCGGCTCAGTATCTGCCACAAGCGCCGAAGCAGCCCTGAAAAGACCCGGAAGCCTGCGCTTCGTGCAGTGGAACAACACCGCTTTTTCATCTGCAACGATCGCCTGGAAGAGTGTTTCCGGCGCTGCCGGTTATCAGGTCAGATGTGTCTGGACTGACGGCTCTCATAATGTGGGCGGATACGTCGGCGCCGGTTACAACGGTGTCAGGATCAATAACCTGAACTACAAGCATGTCTATGTCACCAATGTCCGTGCGGTTCAGGCCAACAGCAGAGGACAGATCACCGGCTACAGCCCCTGGTCCAACACGGTCATCATTACACCCTGGCCCAAGAATGTGTCCGCCAAGCTGACCAGTTCCAAGGGCACGAATGTTAAATTCAACTGGAACATCATTTACGGATCCAGCGGATATAATATTTTCGTGACCACCAACCCTTACGGAAAATGGTACTGGAACCTTTCCACAGCGACAAGGGCCACTGCTACTTCCGGAACTGTCAAGAGTTTCAGAGGCAGCAAGCTCAAAAAGTATCAGAACTATTATGTGAGAGTAATCACGAGGCGCAAACGTTTCGGAGTATTCTGCACAGTACCGGAGCCCTATAAGAGCTACTATCAGTACAAGTTCTACATTTACACCACTTACAGGTAAAAGCAGTTTCAATCTCTCTGCCTGACGACACTGCAATTACACAATTAATGTAAGGAGGGGAATATGCTTAATACATTCAAAAAACTTGCCGCGCAACTCCTGATCGTTGTATTTGTGGTCGGATCTCTTACTTTGACATCCGCGGAAGCAGCTTCTCTGGGAGTTCCCGGAAATCCCCGTTTCCACAGATGGAGAAACACCGATTACACTTCCTGCTACATCCGCTGGAATCCCGTTGCAGGCGCTGACTACTATGAGTATTACTACTGCTGGACAGACGGAAGCCATAAGGTCACCAGCACCGATTGCAATATTCACAGAAAGTATGTAGAAGCAAAGATCTCCGGGCTGAACGGCAGACATGTATATCAGCTCTGCATCCGTGCCTGCAAAAAGGACGGAACCCACGGCTGGTATTCAACACCCGCCTTTATTACTCCCTGGCCTAAGGGTGTTAAGGGCAAGCTGACCAGCAGTTCGGGTACCAACGTAAAACTCTCCTGGAAAACTGTCTATGGCTGCAGCGGCTATAATGTATTCCTTGCCACCAATCCTTCCGGCACATGGCGTTACAATCAGTCGACCAGCACAAAAGCTACCTCAACCTCCGCTACTGTTAAAAAGTACAGAGGCAGCAAGCTTAAAAAGTATCAGAACTACTATGTGAGGATCATCACCAGACGTCACCGCAACGGTCAGTTCTGCACAGTGCCTGAACCCAGCAAGAAATACTATCAGTACAAGTTCTACATCTATGACGTATATTGATTGTGACATGTATTGATCGATTGTTCGGCAGAATCTGAATTGAAGATTGCCAAACGGTTCGACAGATTCGATGTAAGGGGACAAACAATCGCACACAGAATCGTTTTTGAATTTGCCTGAACGATACAGGCGGCAGGGAATCGGTTTTCATTCTCTGCCGCCTGTTTTTCATTTACATAAGAAAGGAGCTCCCGGAATTGAACACCCGCAATTCTTTTCCTGATTCCATCCAGATCATCCGCAGCAAAAGACGCACACTGTCTCTGCAGGTCAGACACAACGGACAGGTCATTGTCCGTGCCCCCTACAGTACTTCCCTGGCAGAAATTGAAGCCTTTATCCGTAAAAACGCCGGCTGGCTGAAAAAACATATGGATATGGTCGAAAGGGAACAGGAAAAGGAAGCTGCTTCTCCCGTCCAGCCGCTCAAAATGGATGAGATCCGCGCGCTTGCAGACCGTGCTTTGAAAGTGATCCCGGAGAGAGCAGCACATTTCGCTCCTCTTGTGGGTGTACAGTATGGCAGGATCACCATCCGAAATCAGAAAACCCGGTGGGGAAGCTGCTCCTCAAAAGGAAACCTCAATTTCAACTGCCTGCTCATGCTGGCACCGCCGGAAGTCCTGGATTATGTGATCGTACACGAGCTCTGCCACAGAAAAGAAATGAACCACTCTCCCCGCTTCTGGTCGGAGGTCGCCAAAGTGATCCCCGATTATAAAAAGCATGAAAAGTGGCTCAAAACAGAAGGAACCCGGCTCATGCGGCGCATGACCGGGTAATGCACAATATGTTCAGTTGAAACCGGCTCCTGCCGAACATGACCGGGTAATGAATTGCAGGTTCAGCTGCCTCCGGCTCTTGCGGCGCATGACCGGGTAAGGTACGATATGTCCGGCTGCACGATCAGACCCAGTCCGTAATGGTCTCATCCGAAACGCTTACGCACTGCTCCCAGGCGCCTGAATAGGGATCGTATACACCCACCGTCTTAAATCCGGCATCTCTTGCTGTCTGCAGGGCTGTATAGGAATCCTCATAAACGTAAATGTCCCGGGGCTGTGCGCCCAGTCTGCGGGCAGCTTCCAGGAAAGCGTCAGGGCGGTCCTTGCCGCAGCCGACTTCTTCGCAGCTCATGATAAAGGCAAAGTAGTCTTCTACACCCAGCCTCTGCAGGCAGAGGTGCACGAGGGGCAGGGCGGTCGCTGTCACGACGCACAGTTTCGCGCCTTCTTCCTGCAGCATATCCAGATGCTCACGGACATTTTTTTTCAGAGGAATGTCCTCCGCATAATGCCTGCGCATGACTTCGTTGAGCTGCCGCAGGATCTCTTCCGACGTTTCGGGAAGGTCATATTCTTTTTTCAGATACACACAGGCCTGGGGCATGGTCATGGTCCTGAGAATCTCGACCAGTCCCTCGGTACTTTTGGTGATCCCTCTCTCGACCAGATAATCCGGGCTCAGGGTATTCCAGTAGGGCATGGAATCGATCAGAGTGCCGTCCATGTCCATGATACAATATTTCTTATCTGTCAAATCCTGTCTCCTGCCCTGTCATATTTTTTGTATCGCATTTTTGAATCGCACTATTTTACAACATGTATTTTTCGATCACCTCGGTGACGCGGGGAATGATCTGTGATGTACGGGATACGATTCCCTCCTGGAAGCTGTTTTCCTCGCCTTCCTTGTCCGGAAATGCTTCGTGGACCCATTTTGCCTTATCCCCGGCGGTATACAGAATGCAGCCGTTCTCCAGAGCGGATACAAAGGCCAGGACACAAATATCCATATTGGTGTTTTCACAGTATTCTTTGATCTTGATCCGGATATCAAGCGTATCCTGTCGGTAGCTCTGTATGTCAGAGACATTGACACGGCCGAAAACCGTGCGCAGGCCTGCGATATTGCGGAAGATCATGTCATGGCTGATCATCTCATTGACCATTTTTTCCCTGACTTCCGTATCCAGAGAGAACAATTCCCTGGCAAAATCTTCCAGGCGAAGATCGGCAATCGCGGCAAGAATGTTTGCGGTCTCGATATCGCGCTGCGTTGTTGTGGGCGTCTGCAGGTTGACGGTCTCCGACAGAATACCGCCCAGCAGCAGGCCCGCCAGTTCCCTGGTAAAAGGGACCATGTTTTCACGGAAAATCGT
>DFHP01000014.1 GCA_002371335.1 Eubacterium sp. UBA3720
GGAGCGGAATTATTTACCGGTAATAACCTGATTATTATTTCTGTGCTTGATAAAAAAGTAGAAGCCTTCGAAATGCTCAGAAACTGGATCGTAGTTTACATCGGAAATTTCGTGGGATCTGTTGTGATCAGCGCTATCGCTGTATATGGAAACGCATTCGCGTGCTTTGAAGGTCAGCCGGGAGCGGCTGCTTTGTCAACTGCTGCCGCGAAGTGTTCCATTGCGTTTGGTCCCGCGCTTATGAAAGGAATCCTCTGTAATTTTCTGGTATGCACGGCTGTTATGATGGCGTTCAGTATAGATTCCGCAGGTACTAAATTCATATGTGCGATCCTGCCTGTCACATTATTCGTACTATGCGGATTTGAACACAGCATCGCAAATATGGGCTATGTCTCGACAGGATTGTTTCTAAAAGCCGCAGGTCTTGGCGCGGAGGGAGCTGACGCTGTAAGTATTGCCGGTTTTGCTCTCAGAAATCTGATACCTGTTACAGTTGGAAATATCATCGGAGGATGCGGAGCAGGAGTGATCTACTGGTATTCGTATATTCGAAAAACTGATTAAAGAATGCTGAAACAGTCGGATCATGAAAATAATATCTCAAGGACGCTGAAGCGGGAAATTTAGTAAAATATATAAAACTGGAGGGTTTATGTTATAGGAAATTGATACAATATCCTATGACGATTAAAGTGTCAAAAGTCCTTCGTTCAGAAATTGTAGTTTTGACACATGAATCCTATGACATAAAAAAGACAGGATGTCGAAGCTAAGGGGTGCTAAGACATCCTGTCTTTTTCTGAAATATGGGGAAATGAAACAAATACAAGGGGTTGATGGTCTGCGCTGCGCAGATGTATTTGTTTCATTGCATGACATTATAATAGCAGAACACATGTTCGATGTCAAGGAAATGCTGCATTTTCGTGACAACATTTTTCAGAACCCTTCTGTTTCCCCTGAAAAAAGCATTCAGTCCTTAAAATAGATGTCATACCATACCAGGAAAGTATAGATGGTCCAGATCTTTCTCCAGTTATCGGAGTTTCCGCCGATATATTCATCGAAGATTTTATTGATCTCATCGATATTAAAGAATTTATCTGCAGAAGCACTGCGGAATCTGGCTCTGACATCCTGATTGTATCTGTCATCCGCCATCCAGATGCGGATCGGAACTATAAAGCCAAGTTTTTTCCGGAATGCGACTTCCTCAGGAAGAACTTTTGCCGCTGCGGTACGGAAAGCGACTTTATTCTGGGTCTCATTCACTTTATATTTCGAAGGCATTCTTGAAGCTATATCGAATATGCGGAGATCTGTCAGCGGCATACGGATCTCAAGTCCGCATGCAGTGGACATTTTGTCTACATTCAGATAAATATCTCCTTCCAGCCAAAGCTGAATATCCACATCAGACATCTTTGTAAGCGGATCAAGACCCTCCGTTTCCTCGTAAATATATTTAACAAGATCTATCGGAAGAACAGAAGGATCGTAGTTTTTCAGGATCTTCTTTTTCTCTTCCTCTTTCATGATATTTGTATTGCCCACGTAGAAAGTCTTCAGGTTGTCGCCGTAGCGCTCTGCGTTCCTGTACATATTGTAACCGCCGAAGAATTCATCGGAACCTTCGCCTGAGTAACAGAGTTTTGCATGAGAGGCGGTTGCTTTACATCCGAGTGAAAAAACGATAGCGGACGCGTCGGCAAGCGGGAGCTCCATGTTTTCCATCACATACGGCACCTCCGCAAAGAACATTTCAGGCGTAATACGGGCGCGGGAATGCTTACGTCCGAGAGTATCGGCAGTAATCTTTGCGAGACCTGATTCATCAAAGCGTTCATCATCATAACCGCAGGAGTCAGACATTTCCGCATCTGAAACAGCAAGTACATAGGAAGAGTCAACTCCGCCGGACAGGAAACAGTCGGCTGATTCATCATCTGTTTTTACTTCACGCATTATGGATGTAAGAGTGGAGTGAATCTCATCAGCAAATTCGTCAAGAGTCTTATCGTTTTCAGGATGGAATTCCGGTTTCCAGTATCTGTGGATTTCGACCTGTCCCTTGCTGAAAATAAGATAATGACCGGGCATCAGCTTCTTCAATCCCTTAAAGAAAGTATCCTCACCGCCTGCGTACGTAAGCGTGAGATAAATCTGAAGCATGGATTCGTTCAGCTCTTTTTTAAATCCGGGCTGCTTAAGTATATCTCTGATATAAGTTCCGTAAAGCAGTCTGCCGTCTTCGGTCAGATAATAGTAAAAAGGCTTTGTTCCGAACTGATCCCTGAGGCAGAAAATCCGATCGTTTTCTTCATCCTCGACAGCCAGAGCAAACATACCGTAAATATGAGAAGCCATATCCGTTCCCCATGTTTGATATGCCTTGAGCATGATCTCTCTCTCGCGTGTTTCGCGGTCAAAAGATATATCAACACCAAGTTTCTGACAAAGCTCTTTCCAGTTGCGAATGTGGCCTCTGTACTCTTTTAATTGTGCCATGGTAAATCTCCTCATATTGTAATTAATTATTTATAAAATCTTCCTGTACGCCATTTCAGAACAGACTGACCTTTCAACAAAAGAGGAAAGTTTTTGTAATCTATGATCAGTCTCAAAACATACAAATCTATTATAACATATATGGTTCTGTCTGAAAAAGAAAGTCGTCGTAAACAAAGAAGAAAGTCTTCAAGGGACTATTTGTTGACATTAAGATGTGTGAATTATAAAATTAGTAAAGAATTCTTTTTTCTGAAAGGACTTTTTCTGATGGACAATTCAGCCAGATTTTTGCAGCAGGGCCTGAATTATTTTCGAAACGCCAGATATTTTCAGGCGGCGGAATGCTTCAGGAGGGCGTCGGAGATAGATCCGAAAAATCCTGTTATCTATTATCATATTGGTAACACATATTTAAAGCTGGTGACAGAGGAAAAACTCCATTATCAGAATGACGCCAGAACTTTCTTTGAGAAAGCAGTGAAAAAGGGATGTCCCTTGGGCTATTTTGGCCTTGGAAAGATCTTTCATCCGGACCTGTATCCGGCGTTTGCTTCAACGGCCAGCTCTTCAAAAGCCATAAGTAATTATAAGTCTTATATTCAGAGCGGGTTTGAATTTGAAGACAGCATGGAAGTAGCCCTGAATAATCTGGGATGCGTATACGGTATTTCGCTTGAAAAATTTTTTGAAGCGGCCTGCTATACGTTTCTTTCTATGAAAGCAGGTTCTTTCATGGGAAAAAAGAATTACGAAATGTTCAGGGATTTTCTGAAACCGGAGCAGACCGTGAAGATAGAAAAGCTGAGGGACTTCCGGGACGCAGAGAAGCTTTTGAATAACAGGACAGGAAAAAGAGGCGCTTTTCAGAAAGATATTCCTTCAGATCCCGGCACATCAGCGGTATCAGATAGTGCCGCATCAGAAGAGAACGGTTATAAAGATGACAGCGCGCCGTCAAAAGATGATGGACACAGATCGCTTGAAGAACTTATGGATGAGCTGAACGCGCTTGTCGGACTGGATGAAGTAAAATCAGAAGTGCGATCGCTGATAAATCTTCTTCAGGTCTCCAGACTTCGCCGTGAAAGAGGAATGAAGGTCATACCGATGTCTCTCCATCTGGTGTTCACAGGGAATCCGGGGACGGGGAAAACGACAGTGGCCAGATTGCTGGCCGGTATTTACAGAGAACTGGGAGTGCTTTCCGAGGGGCAGCTTGTAGAGGTTGACAGATCGGATCTTGTCGCGGGTTATGTGGGACAGACAGCCGTCAGGACCAAGGATAAGATAAACGAGGCAAAGGGAGGAATACTCTTCATAGACGAGGCGTATACCCTCGTTAGAGAAGGGAATGATTTCGGTCAGGAAGCGATCGATACCCTCCTTAAGGAGATGGAAGACAACCGTGATGATTTCATGGTAATAGTAGCAGGGTATCCGGGACTGATGGAGCGGTTCCTGAATTCAAATCCGGGACTGAGATCCAGATTTAACCGTTTTATTCATTTTCGGGATTACAGTCCGGAACAGCTGATCCGTATATTTCAGACCATGTGTGAGAAAAACGGATATACTCTTTCCGGAAATACGAAACGTATTATCGAGGAGGATTTCGGCAGCATAGCAAAAAAACAGGGAGATCACTTTGCCAACGGAAGGAGTGTCAGGAATTACTTTGAGCTCGCGGTCATTAATCAGGCCAACCGTCTTGCTTCCAACCTGAATATTTCGAATGAGGAACTTGAAATGCTGAAAGAGGAAGATCTTGAACCGATCTATAATCAGTAAAACCTTTCCGATGTTATTTTTCATGATTAGGGCTGACTCTTCAACTCAGCCGGGGAATCCTCTGTAGGCGGCAGGAAAGCCGGAGGCGTTCTTGAATGTGAAACGGGAAGTTTTTGTTAATAATTAATTGTAAAGGGGAGAACGAATGAAATATCAAAAATTAATAACTGCAGGATTAATACTGACATTGATGATGTCCTCATTAAGCGGATGCGGAAAAAAAGAAATCGCAGATAACGATGCTGACAGAATTGTCACTGAATCTGAGTTAAATACCAGGTCGGTCTCGGTTGAACCAAAAAAAGCGGCGGAAAACGTTTCGACGGTATCGGCTGCTCCTGTGACGCCTGCAATAACTGAAGCGCCCATCGAGCAGACCATAACCCCCGAACAGATTTCTCTGACGGATGATCTTCCTTATGCCGATCATTCGGAGATACATTCCGGAACAGCTACGCTCTATAAAAACACAAAGGCAAACTCAAAAGGAATCACAGTCTGTGTAAACGCCGGTCACGGTACACAGGGCGGTTCTTCTGTTCAGACACTTTGCCATCCTGACGGAACGCCGAAGGTGACAGGAGGTTCTACGTCCGCCGGCTCCACCTATGCCGCTGCCGTTTCAGGCGGAACCACCTTTAATGACGGTACTCCGGAGGCACAGGTAACTCTGGAAACAGCGCTTATACTGAAGGATCTGCTTCTTGACGAGGGTTACAGTGTTCTCATGATCCGGGAGTCGGAGGACGTGCAGCTTGATAATGTGGCCCGTACGGTCCTTGCAAATAAATATGCTGATTGTCATATAGCTCTTCACTGGGACAGCACGGAATCTGATAAGGGAGCGTTTTACATTAAGGTTCCTTCTGTGGAAAGCTATAAGAGTATGGAGCCCGTGGCTTCAACGTGGGAAAAGAGTGATGCGCTGGGAGAGGATCTTATTCAGGGTCTCCGCGACGCCGGAAGGCAGATCTATTCCGGAGGTTCCATGGAAATAGACCTTACGCAGATCTCGTATTCATCCATTCCAAGCGTTGATATCGAGCTTGGAGACAGAGCTTCTGATCACAGCGAGGCTGCGCTTACATCTATAGCACAGGGCCTTCTCGGCGGAGTGAATTTATACTTTGACAAACAGGGACAGAGTGCTGCCGCACAGGATTTGAGTGCGCAGGATACAGACGCGCAGGATACAGACGCGCAGGATGCGGGAGCACAGCAGTGAGAGGCATCTGAAACAACTCAAAAAAAATAAAAAAAAATCGAAAAAAAGGTTGACGCGTCTGCTGATCAATGTTATATTTATATGGTCGTCGGAACACGATGATAAATAAAATATATGCGGAAGTGTCGGAATTGGCAGNNCGAGGAGACCGGACTGCCGAAGGCGAACGTCCTGCTCTATAAGCTCGAGGACGGCAGCTCTGTCATCATCAGACCGTCCGGCACCGAGCCCAAGATCAAGGCGTACTATACCACCAAGGGCAGTGACCTTGCAGCCGCTCAGGCAGCCAAGGCAGAACTCGAGGCGGGCGTAGCGCCGCTGTTCGCATAACGAAAAACCAGCGCCGGCGGGCATTTGCGGATGCCTGCCGGCGCATCCGGTTTTTTTAAAATCTTTTGGTTGACTTATCCGGAAGGTTGCGCTATAATTCCATTTGTTCGCGGAAGTGTCGGAATTGGCAGACGAGCAAGACTAAGGATCTTGTGACCGCCAGGTCGTGTGGGTTCAAGTCCCATCTTCCGCATAACTCGAAAAAGACCTCGGAATTATCCGGGGTCTTTTGAATTTACTCTGCTTCTTTTGAAACACTTGTTTTCCTGCACTGAAAATTCCCGGTACAGTATATACCATACCGGGATGAGAAGGAGAATAAAAAACTATATAAATCTGGCGCCAGCCAGAATAATAATTAGTCTAACCTGAAGCATCTATATAACAAACGCTTCAGGTATTTTTAGTGTTTGTTATATGGATTGTTTCTATGTTTTACAGTATATATGCTAAATATGTCCAAACTATGATTAAGATGTGAAAAAAAAAGAAAATAAATAAAAAAAGCAAAAAAGCAGGAAACTTCACCCGATACGATTATAATATAAACAGGAGCGTGACAACATGAGCATTGTCGCCGGTACGATCTCGAAAGGGGGCTGTTTTAATGGAGATGTCTTATATAACATACGAATCTGTAAATGACTGTATAAAAAAGCTGTTCGGAAACTCTGTTTATATAGAAAAAGAATCCAGAGTCCATGGTGGAGATATCAATGACGCCTTCAGACTTACGCTTTCAAATGGGGAGAGTGTATTTCTGAAGCAGAATAGTAAAGAGAACTATTCCTTTTTCATTTCAGAATATGAAGGGTTGAAAGCCCTGTGTTCAACAGAAAAAATAAACTGTCCCGAGGTATATGGGATAGGTGCAGATGACAGAACGGGGACTTCGTTTCTAGTCATGGAATATATTGAACCTGCCCGAATGTCCATAAGCTCCCAGACGGATCTGGGATATCAGCTTGCACGTCTCCATATGTCAGATGCTTCAGCCTTTACGAAAGGCGGCATGCCGTTTGGATTTTTCAGGAATAATTACATCGGCGCTTCAGTTCAGATAAATACATTGAAGAAAAGCTGGATCGATTTTTTCAGAGACTGTCGTCTTGAACCGCAGATAAAAATGGCGGAAGCTTTCCTTGACTCGGAACAACTGAAGAAATGCGGAGTTCTGCTCGGGCATCTTGATAAATATCTGGAAGAACCGGCGAAGGCGTCCCTGCTGCACGGCGATCTGTGGGGCGGAAATGTGATGAGCGATACAGAAAAGAGAGTATGGTTCATTGATCCTGCGGTCTATGCAGGTCATCATGAGGCAGATCTTGCAATGACACAGCTCTTCGGAGGATTTACTCCGGCGTTTTACAGCGCATATAATGAGATCATTCCTGTCGATCCCGGTTACAAAGACAGACGGGACCTTTATAATCTGTATCATTTGCTTAATCATCTTAATTTATTTGGAAGAGGATATCTGGGAGAAGTGCTCTCTGTTATCAATCATTACGTATAAAGATAACAGGTAATTGCGAAGGATATATCAAAACCGGAAGCAACTCCGGCAGAGCTGCCTTCGGGAACGTCCAGTCAAAAGCCTGCTTTGCAGTCGGTCAACGAAAAAACATGTGCATCCCCGGTGATGTCATGGAAATTATCGAAAATTCTTATGGTATAAAAAAGGAATATGGGATTTTACGACGTATAATTATAATAAGGCTTATTGTTCGTAAGTGTTTTGGGAGACTAAATGAATATTCGTGAACAAATAGAACAAATGGAAATAGATACCCTGAGTCCATATGCGTCTTTCAGCTGCAGATCGGAAGGACGCAGCAGGCCGGAGAAAGAATGTGACATACGTACGGTTTATCAGCGTGACAGGGACAGGATACTGCACTGCAAAGCCTTTCGGCGTCTGAAAGATAAGACCCAGGTTTTTCTTTCACCGCAGGGAGATCACTACAGGACCAGACTCACCCACACTCTGGAGGTATCGCAGATAGCCAGAACTATTGCAAGAGCCCTGAATCTGAATGTGGATCTGGTGGAAGCTGTTTCATTGGGACATGACGTGGGACACACTCCTTTCGGACATGCCGGCGAGCGGGCATTGAACATTCTTTGCCCGGAGGGATTCAGGCACAATAAACAGAGTATAAGAGTGCTGAATTTTCTGGAAAACGATGGAAAGGGGCTGAACCTGACCCGGGAAGTGCTGGACGGGATCGAAAACCATCAGATGTCAAAAATGCCTTCCACGCTGGAAGGGCAGGTCGTTCGTCTCAGTGATAAGATCGCTTATATCCATCACGACATGGATGACGCGCAGCGAGCGGGCATGATCTCAGAGGATGATATCCCTATAACGGTAAGAATGACGCTGGGCTTTAATCTGAAGGAGAGGCTTGACAAGCTTGTCCACGATATCATTGAAAACAGTCTGGGAAAAAACCAGATAACGATGTCTGATAACGTGGCTCAGGCCATGAAAATGCTGAGGCGGCTGATGTATGAGGACGTCTATAAAAATGACCTTGCGAAATCAGAGGAATCAAAGGTATATTTGATATTAAAAGTAATGTATGAGTATTACAACGATGATCCGGAACATATGCCTGAAAAATATCAGAATATGATCCGTGAAGGGCATTCAAGGGAAAGGGTCGTCTGTGATTATATCGCCGGAATGACTGATCAGTATTGTATCAGACAGTTTAAGGATATCTATATCCCGGAAGCATGGGATGTTTATTAATAAAAATTTCCCGCTTCATGATCAAACTGTTTCAGAAATGACACACGGCAGGTTTCAGTTATTACAGGAGTTTCAAATTGGCATCAAGATATTCAGATGAAATAATTGAAGAAGTCCGGGCAGGAAATGATATCGTTGATATTATTTCGGGCTATGTAAAGCTGACCAAAAGAGGAAGTAATTATTTTGGTCTTTGTCCGTTTCACAATGAAAAATCCCCGTCTTTTTCGGTCTCGCAGGATAAGCAGATGTATTACTGCTTCGGATGTCATGCGGGAGGAAGTGTATTCACCTTCCTGATGCAGTATGAGAATTATACATTTCAGGAAGCTGTCCGATATCTTGCAGAACGTGCTGATATCAAGCTTCCCGAGGAAGAGTACTCCCCGGAGATGCGTGAAAAAGCAGACAGGAAAGCGCAGCTTCTGGAGATCAACAGAGAAGCCGCGAAGTATTATTATACTAAGCTTCGGTCGCCGCAGGGGAAGGCAGGAATGGAATACCTGCACGGAAGACAGCTTTCCGATGATACGATAAGAGCCTTCGGATTGGGATACGCCGGAAGATACAGCAGCGAGCTTTACAGATATCTCAGATCAAAAGGATACGACGACCGGATCCTCGGAGAGTCGGGACTTTTTCACATGGACGAACGGAAGGGCGCGTCAGATAAGTTCTGGAACAGAGTCATGTTTCCGATCATGGACATAAATAACAGAGTCATAGGTTTTGGAGGCCGCGTCATGGGAGACGCGAAACCAAAATATCTTAATTCACCCGAGACCGCTGTGTTTGAGAAAAGCCGGAATCTGTACGGACTGAATATTGCAAGAAGGACAAGACAGAACTATCTGATACTGTGCGAGGGGTATATGGATGTTATCGCGATGCATCAGGCAGGATTTACGTGCGCGGCGGCTTCCTTGGGAACATCCCTCACATCGGGGCACTGTTCGCTGATCAAGCGTTTTAAAAGTAAAGTGCTTCTGATATATGACAGTGATGATGCAGGTGTCAATGCAGCACTGCGCGCAATCCCCATGCTCCGGGAGAGCGGCATAGAATCAAGGATCGTGGATCTTAAACCATATAAAGACCCGGATGAGTTTATCAAGGCTTTGGGAGCCGAAGCCTTTGAACAGAGACTTCACGACGCTGAAAACAGTTTCATGTTTGAAATACGCATGAAGGAACGGGAATATAATTTGAACGATCCTCAGGGCAAGAGTGACTTTTTAAATGATGCTGCCGCCCACTTTATGGTGCTGCAGGATGAGATAGCCATCGAGAATTATACAGATGAAATAGCCCGGCGGTACATGTTTCCGAAGGAAACGCTGGAGAAGGCGGTCAGAAAAGCGGCGATGAAAAAAGCCGGCGTCCGGGAGATAAATGTCCCCGGATCGACACGCAGGGTTCAAAAACAGAAGGATACCGGCGATATAAAAGCGCAGAAACTGATGATGACCTGGCTCATTAATTATCCGAATCTGATAGATTCCCTGGAAGAATACCTTCATACGGAGGATTTTACGGATGATCTTACCAGAAAAGTAGCAGGGATGGTTTTCGAACAGTATAAAAAAACCGGAAAGGTCAGTCCGGCTTACATTTTGAATCATTTTGAGGAAGAGGAAGAGCAGAAAAAAATCGCGGAAATGTTTAATACGGAATTAAATCTTGATTCCGGGGAGGATAAAAGAAAAGCACTGCATGACGTACTGATGCGTCTGAAACGATCCAGTCTCGACGTCAGATTGAAAAATCTTGACTGGAGCGACATGGAGGAAGTCAGAAAGGTTACAGAAGAACGAAGAAAGTTTGAAAAATTTAAGATTTCCGGAATTCCGGAAATATAAGTCAGGAACTGTTTTTATCGGAATCAGCTTAGAAAGAGGTCAGACAACATGGAAAAAGAAAAACTGATGGAACACCTGAAAAAGCTCAGAGAAATAGCGAAAGAAAAGAAGGATACGCTGGAATACCGTGAAATAAAAGATTTCTTTAAGGAAATGAACCTTACGGGGGGACAGCTGGAAATAGTAGTTTCCTATCTGGAGGATCACGGAGTGGATGTTTTGCGCATGTCCGATGAAGACAGTGAGCCTGATGAAAAACTTTTGATTGAAAAAGATACAGAGCCCGAAGACGATGAAATCAATCTGGAAAATATAGATATTTCCGTTCCGGAAAACATTAATATAGAAGACCCTGTCAGATTGTACCTGAAGGAGATCGGCAAGGTGCCGCTTCTTTCCGCGGAAGAGGAGATAGAACTGGCACAGAGGATGGAGAAGGGCGATGAAGAAGCCAGAAAACGGCTGGCGGAGTCGAACCTTCGTCTCGTAGTTTCTATTGCAAAGCGCTATGTGGGACGTGGAATGCTCTTTCTGGACCTGATCCAGGAGGGCAATCTGGGACTCATAAAAGCTGTTGAAAAATTTGATTACAGAAAAGGTTATAAATTTTCTACATATGCTACATGGTGGATACGTCAGGCTATCACAAGGGCCATTGCCGATCAGGCCAGAACTATCCGGATACCTGTGCATATGGTAGAGATGATCAATAAGCTGATACGTGTTTCCAGGCAGCTGCTGCAAGATCTGGGCCGCGAGCCTACGCCTGATGAGATAGCGAAAGAGATGGATATGTCGGTAGACCGTGTTCGCGAGATACTGAAGATCTCGCAGGAGCCGGTTTCTCTGGAGACGCCTATAGGAGAAGAGGAAGACAGTCATCTGGGTGATTTTATCAGAGATGACAATGCTCCGATACCATCAGAAGCGGCTGCGTTCACAATGCTCAAGGAGCAGCTGGAGGATGTATTGGAAACTCTTACAGAAAGAGAGCAGAAGGTGCTCCGTCTTCGCTTCGGGCTGGACGACGGACGCACGAGAACACTTGAGGAAGTGGGCCGTGAGTTTAATGTGACGCGTGAAAGGATCCGTCAGATAGAGGCAAAGGCCCTGCGCAAGCTGCGTCATCCGAGCCGCAGCAGAAAACTTAAGGATTTTCTTGATTAAAATGGAATTATTATCTGAAAGACTGCGTGTTATAGCAGATATGATAGACCATTGCGGAGTGATGGCTGATATCGGATGCGATCATGGTTATCTTTCTATTGCTATGGCAGGAGAAAAAAAAGTCACGAAAGCGATCGCCATGGATCTCCGTTCCGGTCCTCTGGAACACGCCAGAAAAAATATAAGAAAATACGGACTTGAAGATATTATTGATGTCAGGCTGTCTGACGGTATGCAAATGCTTTCTCCCGGAGAAGCCGACATGATCGTAATTGCCGGGATGGGAGGTCCTCTGATGACCCGGATCCTTGATCGTTCTCCCGGGATCGTCGGAACGGCTTCTGAACTTATACTCGAACCGCAGTCGGAACCGGAAACCTTGAGAGAATACCTGAGCGGAAGAAGCTTCCCGGATAGTAAGGGACGTGAAAAAATCTTTTTTTCCATAAAGGACGAACGTTTTGTAAAAGAAGAGGGAAAGTATTACCCCGTGATAAAATACCTGCCGTCATCGAAACGTCAGATCCTTTCCGAAGAAGAGAAATTGTTCGGACCGGTTCTGATCAGAGAAAAACCGCCGCTGTTCAGGGAGTATCTTGAGAATTGCCGGAAGAAATATCGTTCTCTGGCTGAAAAACTTGAAAAAACAGTTTCTTCCGGCAGCAGAAACGCAGAGAAGAGACTTGCACAGATCCGGGACATGGAGGAAATGATCAGCGCGATCATACATCTGAATAAATATGAGGAAGGATGAACTGGCCATGGCAAAAACATATAAAGTAAAAATAGATAATAAATACTATACTTACACCGGAGCTGTGACCTTCGGAGATGTGGCGGCTGATCACAGGGAGAACATGAAATACCCGATCGTTATGGCGATCGCGGATGAAAGACTCTGTGAGCTCAATAAAAAGCTCTGGGGCGATCATGATATCAGGTTTATAACGCTTGCGGATCCGATCGGCAATCTTGCGTATAAAAGAAGCGCCAGCATGATGCTTTATAAGGCGTTTAATGATGTAAAAAAAGATAACGGATCTTCTGTTCATCTGCGTTTTTCTGTTCCGGGAGGATACTATTATACGATCGAAGGCCCGGAAAAACCGGACGAGTCCCTTCTGCAGCGGATCAGAATAAGAATGAAGGAAATCGCGGATGAAGGACTTGTCTTCGAAAAAAAGACATTTTCGACTTCTAAAGCGAGGAAAATGTTTACTAAGGCAGGCATGGCGGACAAGGAAAAGCTGTTCCGTTTTCGTGTCAGTTCCTTTGTGAACATATATCAGCTTGGTGATTATAAAGATTATCTTTATGGGTATATGCTTCAGGACACCAGCCTGATAAGATATTTTGATCTGCATCTGTATCAGGAAGGATTTGTTATGATGCTTCCGGAGAAAAAGGATCCGTATCTTGTACCTGAATTTGTGCCTTCTCCAAAGCTTTTTGATGTGCGGAATGAGTTTGAAATCATAGGGGATAAAATGGACATTCGAACGATCGGAGATCTTAACGAGAAGATCTGCAGCGGAGAGATTGACCAGATCCGTCTTGTAGAGGAAGCCATACAGTCGGCTAAGATCGCTGAAATCGGCAGCCGCATCGCGGATGACGGAAAAATAAAGATCGTCTGCATAGCAGGTCCTTCTTCCTCGGGAAAAACTACATTTTCCAGAAAAATAGCTATTCAGCTAAAGGCTAAAGGACTGCGGCCTCATACCGTAAGCCTGGATAATTATTATAAAGAAAGATTTGAAACGCCGCGTGACGAGAACGGTAACTATGATTTTGAATGTATCGAATCTTTAGATCTTGACCTTTTCCGTGACCAGATGGAAAAACTCCTCAGAGGAGAAAAAATTGAGCTTCCGAGTTATAATTTCACATGGGGCGGCAAAGAATACCTGGGAGATTATCTGCAGATGGGTCCTAAGGATATCCTTATCATTGAGGGGATCCATGGACTGAATGAAAGGCTTAGCTATTTTATTCCTAAAGAACAGAAATTTAAAATTTATATAAGCGCATTGACATTGCTGAATATCGATGAACATAATTATGTTCCGACTACTGACGGAAGACTTATCCGCCGGATCGTACGGGATTATAAATTCAGGGCGACAAGCGCAAAGAGAACGATCAGTATGTGGAATTCCGTCAGAAGAGGTGAGGAGCTCTACATCTTCCCGTTCCAGGAGGAAGCAGATGTGATCGTAAATTCTGCGCAGACATACGAAATGGCAGTCCTTAAACTTTATGCGGAACCGCTTCTGTTCCAGGTACCCGAGGATTGCCCCGAGTATCTGGAAGCCAAGCGTCTTTTGAAATTCCTGGATTATTTCATTGCTTATCCCGCGGATGATATTCCTAATGATTCAATTCTTCGCGAGTTCATCGGAGGAAGCTGCTTCGACGTCTGACTGATAAACTATTTTTCCTCCGCAGATGGTATAATGAATCTTTCCCGGAAGTTCCCAGCCGGCAAAGGGGCTGTTTGAAGCTTTCGAAGCAAAATGATCTACTGTCCACAGTTCATTTTCTCCGAAAATTACCAGGTCCGCGGCAGATCCCGGAGTTATGCTGACAGGTTTTCTGCGGTAAAACTCCATCGGGTTCCGGCTCATCAGTTCCATGAGTTTTAACAGAGTAATATGTCCGGGCTGAACCAGTGATTTGATTCCCAGTGCAAGAGAGGTTTCAAGGCCTGTGATTCCTGAAGGTGCTTTTTCAAGAGGACGGGCTTTTTCCCCGGCGCTGTGAGGCGCATGATCTGTCACTATCATATCGATCGTTCCGTCCTTGATGCCTTCAATTATGGCGAGCCGGTCTGCCTCTTCCCTGAGAGGAGGATTCATTCTGGCCATCGTTCCATATTTCAAAACGGCCTCTTCTGTAAGTGTAAAATGATGAGGCGTGGCTTCGGCATGAACATCAGCACCGAGCTGCCGGGCGTTTCTGACAAGCGCTACGGAGTTACCGGAACTGATATGCTGAATACAGACGGAAGCGCCTGTATGCAAAGCAAGGATGGTATCCCTTGCCACCATAACATCCTCTGCCGTACGGGATGCGCCGCCATAATCAAGCTGTTCGGAGATCTTACCCTGATTTACTCCGGGACGGCTGATAAAAAGAGGATCTTCTTCATGAAGACTGACAGGCAGATCAAGCTCTCTGGCAGTTTTCATTGCCTGAACAAGGATGTTTTCATCCATAATCGGGATACCGTCATCCGTAAATCCTGCAGCGCCTGCATCTGCCATAGCGTGCATATCTACAAGTTCCTGTCCCTTCAGTCCTTTGGTGATTGCAGATGTCTGAAGAACATGGATACCGGTTCCGGATCCTTTTTTTAGTATATAATCTAAAGTTTCAGTGGAATCTACAGGGGGTCTTGTGTTTGCCATGCAGACAACTGTGGTAAAACCACCTTTTGCAGCTGCTGCGGCGCCTGTTTCAATATCCTCCTTATAGGTTTGTCCGGGATCTCTGAAATGAACATGGGCATCTGTCAGTCCGGGAGCGACTACCAGTCCGTCCGCATCAATGATCTGAAGATCTTTTTCCATATCATGATCCGTCTGAATATTATCTTTCACCAGGATGATATGATCGCCGTCGATCAGAATGTCTTTAACGGAGTCTTTCGCGGCAACCGGATCTACAACGCGGCCATTTTTAATCAAAATCATATAGAATACCTCGCTTTTCATATTATTGTTACTAAACTTCCCACATGGAATTTCTGAAGCAGAATTATCATGAAAATAACATTGCGATAAAAAACAATTCATGTCATCAATGTAGTATTATTATACTATACTTGACTAAAACTTCCCACATGGCATTTCTGAAACAGTCTGATCATGAAAATTTGAAATTGTTAACAAATAAGACACAGTTCTGATGTATTATGTCAGAAAGAAACTAGATGGTATACGATTACAACACTGGCAATTGCGAAACCCCTTGCAGTCGGGAAATTGT
>DFHP01000132.1 GCA_002371335.1 Eubacterium sp. UBA3720
CTTCTTCCAGCCTTCCCAGTCTTCCTCATCAAGACCATCCTCGATAGAGTAGATCGGGTATTTGTCAATAAGAGACTCCCAGTGAGCGATCAGCTCATCTGAAGTAAACTCTTTTCCTGATTTCGGCTGTTTGTAGTATCCGATACCTTTTTCAGATTTCCACTCGGATGAAGCAGCATCCATAGCGATAACGAAATCTTTGCCCGGCTCATAGCCTGCATCTTTGATAGCCTGCATGATATGAGCGATCGTATCGTCGTCATCTACAAGGTTCGGAGCAAAACCACCCTCATCGCCTACAGCTGTTGTGTTTCCCTCTTTCTTCAGAAGTGCCTGAAGAGCATGGAAAACTTCTGTACACCAACGGAGACCTTCACGGAAGGAAGGAGCGCCTGCCGGCATGATCATGAACTCCTGCGTATCTACTGTATTGGAAGCATGAGCGCCGCCGTTAAGAATGTTCATCATCGGAACAGGAAGATTTGTAGCCTGAATTCCGCCAAGGAATTTGTACAGAGGAAGCTCAAGCGCCTGTGCAGCAGCCTTGGAAGCGGCAATGGAAACTGCAAGGATCGCATTTGCGCCAAGGTTGGACTTGTCCGGTGTACCGTCGGCGTCGATCATAGCCTTATCAACAGCATAAATATCAGAAGCGTCCATTCCTGTCAGAACGTCGTTGATAGTCGTGTTAATATTGTTAACAGCCTTGCTGACACCTTTTCCGCCGAAACGGCTCTTGTCGCCGTCGCGAAGCTCAAGTGCTTCGAATTCTCCTGTGGAAGCACCGCTCGGAGCAGCTCCTCTTCCGATCGTACCGTCTACCAGATATACCTCAGCTTCAACTGTCGGATTACCACGGGAATCCACGATTTCACGACCAATTACTTTTTCAATCTGCAAATATTCCATATTGTCCTTTCCCATGCTTTTTCCGCATGTAACCTAATATAGTTTGGTTTTATCAACTGATTTTTATTGTAACAAGTTTTCGTCAGATTAGCAACCAACTTTTAAACAGATGCCCAATTTTATAGGATTTTTGACGTTTTCGTTATTCACTGTCTCTGTACGATATGCTCTGCATCCTTGTAAATACTGCCTCCCGGAACGACGCCGCGGACACAGCTTACCGGATAGACATTCGTATCCGGGCCGATAACGCTTCCCGGATTCAGAACACTGTTGCATCCGATATCAGTCAGATCCCCGAGGATGGCACCTATCTTTCGAAGCCCTGTCTCTATCTTTTCATCACCTGATTTGATCAGGATATTCTTCTTGTCCGCCTTTATATTCGAAGTGATGGAGCCTGCACCCATGTGAGCTTTATAGCCCAGAATGGAATCTCCCACATAATTGTAATGCGGCACCTGAACGCCGTCAAAAAGTATAACGTTTTTCAGCTCTGTAGAATTTCCCACTACACATCCGTTTCCTACAAGCGCGCTTCCCCTTATAAAAGCGCACTGGCGTACTTCTGTCTTGTGTCCGATAATACACGGGCCTCCGATATACGCTGAATCAAATATCACTGCGTCTTTCGCCACCCATACATTATCACCGCGCTTTTCGTATTCATCCTCAGGGAGCGATGGTCCAAGCTTCATAATAAAACCACTGATCATCGGCAGGATCTCCCATGGATATGTGGTCTTTTCAAAAAGCTCTTTCGCAGCCGTACGGCTGTAATCCGCAAATAATTCTTTGTTTGTCACAAATTTCATATGATTCCTTCTTTCTAAACATTATTTTTTTAACTTTCCACTGCGCTTCCTTTTCCGGAGCGCGCTGAAGAAGATGTCCGTTTCTGTTTCTTATAGTAAACCGCGGTCTCGTCAAAACACTTTCTCAATGCTCTCTGATTCTGTAGTCCTCTGACATTATTAGTATGTCTGGCCACAAAATCCTCCAGCTTCCTCATGTATTCTTCGGATCCGATCTGTCCTTCAGCCACGTAGGTCAGACCTTTCTCCCAGCTTGCCGTAAGCTCCGGATTCAGCAGCGGCCTGATCGACGCAAATACCACATCATGAACCATTTCCCCCATCTGGGTCGGGGTGATAACCTGCGTTTTTTTGTTCAGCGAGAGATATCTGATATTTACAAGTTTTTTCAGGATCTCCGCTCTGGTAGCAGATGTACCTATACCGCTTCCTTTGATCTGTGCTCTGAGCTCCTCGTCCTCGATCAGCTGCCCTGCATTTTCCATGGCAAGGATCATAGAACCAGAAGTATATCGCTTGGGCGGTGAGGTTTCTCCTTCTTTGATCCTGAAACCAAGTATCGGGATCCTGTTTCCCTTCCTGAGCTTATTTAAGAGCTCCAGAAGACCGCTGTCTGCCGATTGATCGTTCTCCCTGCCATCCTCTTCGTTCCCTCTGTCCTTTTCTGCGGGAACTTTTTTATTTTTTTCTGATTCCCTGTCCGCCTTATCATTTTTTTCGGGTTCAATGACTTTCAGATATCCTTCATTCTCCAGTATACGGAAGCCGGCAAACAAATGCTCCTTATTACGCTCAAGGGTAAGATTGATTTTTCTGTAAACAGCAGGAGGATAAAAAATACTAAGAAAGCGTCTTGCGATAAGATCGTAGACTCTTCCGGAAATGGGCTCAAGCCTGCCCAGACCATTCAATCCCTGTCCTGTCGGGATAATGGCATAATGGTCCGTGATCTGAGAGTCATTTACGTATTTTGTCTTTGCGATGTTTTTATAGTTCCCGTTTTCGAGGATTTCCGAGACGGGCCCGCCAAGCCCCGGATAGCCCGCAAGGCCTCTTATATTTCTCCCGATTTCTTTTGAAATGGCCGTAGAAAGAACTCTTGCGTCTGTTCTCGGATAAGTGACAAGTTTTTTTTCATAGAGCTCCTGTACTATAGAAAGAGTTCTGTCAGGACTTATCTTGAATCTTCGGGAACACTCATTCTGAAGCTCGGCAAGATTGAAAAGCATGGGAGGGTTCTTTTTTTCCGTCCGTTTTTCTACCTTTTCCACAATGGCTTCGACCGGTTCTCCCTCTTTCAGAATACGGATCAGCTCTTCAGCATCCTCTCTTTTCTTAAATCCGTTTTCTTTATAAAGCTTCGGCGACTGATAATACCTGCTGCCTTCAGCCGCTTTCCATTCGGCTTCAAACCGATGTCCTTTGTGATCCAGCCCTGCCACCACTCTGAAAAATGGGGTTTTTACGAAATTCCGTATCTCCCTTTCACGGCGGACGACCATACCCAGGACACAGGTCATAACGCGTCCTACAGATACCGCCTGATATTTGCTTCCCAGATAGCCTGATATATCATACGCATATTTCAGCGACAATGCTCTGGAAAAATTGATGCCCATCAGATAGTCTTCCTTTGCGCGCAGAAAAGCAGCGTCTGAAAGATTATCATAAGCATCAAGGGCCTTCGCCTCACGGATCCCTCTAAGAATCTCTTCCTCTGTCTGAGAGTCTATCCAGACTCTTTTCTGTCTGATTTTTGGATCAATATCAGCCATCATTGCGACGAGGCGGTATATGTATTCTCCTTCCCGTCCTGAATCGGTACAGACGAAAACAGTCACGAGATCATCACGGTGAAGAAGTCCTTTCACTATATTAAACTGTTTTTTTACGCCGGGAATCACTTCGTATTTGAATTCTTCCGGCAAAAAAGGAAGCGTTTCGAAGGACCATCTTTTATATTTTTCATCATATTTCTCCGGATAGCTCATTGTCACAAGATGTCCGACGCACCAAGTCACGATATAATGCTCCGACTCCATATATCCGTCATTTGAGTTCATTTTTTCTTTCAGAGCTTTGGCAAATTCCCGAGCGACACTTGGCTTTTCCGCTATGAAAAGTGACTTTGACACACAATAACCTCTCTTTTATTTTTTTTTGTTCTTTCCGCACATTTCAGACGGAAACCGCATCGTGAATGGATTATATCATAAATCCCGGAAAAGAGATACAGCCGCCAGAAAAGCCGATACATTTCTCAGAATGTACCGGCCTTTTACATGCTTTATATTCACAAAATACTATTATTCCTTCGGCGTTATAAAACCTTTGGCAGCGAGAGTTTCTGCACAGAGCACAGCTCCGCCTGCCGCTCCGCGGAGAGTATTGTGAGAAAGTCCTACAAATTTCCAGTCGTAGATGGAGTCCTCACGCAGACGACCGATTGAAATACCCATTCCGTTTTCGAAATCCACATCAAGTTTTACCTGCGGACGGTCATCTTCCTCCATATATCTGATAAACTGCTTCGGCGCGCTCGGAAGTTCCATCTCCTGCGGGAGTCCTTTAAAATTAACAAGCGCTTCGATCAGCTGCTCCTTTGTAGGTTTCTTTCTGAATTTAACAAAAGCTGCAGCTGTGTGTCCGTTCAGAACCGGAACACGGATACACTGGCATGTGATCTTGGGACTCTGTGCCTTTACGATCTCGCCGTTCTCGATATGTCCCCATATACGAAGCGGTTCCTGCTCGGATTTCTCTTCCTCGCCTCCGATATACGGAATAATGTTTTCTACCATCTCCGGCCAGTCTTTAAAAGTCTTTCCTGCACCTGAGATCGCCTGATATGTGGTACATACAACCTCATAAGGTTCGAACTCCTTCCATGCAGTCAGAGCAGGCGTATAACTCTGTATAGAACAGTTCGGCTTCACCGCAATAAATCCGCGCTTCGTTCCAAGACGCTTTTTCTGGTCATTGATCACGTCAAAGTGCTCATGGTTGATCTCCGGAACCACCATCGGAACATCAGGAGTCCATCTGTGGGCGCTGTTATTGGAAACGACCGGAGTTTCAGCTTTAGCGTAAGCATACTCTATCTCTTTTATTTCATCCTTTGACATATTCAGCGCCGAAAAAACAAAATCAACATTTTCCGTGACCTTTTCGATCTCGTTGATGTTAAGTACTTCCATCTTTTTTACATATTCAGGCATCGGCGTCTCCATTTTCCATCTTCCGCCCACTGCCTCTTCATAAGTCTGTCCCGCGCTTCGGGCACTGGCCGCTATCACGGTTACCTCAAACCATGGATGATTCTCCATCAGTGTCACGAATCTCTGACCTACCATTCCTGTTCCGCCAAGAATACCTACTCTTAATTTTTTTCCCATTTATTTAAGCTCCTTCATTCTGGTTGTAGTTGTTTTTGCATTGATTCCAAAAACAGGATTCCGCAACAGACGAACAATTGTCCGCAGGAATAAACAATATCCTATACCAATATACCAAAAAAATCAACCTGTTTTTTAGTGTTTTTCACAAAAAACATGATCAGTTCTCTAAAAGATACTTTCTGCTTAATTCTATTTCTTCTTTGATAGCCTTTTCTCCGGGAGCGCCTTTTGTATTTCTCTTTTCCACACAGTTGCGCATGCTGACGGCTTCATATATATCATTCTCAAAAGCGCTGCTGAATGACTGAAAATCTTCCGGCGTAAGATCGTCAATAGCACATCCCCTGCTGATGCATTCGAGGACCATCCGGCCTACGATTCCATGCGCGTCGCGGAAAGGGACTCCCTTCAATACCAGATAATCAGCAACATCCGTAGCGTTCGTGAAGCCGTTCTTTGCGGACGCCTCCATCACATCATTGCGGAAACGCATCGTATCTATCATTCCGGTAAAAAGAGCAATACAGCCCTTCGTAGTATCAATGGCGTCAAAGGTAAGCTCTTTATCTTCCTGCATGTCTTTATTGTAAGCCAGAGGAAGACCCTTCATTGTAGTCAGCATCTGCATAAGAGCACCGTAAACACGTCCCGTTTTTCCGCGGACCAGCTCTGCTATGTCCGGATTCTTTTTCTGCGGCATGATGGAACTTCCTGTGCTGTAGCTGTCATCTATCTCCACAAAACGATACTCATTTGTGTTCCAGGTAATGATCTCTTCGCAGAAACGGCTCAGATGCATCATGACTGTAGACAATGCGGAAAGTAGTTCGATCACATAATCCCTGTCCGATACAGAATCCATACTGTTTCTGGTAGGACCGTCAAATCCCAGCAATTCAGCCGTATATTCCCTGTCAAGAGGATAAGTCGTTCCTGCAAGCGCGCCCGAACCGAGAGGACAGAGGTTCAATCTTTTATATACATCTGACAAACGATCCCTGTCTCTCCTGAACATTTCAAAATAAGCTCCGAAATGATGTGCGAGCGTCAGCGGCTGTGCCTTCTGAAGATGTGTGAAACCGGGCATGTATGTATGCATGTTTTCTTCCATGACACGAAGGATGACTTTCAGAAGCTTTTTCAGTTCCTCATCGATCGCGTCTATCTCATCTCTCACATAAAGCTTCATATCCAGAGCCACCTGATCGTTCCGGCTTCTTCCCGTGTGAAGCTTCTTTCCCACATCTCCGATACGGTCGATCAGATTCGCCTCTACAAAGCTGTGGATATCCTCATACTCGCTGGTAATATCGAGCGTTCCATTCTCAACATCCGCCAGAATGCCTTCAAGTCCTGCCAGGATCTCATCTCTTTCCTTCTCCGTGAGGATCTTCTGCTTTGCCAGCATGCGTACGTGTGCCTTGCTGCCGCGGATATCCTGCGCATAAAACTTTTTATCAAAGCTTATGGACGCGTTAAAATTATAAACCAGTTTATCTGTCTCTTTCGTAAATCTGCCACCCCAGAGCTGTGCCATGTTAATTCTCCTTTTCATTCTTTTTCCGGACGTGAATAGACACACCCGCAGAAATTCTGTCTGTACAAATCATACTTTTCAGATAATTCTACGGACCTTTTATATCCGTTTTTCTTTTTAAAATCTGATACCAGATAGCTGACGCCATACTCACAGCCGATCCGGAGACCGATCTCATTGATCTTCTGTTCGTTCTTCAGCGGACTGATGGTCAAAGTAGTGCAAAAATAATCAAAGTGATATTCCGCCGCTTTTTTTGCGGCTTCCCGCAGACGAAGTTCAAAACATGCGAAGCATCTTTCGCCTCCCTCAGGCAGATCTTCCATTCCTCTTGCCATATCATAGAATTCAGAGGGTTCATATCTTCCTTCTTCAAAACTCACGGGATATCGGAAGTCCATTTCGCCGATCAGTCTTCTGATCTCGTCTACACGTTTCCTGTATTCGTGCTCAGGCGAGATATTCGGATTATAATAAAGGACCGTGATCCGAAAATACCAGGACAGATATTCCAGCACATAGCTGCTACAGGGTGCGCAGCAGCTATGAAGCAGCAATGAAGGAGCTTGTTTCTCCTTCTCTATCCCCTCCAGGATACGATCCAGTTTTTTCTGATAATTTATCTTTTGTTTCTGTTGTTTTGTAATAACCTTATTCATCTTACAGGACCGGATGGATCAGCTTCGGTCTGAAGCCTCCCTCTTCCAAAGCTTTAATGATATTATTCTTATGTTCCGTACCAAAGGCCTCAAGCGTGATCCGAAGCTCCACTGCAGCATTTCTGTTCGTACTGTAGAACTGGTTATGCTCAAGTTTAATGACATTGCCCTGCATTTCAGCAATGGCGGTGGACACTCTCACAAGTTCTCCCGGTCTGTCGGGAAGCAGTACGGAGACTGTAAATATCCTGTCTCTCGCGATCAGTCCGTTCTGAACTACGGAAGACATCGTAATCACATCCATATTTCCTCCGCTGAGGACAGAAACGACACGTTTATCCTTAAACTGAAGATGTTTGAGAGCCGCAACAGTCAGAAGGCCGGAGTTTTCAACGATCATTTTATGGTTTTCCACCATATCAAGGAATGCTACGACAAGCTCCGGATCCTCTACTGTGATCACTTCATCCAGATTCTGCTGAAGATACGGGAAGATAACCTCTCCGGGACGTTTTACGGCAGTACCGTCCGCTATCGTATTTACCGCGGGAAGAGTCGTTACTTCACCCTTCTCAAGTGAGACCTGAAGACAGTTTGCCCCGGCAGGCTCAACGCCTATAACCTTGATCTTCGGATTAAGAAGCTTTGCGAGAGTGGATATGCCTGTCGCCAGTCCGCCGCCTCCTACCGGCACCAGTATATAATCAACCAGCGGAAGCTCTTTTACGATCTCCATAGCGATAGTTCCCTGTCCTGTAGCAACAGCGGGATCATCAAAAGGATGTATGAATGTATAACCGAATTCATCCGCAAGCTCAAGCGCCCTTGCGCATGCATCGTCATATACATCGCCGTAGAGCACTACTTCCGCGCCGTATGCGCGGGTCCTCTCCACTTTTATAAGCGGAGTAGTCGTAGGCATGACGATCGTAGCCTTCACGCCGTAAGCCTTTGCGGCGTACGCCACGCCCTGTGCGTGATTACCGGCTGAAGCTGTAATAAGACCTTTTTCCCGGTCTTCCGGACTCATTGTGCTGATCTTATAATATGCGCCTCGTATCTTATAGGCCCCTGTAACCTGCATGTTTTCAGGTTTAAGATATACTCTGTTTCCTGTGCGGGCGCTGAATGTCTCACTGAAGACCAGTTTCGTATCAGCTGTTACATTTTTTACTATTTCCGACGCTTCTTCAAACCGGTCAAGCGTCAGCATCTCTGATCCAGCCATTTCTTTTCCTTTCCTTACACTTTTATACAAACCTTCTTAAAGATCTTCTCTCTTAACATCAAAGAGCGCGTCGACGAACTGGTTCGGATCAAACCTCTGCAGGTCATCGATTCCTTCACCGACGCCTATATATTTCACCGGCACAGCCAGCTCGGAACTCACTGCAATAGCAATACCGCCTTTTGCCGTTCCGTCAAGCTTTGTCATAATAATACCTGTGATATCGGCAGCTTCATTAAAGCCTCTTGCCTGCACAAGCGCATTTTGTCCTGTAGTTCCGTCAAGAACGAGAAATGTCTCCAGATGAGCATCCGGATATTCTTTCGCAATTATCCTGTACAGTTTATTAAGCTCATTCATCAGATTCTTTTTATTATGAAGTCTTCCCGCCGTGTCGATGATCAGGATATCCGCATTTTTTGATTTTGAAGAAGCGACCGCGTCATATACGACAGACCCGGGATCAGAACCTTCCTGTCCTGTTATTATATCTACTCCTGCACGGCCGGCCCAGGTCACCAGCTGTTCTGTAGCTGCGGCGCGGAATGTGTCCGCTGCGGCAATGATGACTTTCTTTCCGTTATTTTTATACTGATTCGCAAGCTTTCCTATGGATGTAGTCTTGCCGACGCCATTGACTCCTATGACCAGGATCACAGACTTTTTGTTCTCAAAATCATAATCATTATTATACATGCGCATCTGATACTTAATACTGTCTATCAGAAGCTTCTTAGTTTCCATCGGTTTCGTGAGTCCGAACTGTTTGATTTCGAACCGAAACTCATCCATAATAGACTTTGCTGTCGCAACGCCGATATCTCCAATGATCAGGATCTCTTCAATTTCTTCAAAAAACTCTTCGTTGATCTCATCGTAGCTCATGAAGATCTCGTCCATATTGGAGACAATGTTTTCCCTTGTTTTTGTTAGTCCGCTTACGAGGCGTTTAAAAAATCCCATTCCTGCCATCCTTTTCTCCTTATTGCCGGTCTGGCCGGTGTTTTATTACCAAACTTCCCGCATGTCATTTATGAACAGTTTTATCATGATATACACATTTCAGGATACTCCTGCTTATGTTATGCATCCAGTTCGTTTTCAATCAGATTCACCGAAACGAGTGCGGATACACCTTTTTCCTGCATAGTGATTCCATACAGACGGTCTGCCGCCGCCATCGATCCCCGTCTGTGGGTAATAATAATGAATTGGGTATGCTTTGTCAACTTGTGCAGATACTCAGCATAATGCCCTACATTCGCGTCGTCAAGAGCCGCTTCGATCTCGTCCAGAAGACAGAACGGTGAAGGCTTGAGGTTCTGGATCGCAAATAAAAGCGCGATCGCAGTCAATGCTTTTTCTCCTCCTGAAAGCTGCATCATATTCTGCAGCTTCTTTCCCGGCGGCTGTGCATTGATGATTATGCCCGCATCCAGGATGTCTTCTTCCTCCACAATATCCAGTGTGCCTTTTCCTCCGCCGAACAGTTCCTGAAAGACTTTGTCATATTCTATCTTTATCTCTTCAAACTTTTCGCGGAACTGTTTTCGCATTCCTTCTTCAAGTTTTCTGATGATATCCTGTAGTGTTTCGGCAGCTTTTGTCAGATCCTGTTTCTGTCCGGAAAGAAAAATATATTCTTTATTCTTTTCCTTATATTCTTCTATCGCATTGACGTTTACGTTTCCGAGCTCCCTGATCTCTTTTTTCAGAGACGCCGCAGACTGTTTCAGCATGCTCTGGGATGATTCATCCCCGGCAGACAGTTTTTCCGCCTGATCAGGAGTGATCTGGTACTCTTCCCAGAGATTTGTTATCATTTCCTCCCGGCGTTCTTCCAGTCTTTCGATCTGGGCATTCAACCTGAAGCATTCCTTGTCCATCCGGCTTCGCTCTTCGGAAAGCTCGTCTCTCTTTCTGAAAAAGGCCCTGTGATCTTCGTTCATTTTGTCTTTCGCCAAAACCAGCTGCCTTATCTCATCCTCCCGCTCGTCTGTCTCCCTGCCAAGCTTTTCACTTTTCTGGGTGAGACGGCGGATCTCTGTCTCCTTGTCCGTGCGCTCTTTGCTTTCAGTCTCCTGATTCTTAAGGAGTACATTTTCCTCCTGTGAAAGACGCAGCGTCTCCTGTTCTTCGCTTCGTATCCTTTCTTTGAGGAATTCACTTTTCTGGGATAACGCTGTATATTCCAGATTGATCTTTTCCAGATGTTCTCTGGAATCTTCTATCTCCTGCTGTACGCTGCTGATCGTTTCCGCAGCCTGCTTCATATCTGATGAAAGACGGTCTTCTTCGCTTTCGGAAAGATCAAGTTCGGCAGAAACTTCGGCTTTGCTTTCCTTTATCTGCGCTACCTGGCGGTCAAGCTCCTGCTTTTCCTGCTGTAAACGAAGATATTCGTCCTTCATTTCATCTGTTTTTTCTCTGGTGCTTTCCAGATTGATGCGAATAGTATTCTGCTGCAGATATTTTTTCTGCAGATCATCATTCAGCTGATTCTGTTTATCACGAAGCTTGTTTCTGGCTTCATGCATAGAATCCACCTTCCCGGAAGCCGCATCCATATCGCTTTTGAGCATGCGGACGCTTTTCTCAAGGTCGTCTATCTCACGTTTTCTGCCCAGAAGGTTGCTGCTGCTTTTATAGGCTCCTCCTGTCATGGAACCGCCCGGATTCAGAAGGTCCCCTTCGAGAGTTACCATCCGGACAGAATGTTTATATTTCCTTCCGATCGCAATTGCCCGGTCGATATTTTCCACAACGACCGTATTTCCCAGAAGTCGTTCTACGATCTCATTGTAAAGAGGATCACAGGCGATAAGCGTACTGGCCAGGCCGATCACGCCGTTTTCTTCAAGCAGTCTTTCGTTCTGAAAAGGCCTGCCGTTCTTTACTGTAGTAAGCGGGAGAAATGTGGCTCTTCCGTAATGACCCCGTTTAAGATATTCAATCAGATACTTCGCCGTATTCTCATTATCTGTAACGATATTCTGAAGGCTGCCTCCAAGGGCCGTCTCTATCGCTGTCTCGTATCTTTTTTTTGTAGTGATCAGATCTGCGATAACTCCGTGAATACCGGGATTATCGTCCTTTCTGGCCATGACACGCTTTACGCTGTTTCCGTATCCCTCATATCGCTCTGCCAGATTTCTTAATGATTCAAGCCTGGAAGATTCTCTGTGAAAAGCAGTCTGTCCTATTTCCAGATCGTGATTAAGGACAGCCATGTCTTTTTTGTATTTTTCCAGCCGCTGTTCGTTTTTCCCGCTTTGTTCTTCCATTGACCGGATCAGTTCGCTGATCCCGGTGAACTGTTCTTCGAGTTCTTTCTGGTTTTTCGCCTGCAGCGCAGTGTTCTCATTATGGCGGAGGATATCTGCGGTGATCTCGGCTTTCCGGATATCTATCTGCTCCAGCATTGTATCATAACGCTGCATTTTTTCTTTAATAGATCCCCGTTTATTCAGGAGAGATATCGTATCGCTCCGGTTTTTTTCACTATCCTCCGTTAGCTTTTCCAAATACAGATTCAGCTTGTCAAGCTTTTCCTGATGTTCGCCCCGGCGTTTCTCTATCTCTTTAAAATCAGCCTGCTGCTGTTCCTGCTCCCTGCGAATGTCCACGATCGCTCCGGATCGCCGTTCCTTCTCTTCACGAATCGCATCCATCCGTTCACGGTAAAGCTCGTCGTTTCTTTCGGACGCGCTGATCCGCTCCCGCAGTATATCGATCCTGCTTTCGAGCTGCTGCTTCAGCATTTTCTGCTCGGCGTTGGATTCTCTCAGAGATGTGATTTCCTCCTCGATCTCCGAAAGTGCCTGTTCCAGTTCTTCATATTCTCTTTTCGTACTCTCGAAAGCAAGATCAGCTTCTTTATGATGAGCATCCGCTATTTTCAGGCTTTCTACCGCGCCTGAGAGCTGTTCCTCAAGTTTCAGGCTTTCCCTGTAAAAAAGACTGATCTCAATATCGCGAAGCTTATCACGAAGCATAAGATACTGCTCAGCTTTCTCCGACTGTTTTTTTAACGGACCCACTTGTCCTTCAAGTACGCTGAGAATATCATTTACACGCACCAGGTTTGCCTGTTCCGATTCAAGCTTCTTCAGAGAAGCCGCTTTTCTCCTCTTAAACTTTACAATACCGGCAGCCTCATCAAAGAGTTCACGCCGGTCATCAGGTCTGCCGTTCAGAATTTTATCAATTTGTCCCTGGCCGATAATAGAATAGCCTTCCTTACCGATTCCCGTATCAAAAAACAGTTCCTGGATATCTCTAAGCCGGCAGCTTCTGGCATTCATCATGTATTCGCTCTCGCCGGATCTGTAAAGACGTCTGCTGACGGTTATTTCATCCGCGTCAAAATTCAGCTTGCGGTCTCTGTTATCAAAGGTAATGGCAACCATGGCAAAACCGAGAGCTTTCCGCATTTCTGTCCCGGCAAAAATAACATCCTGCATGTTGCCGCCGCGAAGCTGCTTCGCGCTCTGCTCCCCAAGGACCCACCTGACGGCGTCGGCAACGTTGCTCTTTCCGCTGCCGTTCGGCCCTACGATACCGGTAATACCCTCATGAAACTCCAGCGTCATTTTGTTTGCAAAGGATTTAAATCCCTGCATGACAATACTTTTTAAATACATACTAACCTTTTAATGTGACCTGCTTTCATTGATCTTACATATGGCGTTGTAGGCCGCCTGCTGTTCCGCAGCTTTTTTTGAATGCCCTTTGCCGCTGCCTATGCTGTTCTCACCCATCATTGCGCATACTGTAAATAATTTGTCATGATCAGGCCCCTCTTCACGGAGAAGTCTGTATGTAATGACGTTTTTTCCTTTTTTCTGGACCATCTCCTGCAAAATAGTCTTACTGTCATGAAACAGCTGTTTGTTCTCCACATCGTCCAGAATAAAACGCAGCACAAATTCCTTTGCCGCCTGAAAACCTGCATCCATAAAAATAGCACCTATAACGGATTCAAGCGCATCAGAGACAATTGAATCTCTTTTCCGGCCGCCGCTGGCGTCTTCGCCCTTACCCAGAAGGAGGTAATCTCCAAGGTCAAGAGCTTTCGCGTCATATGCCAGCGTAGGTTCGCATACCAGACTGGCTCTCATTTTCGTAAGCCCGCCCTCAGGTATGTCCGGATAATTCTGATAGAGGTATTCGCTGGAGACCAGCTCCAGCACTGCATCCCCTAAAAATTCAAGTCTCTCATTGCACTCTAATCGATTCATACGGTGCTCGTTTGTATAAGAACTGTGACGAAGCGCCATCTCAAGCCAGCTAATATCGCTGAACCTGTGACCGCATCTCTTTTCAAGTTCTTTTAACTTACTGATCTTTACCATTTTTAAACCAATTACTCCTGTGCATCCAGATATTCACGGATCCTGCCGTTGATATCCTGATCTTTAAACTGTACTGACTGAAGTATCGTGTTTCTGATCTCCTTTGCTTTTGCGCTTCCATGTGTTTTTACGACCAGTCCCCGGAGTCCCAGAAGCGGAGCTCCTCCGTATTCTGAAGAGTCAAACTCCTTCAGAGTCCGTTTCAGAGCAGGCTTTATAAGGATTCCTCCTATCTTGCTTCGAATCGTGGACATGAGCCCTTCCTTTACCTTGCTGATCAGCACGCCTCCTACGCCTTCGTACAGCTTCAGGATCACATTTCCGGTAAAAGCTTCCGTAACGTATACGTCCGCTTTTCCGTATGGAATATCTCTTGCTTCAACGTTTCCCACAAAATTAATGCCGGGCTCATCCTTAAGAAGCTGATATGTTTCTTTTGCCAGCTCGTTTCCTTTTTCCTCTTCGGCACCTATGTTTACAAGACCGACTCTTGGATTCTTCACTCCGATGACCGACTGCATATATATAGATCCCATATGCGCGAACTGTACAAGATGAGATGATTTTGCGTCTACATTGGCTCCGCAGTCTATCAGAAGAGCCGGAGTCTTTGCCGTTGGTATCATCGGCGCCAGAGGCGCTCTCTGGATTCCTTTGATCTTTCTGACGATGACCTGTCCTCCGGCCAGTACCGCTCCGGTACTTCCCGATGAGACAAACGCGTCGGCCCTGCCGTCGCGAACCATCCACAATCCTTTGATCAGGGAGGAATCTTTTTTCGTTTTGATCGCTTTTACAGGAGGTTCTCCCGTCTCGATCACCTCGGTACAGTTGATCACTTCAAGGCGGTCCTTCGGATAATCATACTTCGCAAGTTCAGTATTGATCTGTTCCGCCTTACCTGTCAGATATATAAAGACCCTGTCGCTTTCCTTAAGCGCATCTACGGCGCCTTTGACCGGTTCGGACGGTGCATGATCTCCGCCCATTGCATCTACCGCAATTCTCACTAACTCTTTAGAATTCATATATAACTCCTGTTCCGGAATATGACCAGGCTGCAGTCAGCGCCGGATTTTACTGTTCTGCTTCCGCTGCTGCCTGTTCTGCCGCTGCCGCATCTGTTTCTGCCGGAGCTGCCTCTGCAGGTGCTTCTTCAGCTGCATCAGTGGCTGCAGCTGCCTTATTCAGTACTACAGTCGTATCTTCAATAGCCTTTCCGTCATCAGTGCGGTATCCGTCGGCGTTGATAGTGAACATCATATTGTCGATCCAGATCGTAATGTCCACAGGATAAGTACCATCTTCCATGACATATCTGTAACCTGTGCCGTCGCTGGTCCAGTTTCCTTTCTCCATTACAGTGATCTCATATGTAGAAGAAGCGCTCATGTTTACACTGTCTCCGTGATTATTCACCGCTACCACATAGTAAAATACACTTCCCGCTTCAGTTGTATCTACATTAAGCACGGCATCGGTCGCGCCTTCGATCTCCGTTCCCCCGCCGTTAGAATTAACATTATTTTTATACCACTGATAAGTCACTTCACCGCCGTCCGTTACTTCCGCAGGACAGTTTATCTTTATCTCCGTGCCGGATGTTACAGTGGTGCTTCCTGTCATGTCATAAACAAATACAGGAGCTTCCAGAGATTCATCCACACTCCTTCCCGCGGGCTTTGTCTCGACTGCAGAACCTTCTGTCACCTCAATATCAGTAACGTCTTTAATGTTATCTACAGTCTTATTGAAGGAGCATCCGCCGAGCAGGACCGCTCCGCTGATCATTGTTGCCAGAACAACTGCTGCTTTAGTATTCCTCATAATAATCACCTTTCTGATCTTTTATCACTACTGCCGGATGAAATGATGTATCGTCTCATCCGGAACAAATGAATCTTCACCTGATATCTAAACTATGTGATTATATCATGTCCTTTAAAGATGTGTCAAATACAGAGCAAAGTCTGCGAGCGAACCGGAATTTCCTCTGTGCGGCGTGTGCATCCCCCGGAGGGTTTCATGTCATGGGATATTCACAGAATATCCCATGACATGAAAAAAAGCCGCTGTACACTGTACAGCAGCTCTTTATCATTTCATCATTATTTCAGTCTGCGACCTCAACGACCTGTTTCTTATTATATGTGCCGCAGGCTTTGCATACTCTGTGAGGCATCATCAATGCTCCGCATTTAGGACATTTAACAAGATTTACAGCAGACATTTTCCAGTTTGCTCTTCTCTTATCGCGTCTTGCTTTTGATGATTTATTCTTTGGACAGATGGACATTTCTCACACCTCCTTGCATCTCAGATATTTATATTTGGGTCACTTATTTTCTCACACTCGAAAAAGTATACACTTTGGCATGATCAATGTCAAGTGTTTTACACTAACAAATTTGTTTCCGGATCCTGTATTTATCCAACAAGAGCTACTGTCTCACGGCAGATCATAAGCTCTTCATTCGTAGGAATAACGGCAACTTTAACCTTTGAATCTTCTGTGGAGATAACGACGTTTTCTCCGCGCAGTCCGTTCTTCTCCTCATCGAGAGTAACTCCAAGGTATCCGAGGTAATCTACAATAGCTTTTCTGGTATCTTTATCGTTCTCACCGATTCCTGCTGTGAAGGCGATCGCGTCTACGCCGTTCATTGCTGCCACATAAGAGCCGATAGTTGCCGCTACGCGGTATGCGAATACATCAAGAGCATCCTGTGCAGCTTCATTTCCGTTTGCAGCACCTTCGCCAAGGTCGCGGAAATCGCTTGAAAGGCCGTCAGACAGACCAAAAACGCCTGATTCCTTGTTCAGGATATTCAGTACTTCGGAAACACTCTTGTTCTCTTTGTTTGCGATAAACTCTACGATAGACGGATCGATATCGCCGCATCTGGTACCCATAACAAGACCTGCAAGCGGAGTCAGTCCCATGGATGTATCAACGCTCTTTCCGTTAAGTACGGCACTGATAGAAGATCCGTTTCCGAGATGAGCAACGATGATCTTTGAGTTATTCAGATCCAGACCGAGGAATTTAGCTGCCTCTTTGGATACGAAGCTGTGAGATGTTCCGTGGAATCCATATTTTCTCACGCCATATTCTGTATAATATTTACGTGGAAGGCCATAGAGATATGCCTTCTTAGGCATTGTCTGATGAAAAGCAGTATCGAATACGCCTACCATCGGTACGCCCGGCATAAGATCCTGACATGCTCTGATACCGATCAGGTTTGCAGGATTATGAAGCGGAGCAAGCGCTGAACATTCCTCAACAGCTGCAATCATCTCATCATTGATGACAGCTGAGCCGGCGAATTTCTCGCCGCCATGTACGATACGATGTCCGACTGCATCGATCTCTTTGAGGGAAGCGATGGCGCCGGTCTTTTCATTTACAAGGGCGTCAAGCACGAGCTGTATTGCCTCTTTATGTGTCGGCATTGCTGTATCTGTAACCTCTTTCTCTCCGCCCTCCGGCTGATATGTCAGTCTTCCGTCGATACCGATTCTTTCACAGAGGCCTTTTGCAAGAACTTTTTCAGATTCAGAATCGATCAGCTGATATTTAAGAGATGAGCTACCACAGTTAATAACCAATACCTTCATTTTTTTCTCTCCTTAAATGACTTTTTGTGCAATTTATGTATACCTGATAACAAAATATGGATAGTTTTTCGATTCTATCCACACTATAGTATATAACGCTTGGTAAAAACACACAAGATTTTTTTCAAAAACATAGCATTATTATGTTCAATATTACATTTCGGCTTTACTGCCTCTTTTGTGCAGCGGAGTGTCCTGACGATATGTTTTTCATGATAAAAATGTTCAGAAATGACATACGAGAAGTTTTAATGGTTTTATTTTATTACCATCTGACGTGTCAGTTCTTTTCTCATCAGATCACCGGCTTTTCTTGCCCTGACCATCTCATACAGATCCGACGCCGCAATATCGGTTCCGGCGTTCACTGTATTAAGTCCCGAAGCCCTGGTGATCAGCTTTATTGTGCCTTTTTTCTTGATCTCATGCATTACGCGGGTACCGGAAACAAATCCAAGGGCCCGTACATAATCAAAGTCAGGAACCTTATCATCTATCCTCAACAGGATGTGAATAAGCGCTCTTTGAACCGCAGTCTGTGTTTTGTTTCTGGTCCGGAGCAGACCTGCGAAACCGCTGATCGTTGTATATTTGTCACGAAGAGAAATAATGCGGTTCGCCAGATCCTGGCCCACATCTCTGAATGAGACCAGACTTTCTGCCGTTTCATACATCAGCTGATAGCCAAGCATATCAGAAAAATCATCCAGCTCCACAATACCATGCTTCGAAAGATGATCCTGCAGTATTGCCATGGACGCTTCCGGTATCCGGGATGATATTTTTTTTCCTGCTTCAGCGGGAAAACTCTTCCATAGTCCGGACTCTTTTACAATCTCGGTCCGTATCGCCATTGCCGACGCAAATCTTCCTTCTATTTCTGTGTCCAGATATCCGCTGCCCCTCCGTTTCAGGATCATCGGATTTATATTCGATCCGAGCTTTTTCAGTGCCGTACAGTATTCCAGACCGAGAATATTATTTGAACCGCGGAGAAATTCATTTATTTCCTCCCCGGTCCATTTTGAAAGATCCTGTATATCCGGCTCTGCCCCATGCCCCTGACGCAGAGCTTCGGCGAGCGCATAAGCTCTTGCTGACGGAAAATTATATCCTGCCGCAAGCTTTTCTCTGAGGCTTCTGCGGAATACCTCCGGCTCTGCAGACAGGATGCCGCTCAAAAGGTCGAATATCCTCCGGTCATCCGACTCCGCCCCAAACCACAGCTCGTCGACGCAGCCGAGTCCCTCCAGGATCGAAACCGCCCCCAGGGAAAAATCCCCCGCGCTTCCGGAAGCGGCTGCTACAGGAAGTTCCAGTATCAGATCCGCGCCGGCTTCAAGCGCCATACCGGTTCTTACATATTTATTAACGATCGCCGGTTCGCCTCTCTGCACAAAATTTCCGCTCATGACTGCCACAATGGCGTCAGCCTTTGATAATTCTCTGATCCTCCTGAGCTGATATTCATGCCCGTTATGAAACGGGTTATATTCTGCTATTACTGCTGCAACCTTCATACTTAATTCTTAAAACTGTGGATCGGTGCCGGGATGCGTCCTCCTCTGTTTACGAACGCTTCGCATGAAAACCTGTTGACAGGCATGATCGGAGCGCTTCCGAGAAGACCTCCGAACTCCAGCGTATCACCTATCTTCTTGCCGATCGCCGGTATGAGACGTACGGCTGTCGTCTTCTGATTTACCATTCCGATAGCCATTTCGTCAGCGATTATGCCCGAAATCGTTGACGCCGATGTATCTCCCGGGATCGCTATCATATCCAGTCCGACGGAGCATACACAGGTCATGGCTTCAAGTTTTTCCAGCGTCAGACATCCCTCATTCACGGCGTCGATCATACCCTGATCCTCGCTGACGGGGATGAATGCGCCGCTGAGTCCTCCCACATAAGAGGAAGCCATGACGCCGCCTTTTTTTACCTGATCATTCAGAAGCGCCAGCGCAGCTGTCGTACCTGGAGCACCGGCTTTCTCAAGTCCGATCTCTTCCAGTATCTCCGCCACGGAATCGCCGACGGCCGGCGTCGGAGCCAGCGAAAGGTCTATGATTCCGAACGGAATATCCATTCTTCTGGACGCCTCCTGCGCCACCAGCTGACCGACCCTTGTAACTTTGAACGCAGTCTTTTTTATAGTTTCGCACAGCACTTCGAAATCCGCTCCGCGCACTTTGGAAAGCGCATGTTTCACAACTCCGGGACCCGAAACGCCGACATTAATGATGGCGTCGGCCTCAGTTACGCCGTGAAAAGCTCCCGCCATGAAAGGATTATCGTCCGGAGCGTTGCAGAATACTACAAGCTTGGCGCACCCCATACAGTCATTATCCTTTGTATTGGCCGCAGTGATCTTTACGATCTCACCCAGAAGCTTGACCGCATCCATATTGATTCCTGTTTTGCTTGATCCCACATTGACAGAGCTGCAGACACGTTCGGTCCGGGCAAGCGCGATCGGAATCGATCTGATCAGGAGCTCGTCTGCTTTTGTCATTCCCTTGGATACCAGCGCGGAATAACCTCCGATGAAATTCACGCCGACCTTGTGAGCGGCACGGTCAAGAGTATCCGCGATGGATGCGAAATCTTCAGGTCTTCTGCAGGCCGCTCCCCCGATCAGCGCGATCGGAGTGACAGATATTCTTTTATTTACGATCGGGATGCCGAATTCAGCTTCTATCTCCTTTCCGGTCTGAAGAAGATTTCTGGCAACGGTAGTTATCTTGTCATATATTTTTTTGTTCAGTTTATCAAGATTCGAATCGATGCAGTCCATCAGGTTGATTCCCAGCGTAATGGTGCGGACGTCCAGATTCTCCTGCTCGATCATCTCATTCGTTTCGTTAACTTCAAAAATATTAATCATTAATTTAAAGCTCCTTAGATACAATACTCAGATGCGGTCCCGGGATATAGTTCACCAGAAGGATCTTTATATACGGTGCATCATATTGAAAATATCTTCATGCTGGCAATGGATCTTTACGCCGATCTCTTCTCCCAGACGGTCAAGTCCTTCTGCCAGCCCGCCGACACTTTTTCCCGATCCGGATATATCAGCGATCATCATCATGTGAAAATAACCCTGAAGGATCGTCTGTGATATGTCCTCTACATTGACCTTCTCTTCAGAAAGATAAGTACACACTTTCGCTATGATGCCGATGGCGTCTTTTCCCGTAACCGTGATTATTGTTTTTTTCATATTTGTCTCCTTCATCTATCCTGGAAATCTGTCTGCAAATATATGTTTTGCCGGACGGTCCGGCCGCCCGGTTCTTCTCAGAACTCGATCAGCTCACCCCCGCAATCCCTTCTTGCCACGGATATTGCAAAATCTTTAGATCTGTACGGGTTATCCCCCATCGTCACTTCCGCGCTGACGGTCTCATAGGCCAGTGCCGGATAATTGTTTTCTCCGCTCAGATGTCCGAGGATTATTGCCTTCATATCATCGTGCAGGACTTCGCAGAGCAGCTGTCCCGAAGCTTCATTCGATAAATGTCCTTTGTCGCTCAGTATTCTTCTTTTCAGATAATACGGATATCTGCCCGCTTCCAGCATATGCACGTCGTGATTTGCTTCCAGCAGAAGCACGTCAAGCCCCTGCAGGTGTCTGATCGTATAGTCTGAATATGTACCCATATCCGTTGCCACAGCAGCGCTTTTTCCTCCGGAGCTCATCCTGTAGCCCACCGGATCCGCCGCGTCATGGGATATTGAAAAAGGTTCTATCGTCACATCACCGATCATCACGGGCACATCCGGTATGATCTCATGGAAGAGTCCGTCCGGTATTTTTCCGATCCCGGGAGCGTCAAGCATAGCTTCATATGTGCCCCTGGTCGCGTATATCGGCACTTTCCATCTTCTGGCGATCACTCCAAGACCTCTGATATGATCTGAATGCTCATGTGTCAGAAATACCGCATCCACATCTCTTCCGGTACATCCGAAAGAATTCAGTCCCTGCTCGATACGCTTTCCGCTGATACCGGCATCTATCAGCACGCTCGTACTGTCGCTTCCCGCATAAATACAGTTTCCGTTACTGCCGCTTGCTATACTGCAAAGTCTCATTTATTATAACCACTCATCTTTTCTATGATCTTCTTCTTTGTTTCCTCAAAAGTTCCGCTGTTATCCAGGATAAAATCACAGGCTTCGGAAAAAACCTCTTCCGAAAGCTGGTTCGCCATGATAGAACGGATCTTTTCAGCGGAATAACCCCGGCCGGACATCAGTCTCTGTTCCCTGACGCCGGCTTCTGCATAAACATACCATAACTCATCACATATTTCATCATATTTTTCTTCCAGAAGCAGGGCCGATTCCAGAAAGAGATATTTTTTCCCTTCTTTTTCCGCTTTACGGATCAGGCTCTTTACCTCCTCCTTAACTGCCGGATGAGTAATACTGTTCAGCTTTTCAAGCTTCTCTTTTTCCCTGAAAACGATCTCGGCGATCCTGCTTCTGTCAAATTCGCCGTCTTCGCCTATTACCTCCGGGCCAAAAAGAGCTGCCGTCTCGTCAAAGCATCTTCCCCCTGCGGAAATAAGACTTCTGGCTACCAGGTCCGTTCTGATGCATACCGCGCCGTATTCCTTTTCCAAAAAGGAAAGCACTTCGCTCTTTCCCGAACCTACGCCGCCTGTGATTCCGATCGTCAGCATATAAAACTCCTTCTAAAAAGCAAAACATTCTTTCTTCCTGATCGACTTACTTTGCGTCATACCAGGAAAGTCCCTGATGCATATCTACTACCAGATCCACATCCATCTTTGCGGCGTTCTGCATCTCCTCCGAAAGAAGAACGCATACCCGGGCTGCTTCCTCCTTTGGCGCTTCTATAAGAAGTTCATCGTGCACCTGAAGAATCAGTTTTGCCTTAAGTTCTTCCTTTTTCAGCCTCGCTGCCACTCTGTTCATGGCGATCTTAATAATATCCGCCGCCGTACCCTGGATCGGTGAATTCATGGCCACTCTCTCTCCGAAAGAACGCTGCGTGAAATTTCCCGATGCCAGTTCCGGTATGGGCCTTCTTCTTCCGTACATGGTCGAGGCGTATCCGTTTTTCTTTGCGTCTTCCACCAGACGGTCCAGATATTTTTTTATTCCCGGATATGTTTCGAAATATCTTTCAATGTATTCCGAAGCTTCTTTTCTGCTGATAGAGAGACCCTGGCTCAGTCCGAAGGAACTGATACCGTAAACGATTCCGAAATTTACCGCTTTCGCGTTTCTTCTCTGAAGAGGCGTAACCTCATCAAGCGGAACATGAAATACCTGTGACGCCGTTATCGTATGGATATCCTGCGCCTGTTTATAGGCGCTGATCAGCTTCTGATCTCCCGACATGTGTGCCAGCACACGAAGCTCGATCTGGGAATAATCCGCATCGATATATACGCATCCTTCCTCCGGAACAAATACCCGGCGGATCTTCCGGCCCATTTCCATACGCACCGGAATATTCTGAAGATTCGGTTCTGTGCTGCTGATTCTTCCCGTGGCCGTGATCGTCTGATTAAAAGACGTATGGATCCTTCCGTCAGCCTGCACAAATCCCGCAAGTGAATCTGCATATGTGGACTTAAGCTTCGCAAGCTGCCTGTACTCCAGAATGTCCGATACGAACGGAACATCTACAGCAAGCTTTTCAAGCACCGCAGCCGCAGTGGAATAACCGGTCTTGGTCTTTTTTCCGCCGGGAAGATGCATCTTTTCAAACAGGATCTCTCCCAGCTGTTTCGGTGAATTCAGATTAAATTCCTCTCCCGCGGCTTCGTATATTTTATCCGTAAGGCGGTCAATGCCGACCTGCAGTTCTTTTCCGAATTCGATCAACTCGTCTCCATGGACTTTCATTCCCTCTTTTTCCATTCCGGAAAGGGTATATACCAGAGGCATCTCTATCTCATCGAAAAGACTGCGCATCTCCATTTCTGTCATGGCGGCACTAAGAGCTTCCTCGGACAAATAAGCGGCAAGGCTCATATAACCGTAATAATCTGCAGTCTGTTCCTTTGTCATCTTTTCGGCCGCAGGTATTTTTTTTCCTTCAAAGATCTCTTCCGCCGCAGGCAGTTCGACTTTTCCATATTCGGCTGCAATTCTGTCATATGGATAATCCGAACGCAGCGGATCCAGCAGATAAGCGGCGATCTTGATGTCGAAAACATTCCCCCGCTCTTCCACGTCCAGATATTGCAGAATATCCTTCAGATCATATGTGATGATCTTTCCGGCCCTTTCAAAGACACGTTCCACCGAGGCCTTGAGAAACAATGGCGCCACAAATCCATCCGTAAATATAAAATATGTTTCTTCCTTAGACAAAGCCAGGGAAACTCCGCGGATCTTTGGGCCGGTGCCAAACGATCCCGGGATGGAATTCTTTTCCCGGACTGCAGGCAGTCCGGTCAGGGAAAGCCCGATTTTTTCACTTCTCTCCGCCCTCTTAAATACTTCATCGATCTGTCCGAAGTCCTGTATCACACGGATCTTCGGCAGATCCGCTCCCGTTTGCATGTCCTTGTCAAAATATCCCAGCAGATTTCGAAATTCCAGTTTTTTGAACATCTGATATGCGTCGCCGTTAAACATATCACCGGTTTTCATCTCCTCCGGATCAAACGCTACGGGCGCATCAGTGTCGATCGTGGCGAGCTTTTTGGATAATTCTGCCTGGTCGTAATGATCCCGCAGAGATTCCATCGCTTTTTTCGGTTTTATTTTTTCAACGTTTGCATAGGCTTCTTCGATCGAATGATACCGGGCGATGATCCTGGTCGCCGTTTTTATTCCGACGCCGGGAATGCCGGGGATATTATCCGACGCATCGCCCATAAGCGCTTTCAGATCGATAAATTCTTCCGGAGTAACTTCGTATTTCTCTACCACGTCTCCGGCATAGTAATCCTCGATAACCGTTGCGCCTCTGGTGGTTTTCGGGATCCTGATACGGACCGCCTCCGTGGCAAGCTGCAGCAGATCCCGGTCTCCGGAGAGGATCGTCACGTCCATTCCGGCCTCTTCCCCTTTTCTGCCAAGAGTCCCGAGAATATCATCCGCTTCAAATCCCTCTTTTTCAAATATCGGGATCCTCATGGATCTGAGAACTTCCTTCATCAGCGGTACCTGCGGACGCATTTCCTCCGGCATCGGCTTTCTGGTACCCTTATATTCTTCAAACATTTTGTGACGGAACGTGGGGGCGTGAAGGTCAAACGCAACTGCCAGATACTGCGGTCGTTCTTCCTGCATGACCTTGAGCATAATCGTCAGAAAACCATATACTGCGTTTGTGTATATGCCTTCGCCGGTACTCAATGGCGGAAGTCCGTAAAAAGCTCTGTGCAAAATACTATGTCCGTCTATTAACAGCATTTTTTCTTTCATGTAAGACCCCTTTCAGATAAGCCGCGTAACCGGCAGCACTCCCGTAAAGTCCAGGAGCATGATGATGACAATGATGACCACCGCAAGAATAATATACTTATATAACTTCATATGTATATCATAGATTTTTACCTTTGACGCCTTTTTCTGGATATCGGTTTTCAGCATTTTCTGAAGGTCCGCGGAAGCATCTTCTTCTTCATCCAGATACCGCAGAGTATTTCCGATCATGTAGACAAGCTCCAGATCCTCATAACACTCTCTGCATTTCGATATATGTTCAATATACAGTTTAGTCTCTTCGATGTTCAGCCGGTTCTCGATAAAATCATTTACCATGGAATCCGCCTCATAATGCGACAGCTCTGTCCTTTTTTTGATAAATCCCTTACCGGTCATGCTCCTGAAGGCCTTGTTCTTTTTCTGCGCAATTAATCCAGTCAAAATGATCTCCTTTACATTTCCCTGAGAAAACGTGAAAATGCCAGTTTCTTTTCATATCTCTCACGTATGCTGAAAAGTCTGAGCCTGTCCTTCGCCCTGGTCATTCCAACGTAAAACATACGCCGCTCTTCCTCCAGATCTGCTTCCAGGACGGCTTTTTTATATGGTAATATCCCTTCGTTCACATCCAGTATATAAACACTCTCGTACTCCATTCCTTTGGACGCGTGAATGGTTTCTACCGTGACGCCGGCTTCCTTTTCTTCCCTTTGGCGCTGTTTTTTTATTGTTTCCCGGTATCTGCCGATCTTTTCTTTCCACTGATCCAGCGTTCTGCAGTCTCTGGCGCTGTCGCAAAGCTCATCAAGTACCGCGATGAGATCCTCAGCAGACAGGTTCATCTGTGCCGCGTATTCCCGTACATATTTTTCATAGCCGACTTCATGACGGATATATGTGACCGCCCCGAAAGGGGACAGCTTTCCTATGGCCCGCAGATCTGTCTCCAGGCGGTAGATCCTGTCGCACATCCAGTCCTTCCCTTCATAATAATCATAGAGCAGATCCAGTGTGATCTCCGGATCAGAGAGCGCGGCTCTTGAAATATATCTGTTCGGTCTGTTGTATATCTGCAGAAAATCACTTCGCTTTGTACTTCCCGCGGCTATATCCAGATAAGCCATGATCTGCCTTGCGATCCAATGATCATAAATACAGGGGATAACGTCTACAGCGTGAAACGGGATCTGTTCAGAAAGCATCTGTTCGATCGCTGCTCGTCCTCCCGAATTTGTCCTGACCAGTACGGCTATATTCTCATAGGGAGTTCCGGCACTGAATTCCTCTCTCACGTACCGGCACAGAAATTTCGCCTCCGACCGCTGATCATCAAAGATAAGATGTTCTACCTTTTTCCCGGTCTTTCGGACAGCAGAAATATCCTTGGGAAATCTCTTCTGATTATGGGAGATCACATTTTGCGCCGAACTGACTATCTCCGGAGTACTGCGGTAGTTTAATCTTAGAACGACCTTTTGTGTATCAGGATAATCCTTCGGAAAATTCAGCATGATGCCGGGATTCGCGCCGCGGAATCTGTAAATAGACTGATCGTCGTCGCCCACAATAAAGATATTGTTCCGCGGCTTCGCCAGCATTTTTATCACTTCATACTGCATGGGCGAGATATCCTGAAATTCATCGATCAGAATATACTGAAACCTGTTCTGCCATCTCCCAAGTATGTCCGGACGCATGCGCAAAAGCCGGTGGCAGTGAAAAATAATATCGTCAAAATCAAGCTTCTGATTCTCTTTTTTCCAGTTTTCATACCGGACAAAAACTTTTCTGAAAGTTTCCTCCGGAAGCGTACTTGAATAAAAATGCTTAAGAGACAGCCGGCTTTCTTTTACCATGCTGATCTCCCTGCTGACGGCAGAAGGAAGGTCCGCTTCTCTTTCCCCTCCTTTATAGCAGGAATGAATGATTTCTTTCAAAAGATCATCTGTCTCTTCTTTTCCCAGTATATTATTTCCGGTCAGATGAAACGTATTTTTCAGGATACCATAAAAGATCCCGTGAAATGTACCAAATGTGACTCCTCTGCCGTTTTCTTCCGTAACACGCAAAAACCGCTCCCGCATTTCTGCAGCAGCAGCTCTGGTAAATGTAACAACGAGTATTGAATAAGGGCTGACGCCCTGCTCCAGAAGACGGCAGGTCCGTCCGGTGATCACAGATGTTTTCCCGGATCCCGGACCTGCAAGGACCATCATCGGTCCGTCTTTATGTTCTATTGCTTCTATCTGTGCGTAATTGTATTTCATTCTGTAGTTTTTCAATAGCCGCCTTTATCCTCGAAACCGTCTCTTCTTTTCCGATAACCTCCATGATGCCTGTAGCTCCCGCCGGAGTAACGGTCTTTCCCGAAAGCGCTATACGGAGCGGATGCATCACAGTGTTCAGTTTCAGTCCGGATTCCGATACATAAGGCTTCAGGATATCAAACAAAGTATCATTATCGAATGCAGGCGCGTTTTCCAGCATAGGCAAAGTATCCTGCAGGATCTTCAGTGAGTTTTCCGGCGTATTCTTTGATTTTTTGTTTTTGAACAGGGAAACATCATAATCCGGGACCGCCGCGAAAAAGTCGATATGATCTCTGATATCCGGCAGTACCTGGATCCTTGTCTTTACCATAGCGGCGATCTTCCTCAGATCCATTGTTTCCGGAACGGTTTCCTTAATATAAGGGAGAGCCATTTTATAAAACTCTTCCTCGTCCATGGCCTTTATGTATTCGCCGTTCATCCATTTCAGCTTAGTCATGTCGAATACAGCCGGCGATTTATTTATACGCCTGTAGTCAAACGTCTCCACAAGTTCCGGAAGGGAAAAAATCTCCCTTTCTCCAGCCGGACTCCATCCCAGAAGCGCAACGAAATTCACGATCGCATCCTTTAAGAATCCCTGCTCAAGCAGATCTTCAAACGAAGAATGGCCTGAACGTTTGGAAAGCTTCTGTCCCTCTTCATTTGTGATCAGCGGACAGTGAATATACTCCGGGATCTTCCATCCGAAAGCCTCGTACAGATGATTATATTTCGGTGTGGATGACAGATACTCGTTTCCTCTGACTACATGTGTGATCCCCATCAGGTGATCGTCCACTACATTAGCGAAATTATATGTGGGATATCCGTCTGATTTGATGAGGATCATATCATCAAGCTCTGCGTTGTCCACAGTGATATCTCCGTAGATCTCGTCATGGAAAGAAGTGGTTCCTTCTTCAGGCATATTTACACGGATAACGAAAGGTTTTCCCGCGTCAAGATTGGCCTGGATCTCTGCTTTGGAAAGATGAAGACAGTGCTTGTCATAAGCAGAGATCTCCTTTCCGGCTACGATCCTCTTCAGGGAAGACAGCCTTTCCTTATCGCAGAAGCAATAATACGCGTCTCCCTGCTCCACCAGCTGTTTCGCATACTTCATATAGATTCCCTGCTTACAGCGTTCACTCTGGATATACGGTCCGACTCCTCCGTCTTTATCAGGACCTTCATCATGCTCCAGCCCGGTGCCTGCCATCGTTCTGTAGATAATATCAAGAGCATCTTCCCTGAAACGCTCCTGATCTGTATCCTCGATGCGAAGCATAAATCTGCCTCCGGCATGCTTCGCTATAAGATATGAGTACAAAGCTGTTCTCAGATTACCTACGTGCATCCTTCCTGTCGGGCTCGGTGCAAATCTGGTCTTTACTGTTTCCATTTTTTTAATTCATCTCCTGGTTTTATTTTATTTAAGGGATGCACACGCCGCACAAAGAAAGGCAGCAAAGCTGCTGTGCGGCGGCGCGCAAAGTCCGCTTGCGGACTTTGTTTCTGTATCATTTTACGGGATATACCTGCGTAATGATCTCTTCCATGGAACCGATGCAGATGCAGTCGGCTTTTCTGTCCGTATAATGCTCTTTATTGTTGATCAGGCAGATCTTATCTCCTTCAAAATATCTGGACATAGACCCGAGACGGGAAGCCAGATTACATCCTATAACAAGCAAAGTATCTGCCTTTGATATGATCTCCGCCGCCTGCGTCAGTTTCTGGGTGTCCAGCAATTCTCCCGAGAGAGTCACACCCGGATGAAGCATGGTGCCGCACACATCACACAGCGGAAGCGGCGTATGTTCCAGGACATAAGAGCCCGGAAAGATCTTTCCACAATGAGGACATCTGTTATTATCGATATGTCCGTAAAGCTGTATCACATTTCTACATCCTGCGGTCTTTGAATGATTGAACATACCTCTAGTGACGATAGCTTTCAGTCTTCCATCATCTTCCATTCTCTTCAAAGTCTTATTTACCACGCCCGGAAGACCGCGTTTCATAAGCATTTCTTCTCTGTAGAATTTATAGAACATGGCCGGTCTGTTATGAAAAAACGTGCTGGAAAAAATCTCGTCCGGCGACATTCCGTATTTATCTTCGATCTTGAAAATGAAATTTTCATCATAGAAATCAATACCCATTTCCAGCGCCGCGCCCCGGCCCTGCAAACATACGATATTGTGACTGGTTTCAAGTATATCTCTCATGTATCTGATACTCATAGCTTCGTCCCCCTTCCGCTTTTTATTCAATAACGTAGTCCCGATTTAGAAATAAAGGTGTGGGTCACGCCACACCTTTACTGTCCAAATACTCAACTACTGCTCCGACCGTAGTCAGTTTCTCCATATCTTCTTCTGAAATATTTATTCCGTATTCATCTTCCAGAGTAGTAACTAATTCAAGAAGATCGAGAGAATCCGCGTCCAGATCCTCTTTGAATCTGGTATCCATTGTGATCTCCTCCGGGTCAATATCCAGCTGTTCGCAAAGAACATCTCTTACTTTATCAAACATAAATAACCTCCAACTGCAAAAAAGACACAAACATGTCATTTTTATTCTTTAAGAAAAGTTTACTTGTTTGAAATATATTTGTCAATGCGATTTTAGGGCCCCAAAAACTACACCGGAGCCGCTGCGCGCAGTGTTTTCCACGGTTATTCCGGATACTCCGCCTGATCATCCGGCATCCGGTATCTGCCGTGAGATACCCAGGGCGAGGCCGACCTCAAACATCAGAAATACGACTGATGTTCCTCCATATGAAACAAATGGCAGGGTAACGCCTGTGGTAGGAATTATATAAAGCACAACGCAGATATTAAGAATGACCTGCAGAGCGATATGTATGAATATACCGCTTGCCACCAGTGATCCGTACAAATCCGGCGCGTTCTGAGCAATAATAAACAGCCGGTAAAGCAGATATCCGAAGAGGATGATCACAAGCAGCGCGCCAAACAGTCCGAGCTCCTCGCATATGATCGTAAAGATCATATCATTCTGCGCTTCGGGGATAGTTGACAGCTTCTGAGTGGAATTTCCCAGACCCTGTCCCAAAAAGCCTCCTCTTCCGATTGCATAAAGTCCCTGCATTACCTGATATCCTTCATCATTTGCGTACTGCTCCTTATGCATCCAGGCAGCAATACGGATCATTCGGAAATCATCTGTCGACTGCATATAATTATCCAGCAGAATAAGCCCAAGTATCACAACTATAACAACAGCGAGAACTACGACTATAAAGAGTTTTTTATTCGGATGAAGCAGATATAGCATTCCGAAACCGATGCCGAAAATGATGACCGCTGTAGAAAGATTATCTGTAAGAAGATATGCTCCTCCGGCCTGAAGGATCACAGCTCCCAGCAGGTTCAAAGTGACCTTTTTCGTCTTCAGACGCTTCCCAACTTCTATAAGCATATACGACATACAAAGTATCACCGCGATCTTCGCGACTTCAGAAGGCTGAAACTGTATACCCAGCCTGAGCCATCGCCGGGCACCGTTTATCGTTACTCCCAGAGGCGTTCTTACTGCCAGCATCAGTATGAATGCTGTCCAGTACAATACATAGGAGCCGGCAATAAACAAATGATAATCAAATCTTGATACGCCGATGGCAACGGCAAAAGAGAAGAGGCTGATCAGCAGCTGCCGGCGAAAATAATACATATCATCCGCTTTCGCGCTGCTTGCCGCTTCATAGGCACTGGCACTGTACAGCATTACAAGTCCGAAACAGACCAGAATGATCACCACTGCCAAAAGCGCGTAATCGGGATACCCCGTCCGTTTCCGGCTTTTCTTCTTTGCGGCCGGCGGCGCCGGCTGATGTTCTTTTCCGAAAGGTACTACCTTTGCCATATACATCTGTTCCTCTCTCAAAGTTTCATATTCCCTGATAGTATGATAGCTTAATTAAACAAAGTCCGCAAGCGGAGTTCAATTGCCTTTAAAAAACAAAGTCCGCGAGCGGACCTCAGCTCCCCGGTACCTTAATCTTAAGGGGAGCGAAACGGACTTTGCGCGCCGCCGCACGGCTGCGCAGCTGCCTTCCTTTGTGCGGCGTGTGCATCCCCCGGAGGGTTTCGTTTCACAGGAAATTGACGAAATTTCCTGTGAAACGAAAAAAGGGACTTCGACTTTTGTCGAAGCCCCCGGCATTATTAATCTTCTACGTATGGAAGAATTGCAAGATGTCTTGCACGTTTTACCGCAAGTGTAACTGCTCTCTGATGTTTAGCACAGTTTCCTGTCACTCTTCTGGGAAGGATTTTACCTCTCTCGGAGATATATCTTCTCATCTTTGCGGCATCTTTAAAATCGATCACATTGTCCTGACCGCAGAATACGCAGACTTTACGTCTTCTTCTGGGTGTTCTTCTTCTTGCATGAGAATCTTCTCTATCGTTATTGTAAGCCATTTGATTAATCCTCCTTCTCCTCAGTTTTTTCTTCTGCAGCTACAGCATTGTCATTGCGAAGGACAAGGTATCTCAGAACGTTGTCCATGATACGCGCATGTCTCTCGATTTCTGCCGGAGCTGTCGGTTCTGCTTCAAACTGAATGAAGTAATAGAATCCGTCACGCTCATGCTGGATCTCATAAGCAAGTCTCTTTTTTCCCCACTCATCAATTCCTGTGATCGTGCCGCCGTAACGAACGATATAGCCTTTTGCTTTCTCTACGACAGCTGCTCTTGCATCGTCATCAAGCTTTGCGCTTACGACTAATGCCAATTCATACTTATTCATTATCTTTCCTCCTTTTGGACTTATGGCTTCCCGCATTATTGCAGAAAACAAGGCTGTGGTTTTTCCCACAGATAGGTACTTTAACATATTTTTAAGCTTTTATCAATAGCTTATTTACAAAAACTTCCCGCTTTAGATGAAGGGTCAGTCGTCATCACGAAAAATAACATCGTAAAGGTTTTGCAGATTCATTTCTTTCCTCTGCGCACATTTTCCAGTTTTCTGGAAACATCTTCCGGCGCGCTGTCGAGAAG